>JARFPM010000009.1 GCA_030444405.1 Nitrospira sp.
TATCCAATTCCACAAGCCGGAGAGCCAGTTCATGATCATGTCGATCCACGAGTCGCTTGTCGAAGGTTGATCCCCCTTCACGGAAGGTGCAGGTGCTGCCGACGTGACAGGAGGTGGAGTCGGAGGACTCGGATTGGTTTGCGCAATTTCTGGTGATGCCTCACTCGGACTGGTCGGTACCATGGAGGGAGGCGGTTCTATGACGGCGGCCTGGGTTATGGCAGGCTTGTTCGCACTTGATGCGACCAATGCCGATGATTTGGCCTGTTGTATTTCTTCCTTGTACTGAGCCACCTTGGTCTGCAAGGAGACGCTCTCCTGCCGAATATCCAATATCTTGCGCGCCAAATGCCAACTCTCATTCATTAAGTTTGCCACCTGTGTTTTTAGCGACGCGAGAGTGTTCTCCGCTCGTTGTCTCATGATCGGCAACTGTTCTTCTTCCCGCTGAATGGCGGCGTGCAGTTCGGATACGACGGCATCTTCGCGTCGGTTCGAGGCCTGCCATCCCGCGATCTCCCCGTCCAACTCCCTGACGTCCTCTCGTACCGCTTCCAACACTTGGGTCTGTGCCAACGTCTCCGCCTTGACCCTTTCGTACGTACGCCGACTGACACAGCCGACATCCGAGAGCAAGACCGCGGCGAGCACACAGAGAACAACCCGTTGAGCGACCAGAGACGCTGTGCCGGTAGGACATGTCATGGGTATTGCCTCATGGGTTAACCAAACCGAAGCCCTTGTGCCTTGGGTCAGCAGTCGGTCTGGCGAGTAGCTGTGCGTAAGATGTACACAGATGATGGGTGTCAGTCAACCCTTCTGCCCCTCCCTTCGAGAAGCACTTGGATAACCAGCCACAGGTTGCGTACTATGAGGCCATCATGTCGTCTGATGCGGCTACGCCCATTCGGCTCCCACCGGAGTGTGAGACCGCTCTCTTGGAACGGTTTCTCAAAGCAGAAGCCATGGCGCTTTGGACAGTACGGTCGGCGCGTCTACAAGACGTTCCTCAGAACGTCTATGCCTTTCTCCGAAAACACGAGGAAGATGAGCAGCAGCATCTCTCGCAGTTTGAAACCATGATCGGCCGTCAACCTCGCGAACGGGAACGGCTTCCGTCCGTGCCAAGGCAATGGCCCGCGCTGGCGGTTCAGCTCTATGGGTATGAGTCGTTGGGACTTGAATTCGCGACGTTACTCGTCACGTTACGGCCGGACTTGGTCTCGATCCGCGAGGACGAACTTGTCCATGTGGAATTCTTTGAGCAAGAGATTCACCGCATCCTCAGAGGCGGTGCTGCCGCTGCCGAACAAGCCCGGGTCTCCGCGCTCGCGTGGTGGCGGAAATTACCGCGAACAGTTGATCGCTATCTCGAAGCGACGGTGCTCGATCCTTGTCGGCAGGCGCTGGCAGAGCAAATCCTCGTTGCAATCGATCGGCGTTTCCGTGAAACAGGACTTCTTCAGAGAAAGGAAGCGACGACGATGAGGTCGGTCAGGCTTGATCAGGAAGAAGGCCGGTGACGGCCCCCATCTTGCGGTATTTCTGATCCCGCTGAGCAATGAGTCGTTCGGCGGGTAAATCAAATAGATCGAACAATTGGTTGGTCAGTGCCTTTCCGACCAGGTCGCAGACGACCCTTGGCTCGCGATGAGCACCGCCCAGCGGTTCGGAAACAATCGTGTCGATCACGCCAAGCTCAAGAAGATCGTTTGCGGTCATTTTCAATGCAGAAGCGGCATCGGGAACCTTTGCCGGGCTGTCCCAAAGAATCGCGGCACAGCCTTCCGGTGAAATCACCGAATAGACCGAATGTTCCAGCATGAGAACACGGTCGGCGACGCCGAGAGCCAAGGCGCCTCCGCTCCCTCCTTCGCCGATGACCACCGAAATAATCGGCACGCTCAACCGAGACATGACAAACAGATTACGGGCGATGGCTTCCGCTTGCCCGCGCTCCTCGGCACCGATGCCGGGATAGGCACCAGGCGTGTCAATAAAGGTGATGATCGGGCGGTTAAACTTTTCCGCCATCTTCATGAGGCGGAGCGCCTTCCGATACCCTTCCGGGTTGGGCATGCCGAAATTCCGTTGCATGCGCTCCTTGAGGGTTTTGCCTTTCTGATGGCCGATAATCATCACAGGGCGGTCGTTGAATCGGGCGAATCCCCCCACGATGGCCCGATCGTCTCCAAACACACGGTCACCATGCAATTCGAGAAAGTCCCGCGTTAGTTCATTGATATAGTCCAGTGTGCTGGGCCGTTGAGGATGTCGGGCCAGTTGCGTTCTTTGCCAGGGGGTCAGATTTTTGTAGAGTTCGTGTTCGGCTTGAGCCAGCTTCGCTCGAAGCTTCCGAAGGTCGTTTTGGACGGAGGATTTGCCGCTGGTGGCCGCGGCGGATAGTTTCTCGATCTTCTCCTCGATCTCTCGGATCGGCTTTTCAAATTCAAGGTAATCGCGCATAGCCCTGTTCACTTTCATCCAACGATCAGCCACACGGCCCGACTGAAGACCTCTAACATAGCAAAGAGAGGGCCCCTTTGCCTAGCACTTCCTCAACATCCGACACAAAATGGTCGCTGGCGCAGACGGTGAGATGCGGGAGGGGAGCCGTCTCGGCTTCCAAGGTACCATCGGTTCGAATCGACATCGAGATCGAGGTACTGCCGGGATGCCGTCGAAAGATGTCCAGCAACCGAGGCAACTGCTCACGCACTTCCTGGCGATCCGTGAGGTTGATGCGAATGCGTTTGATGGACTGGGCCTGTACTTCGGCTAGCGGCTCGATTTTGCTTCCGCGAATCTTAGTACCCTTATCACCACGATCGATGGTGCCGGTGATGCGGATAATCCGCTCCGGTACGATCAACTCACCGGCGGTTCTGAATAAATCGGGAAACACGATCACTTCCGTAGTCCCTTGCAGGTCTTCCACCGTGAGGTAGGCCATCCGATCGCCCTTCTTCGTCAGCATCGACTTGACCGTGGCGATGATGCCGCAGATCTTCACCTCGCTGCCGTCAGCACAGTCTTTCAATCCCGACGTCGTGGTGGTGGACAAGGCGCCCAGCGTCGCTTCGTAGCGGGCGAGGGGATGGGCGGAAATATAGAACCCGGTCAGTTCCCGTTCGTACTTCAATCGTTGCGCTTGATCCCATTCCGCAAGCGAAGGCAGCGGGGGAGTCGGCAAGGTCGTTGAGGTGGTGTGCCCGTTTAGTTCCTCTCCGAAGATACTGATTTGCCCGAGCTCACGCTCGCGCTGAGCAGCCGCACCTTCTTCCACGGCTTGATCGAGCACCGCCATCAGTTGTGAGCGCTTGGCACCGGTGGAATCGAAGGCACCGGCCTTGATCAGGCCTTCCAACATCCGTTTATTCACTTTGTGAAGATCGACCCGTCGGCAGAAGTCAAAAAACGACCCGAAGGTGCCTGTCTGAGTCCGCACCTCCAAGACTGACTCCACGGCTCCCTCACCGACGTTCTTAATGGCTGCCAAACCGAACCGGATTGCCCCGCCTGCGACGGCAAAGTGCGTTTGGCTGGCGTTCACGTCCGGCCCCAGCACTTTGATGCCCAGATCCCGACATTCCGTGAAATAACCGACCAGCTTGTCCTGGTTGCCCATGTCGGTCGTCATGAGGGCGGCCATAAATTCGGTCGGGTAGTGGGCTTTGAGGTAGGCCGTCTGGTAACAGACGACGGCATAGGCGGCCGCGTGCGATTTATTGAAGCCATATCCGGCGAATTTTTGAATCAGTTCGTACAGTTTTTCCGCCTTTTTCTCAGGAATGTTCTTTTGCTTCGCGCCATCGAGGAACTTGGCACGCAACTTTTCCATTTCCTCCGGCTTCTTTTTGCCCATCGCACGACGAAGAATATCAGCTTGGCCCAATGAGAACCCGGCCATCTTGTTGGCGATTGCCATGACCTGTTCCTGGTAGACGATCACACCATAGGTATCCTTGAGGATCGGCTCCAGTTCGGGCACCTCATAGGTGATCGGGACCTTGCCCTGCTTTCGCTTGATGAAGTCAGGAATGAGATCCATCGGTCCTGGTCGATACAGCGCGATGATGGCGATGATGTCTTCGAACCGGTCGGGCTTCAATCCGGTGAGCAGATCGCGCATGCCGGAGCTTTCCAGCTGGAACAGCCCGGTTGTTTTTCCGGAGCTCAAGAGGGCAAAGGTGGCTGGATCATCGAACGACACCTGATCGATCACAAGCGGCGGCGCCTCGGGATGCGTTTCGTTGATCAGGGTCTCGGCACGCCGAATCATCGTGAGGGTCTTCAGTCCGAGGAAGTCGAATTTGACCAACCCGATCTTCTCGACGTCTCCCATCGAGTACTGAGTCACGATTTCGTCGTTGGCGCCCTTGTAGAGCGGCACGTGGTCGGTGAGCGGTCCTTCGGAGATCACGACGCCGGCCGCATGGGTCGAAGCATGACGGGCCAGACCTTCGAGGGATTGCGCATTGGTCATGAGCTCTTTGACCTTCGGGTCCGTCTCCACCAGTTCGCGCAACCGAGGCTCGGTCTCTAACGCTTGCTGCAGCGTGATGTTCAATTGATTGGGGACAAGCTTCGCGACTTTGTCCGCGTCGGCATAGGACATTTCCAACACGCGCCCCACATCGCGGATCGCCGCCTTGGCCCCGAGGGTCCCGAAGGTAATGATCTGAGCGACGTGGTCGGTACCATACTTGTCCACCACGTAATTGATCACTTCCCCCCGGCGATCCATACAAAAATCCATATCGATATCGGGAAGCGAGACGCGCTCAGGATTCAAGAAGCGCTCGAATAAGAGCGTATAGACCAGCGGATCGAGGTCGGTAATGCGCAGGGCATAGGCGACAAGGCTGCCGGCGGCAGAACCTCGACCAGGCCCGACGGGGATCCCTTTTGATCGAGCGAAGCGGATGATGTCCCAGACGATGAGAAAGTAGCCGGCAAAGCCCATCGAGCAGATCACCATCAGTTCTTCCCGGAGGCGCTGATCATAGACGGCGGAAACAATCCGGCTGGGCCGCTCCTTCAGCCGTTCCTTCAGTCCGGCGAGGGCGAGATGTTCCAGATAGGACTCACGATCCTGGAACTCTTCCGGAACGCGATACTGCGGGAGATAGGTCTTGTTCAGCGGAAGGTCGAGATCGCAATAGTCAGCGATGCGGCAGGTGTTCGTCACGGCGCCAGGAAATTCTGCGAACGCCGGAGCGATTTCCTCCGTTGATTTGACGTACAGTTGATCCGTGTCAAACTTCATCCGGCTGGGGTCACTCACCGTCTTTCCCGTCTGCAGGCACAGCATCAACTCATGCGGCCGCGCGTCGTCCTTCTTCAGGTAGTGACAATCATTCGTGCCCGCCAGCGGAATCCCGAGCTTCTTGTGAATTTCCATCAAGCCGCCATTGGCCACCCGCTGATGATCGAGTCCGTTGGCCTGCACTTCGAGGTAGAAATGATCCTTCCCAAAGATCTCTTGAAATTCGCCGGCCACCGCCATCGCACCATCCATATCTTTCTGGCCGATCAGATAAGGAATCTCCCCACTCAGGCAGCCGGAGAGGGCGATAATTCCATCATGGTGTAGCTTTAACAGTTCCTTATCAATTCGAGGTTTATAATAAAATCCTTCAAGATATCCTTTACTAACGAGTTTGATGAGGTTCTGATAGCCGGTGACATTTCTCGCGAGGAGAATCAGATGATAGTAATCATTATGCGCGAGGCCGCTGTCTTTCTTGGCATGCCGGCTTCCCAAGGCCATATAGGCTTCACAGCCGATGATCGGCTTGACGCCCACTTCTTTGGCTTTGCGATAAAACTCGACCGCGCCGAACATATTGCCATGGTCCGTCATCGCCACGGCCGGCTGGTCGAAGGACTTGATCTGCCGAACCAGCGGCTCAATCTGATTCGCACCGTCGAGGAGACTGAACTGAGTGTGGAGATGAAGATGGACAAAAGAGGAAGCCACGAAACATACACCTCGTTATCGGATTGTAGTGAGGGTGCAAGAAGGAGTCAACGGCGGACCAGGCAGAGAGGAGCCATCTCATAGAGACGCCGTCAACAAACCGTCTATTGTGAGATTACTAGAGCCGTTCCCCGTACTTTCGGTAGTGTTGCTCCTTGGCGTCGGCGATCCACTTGTCCCGTTTAATGCGTTCCGGATCGGTCTCGAGCTTCTTGGCGATCTTCTCGATATCTTCCGGTTTCCAACGGGCAATTTGGATAAACGTGTAGGTGCCCATCTTATTCAGGGTCTGTGCAAAAACCGGCCCGATCCCGTGAATCTTTTTGAGATCGTCTTTCTGACTGTCCTTACCCACCTTGGGTTGTCCTCCTTGGGAACTCAGTTCGGCTCTATTCGGACGAGCCTGAGGAGGCACCACGGTTGCTGGAGCTGGTTTCGTCCGAATGGCCACGCGCAGTTCTCTGAGGCGCTTTTGCAGGCGATCGATGCGTTCATCTTTCTCTGAAATACTCCGGACCTCCTCGACGAGAGCGTGACGCTCCGCTTGAAGCGCATGCAGCTCACGGTGGAGGCTCGCAATCTGCTCGTCTCGTTCATGCAAACGTTGCTCGCTGAGCAGATGTTGCGCGCGGAGTTGTTCCTGTGCGGCGCATTGTTCTTGGAGCTTCGCTGTTTCGACTTCGAGTTCTTGCACGGTGCGCGCGTGAGTTCTTTCCCATTCTTTGAGTTCTGATTGCTTCTCGCGAAGGAGGTGGGTGACCGGCACAAGTTCTGCGATCCGCCGATCGCGCTCCGCGATGGCCTGTTCCAGCTGCTGAATCGCGCCGCGATGGGCGGCTTCCCGATCACTCAATTCGACCTCCAGCTGATGGATACGGCTCTGCACCGACTCGAACTTCTCCAGGCGCGCTCGGAGTTGGTCCCGATCGGCAAGGCCTTCGTTGAGTTGGGCAATATGCTCGCGCTGCACCCGGACTTCCTGTTCTATAACTTCGCGCGCTTGTTCGGCTGTACGACAAGCCTGTTGGGCCGCGCGAAGTTCGTCAGCCTGGGCGGCCGCGACCACATCGACCTCGCCGATTCGACGGTCTCGTTCACCAATGGACCGTTCGAGCTGCTGGATCATGCCGCGATGGGCGGCTTCGCGATCACTCAGCTCGACTTCCAGTTGATGCACGCGATCTTGCACCGATTCCAGCCTTTCCATGCGGGCGCGGACCTGGTCCCGATCGGCAAGGTCTTTGTTGAGTTGCGCGATATGGTCACGGAGGACGCGGATCTCTTCCTTCAAGACCTCGTGCGTGTGTTCCGCAGCTCGACAGGCCTGCTGAGCCCCGCGGAGTTCTTCCAGCTGGGCGGCAGCACTCGCATCGACCTCACTGAGCCGGCGGTCCCGCTCCGCGATGGTCTGTTCGAGCTGCTGGATCATGCCGCGATGGGCGGCTTCGCGATCACTCAGCTCGACTTCCAGTTGATGCACGCGATCTTGCACCGATTCCAGCCTTTCCATGCGGGCGCGGACCTGGTCCCGATCGGCAAGGTCTTCGGTGAGTTGGTTGATGTGGTCACGCAAGGCCTGCATTTCCTGCTCCATGACCTCGCGTGCTTGTTCCGCAGCTCGACAGGCCTGCTGAGCTCCGCGGAGTTCTTCCGATCGGGTAGCCGCGATCGATTCAAATTCACTAATCCGGTAGCGTGCCGCAGCTCCGTCAGCTTCCAAGTCCGTCAATCGCTTTGTCCGTAAGGCCAATTCTGATTCGAGGGCTTTCAGCCGTTCACCACGGGCGGTCAACTCTCGTTGGGCTGAGGAGTAGAGTGTCTCGGATGACATGATCTTCTGCTCGAGAATCCGCACCGACGAGGTCTTTGCTTTCAAATCACGAGATATCGCCTCCAGCGCCTGTTCTTTGGTTCGTAAGAGGTCGGCGAGATCCTCGTGTGGGTATTCGGTCGAATGCTTTGGGAGGCGCTGCAAGAACCAGCCGACCGCAACGCCAATACCTGCCGCGATGAGAAGGCATCCGACCATCTGGCTAATCAGTGTGATCATAAATTCTGTGGTCCTTACATGACTAGTTCGATTCGTTGATACTCCTCGAAGCTTGGCTGTGATTTTCCCTGAGAGAAGGGCTGTGGTGAACCGGTGCCGATTGTTGTAAAGGGGTTGGTGAGTCCATGACTGGTCAGGTACTGCTTGACCGTTTCGGCGCGATGACGGTTCAGTTGCAGGTTGTGCTCCGTGTTACCCACGGTCGTGGTATGGCTCGTGATTTCAATCGGTGCGTTGGGAGCTTGCCTGAGGAGTGTGATGATTTGATTCAGTGCCACCTGTCCTTTGGTCGTGATCGTCGCACTGTTGGGCTCAAACTCGATCGAAGATTTCGCAAGGACTTGGTTCAGCGACAGCTGCAGTGCCGGGAGAGAAACCGCGATGGAAGAAGACGATGAGGTCGTCGGGGCCACCATCACACGGTCTTCGACGGTGAGCCCCGCCCGTACAGCCGGAGCGATCACCTGTAAGACATCGGCTTTCTCACGATGACCGGCAACCTGACCGGTCACGACCAACGAACGTCCATCGATGATGATGGAACCACGTTCCACCATCAACCCCAAGATCGGCAAGAGTTGGGGAACCGTGTCCACCCATGGAGCCGTGATAGCGTCCCTATCAACGACAAGCTGGTCAATCACACGCATACCCGATTTTGTATAAAGCGCATGGGCCTGATCGAGAATGATGGCCTTACGGCGTTCGTTGGGCAACGAACCGCGGAGGACTAATTTACTCTGTTCAATGCTGGCGTGAAAGGTGGCGGGAGTTACAGCCGCGGCTCGTGGCGGTAAAGAGAGATGCCGTGGGATACACACCACGGCAAGAAGTATCAGCGCAATGATACCGCCGGTAAGAATCCTCGCACGACTCATGTGACCAGACCGCTATGGATGATGATGTGATGACTGGGGTGCGAGTGATGACGGTACCACACTTGACGACGTATGTACTAGGGTGGCATCAGCCAGATCCAGCAGACCAAGCACAAGGGCGACAGAATCTGTTTACTCCTCGTTTGAGGTTAGCCTGCGACGATGTTCCGAGTAACACAGGATCCGCGTTGAAGAGGCTGTCATGGTCGGTCACCGCCACAGCCGGTTGGTTGAAGGATTTTGAGTGAGTGGACCAGGCAGGGGAGGCACCTCATCGAGACACCGCCCCAAAAACCGCGTATTCTGAAGTTATTATACTCGTTCCCCGTATTTTCGGTAGTGTTGCTTCTTGGCGTCGGCGATCCAATTCTGCCGTTTAATGCGATCAGGATCGGTCTCGAGTTTCTTGGCGATCTTCTCGATATCTTCAGGTTTCCAGCGAGCGATTTGGATAAACGTGCGGGTGCCCATCTTATGGAGAGTGTCGGCAAAGACCGGTCCGATCCCGCAGATCTTTTTGAGATCGTCCTCTTGAACGTTCTTGTCGGCTTTGGGCTGTCTGACTTGAACATTCGACCCAGCTCCGTTCTGGCCGGGCTGCTGAGGCGGTGCGGTTGCCGAAACGGGCGTCGCGCGAAGTGACGCCCGCAGTTCTTTGAGTCGCTTTTGCAGCCGATCGATTTGCTCATCCTTCCCGGGAATACCTTGGACCGCATTCTGTAAAGCTTGACGTTCCGCGTGCAAGTCATGCAGCTCACGCTGGAGGTTTGCAATCTGTTCATCGCGCTTTTGCAGGCGTTGCTCGTCAAGCTCGTGTTGCGCGCGGAGTTGCTCCTGTGCCGCCCATTGTTCTTGTAGTTTCGCCGTCTCGGCTTCCAGCTCTTGCACGGTGCGTGCGTGAGTACTTTCCCATTCTTTGATCGTGGCATCCTTCTCGCGAAGGAGGTGGGTGACCGGTGCAAGCTCTTCGATTCGCCCGTCGCGCTCGGCGATGGTCTGTTCGAGCTGCTGGATCATGCCGCGATGGGCGGCTTCGCGATCACTCAGCTCAATCTCCAGCTGATGGACGCGGCCTTGCAGAGATTCCAGCTTCTTCACCTGGGCGCGGAGCCGATCCCGGTCGGCCAGGCCCTCATTGAGTTGCGCGATATGGTCGCGCAGGACCCGGATTTCTTCTTTCAGCACCTCACGGGCCTGCTCAGCGGTGTGACAGGCCTGTTGGGCGGTGCGGAGTTCGTCGGTTTGGGTGGCTGTAACGGCATCGAACTCACCGATCCGTTGATCGCGGTCGGCGATGGTCTGTTCGAGCTGCTGGATCATGCCGCGATGGGCGGCTTCGCGATCACTCAGCTCAATCTCCAGCTGATGGACGCGATCTTGCGCCGATTCCAGTATTTCCATGCGGGCGCGGAGGTGGTCGCGGTCGGCGAGATCCTTGTTCAGTTGCGCGATATGCTCACGCAGGACCCGGATTTCTTCTTTCAGGACTTCACAGGACTGTTGGGCTCCGTGGAGTTCGTTTGCCTGGGCGGCCGCGACTATATCGAACTCACCGATACGCCGGTCTCGGTCGGCGAGGGCCTGTTCAAGCTGCTGAATTGAGCCGCGATGAGCGGTCTCCCGATCACTCAGCTCGACGTGTAGCTGATTAACGCGGACTTGCACGGACTCCAGCTGTTTCGCCTGGGCACGCAGGTGGTCCCGGTCTGCGAGGTTTTCGTTGAGTTGGGCAATGTGGTCACGCAGGATCCGGATTTCCTCTTTCAGGACCTCACGGGCTTGCTCGGCAGTGTGAGAGGCCTGTTGGGCGGTGCGGAGTTCGTCGGTTTGGGTGGCCGCGACGGCATCAAATTCACGGATCCGTTGGTCACGTTCGGCAAGGGTCTGTTCGAACTGCTGAATCCTGCGGCGATGGGCGGCTTCGCGATCACTCAGCTCGACTTCCAGTTGATGCACGCGATCTTGTGCCGACTCCAGTCTCTCCATGCGGGATCGGACTTGATCCCGGTCGGCCAGGCCCTCATTAAGTTGGGCAATATGGTCCCGCAGGACCCGGATTTCCTCATTCAGGACCTCGCGGGTCTGCTGGGTCCCGCGAAGTTCATCCCCTTGGGCAGTGATGATCGAATTGAGCTCGCTGACTTGTTGACGTGCCGCGGCTCCTTCCGCTTCCAGGTTCGCCACTCGATTCGACCGGACAGACAATTCTGCTTCGAGCGCCCTCAGCTGCTCGCCGCGGATGGTCAGTTCTCGTTGGGCTGAGGAGAACTGCGTTTCGGACGACATGATCTTCTGTTCGAGAATCTGCATCGCTGCAGTCTTCACTTTCAAATCATGCGACGTGGTCTCCAGCGCCCGTTCCTTGGCCCGCAGCAGATTGACAAGCTCTTGATATTGTTGCTCAAGAGAATCCTTAGAGGGAGGCTGCAACCACCTGCTCATCTTGCTCATAGTTTCAACAATCCTTGCATCAGCAATTCGATACGATGATTTTGTTGAAGGCTTGGTTGATGTTTCTCCTGCGAAGGGAACATGTCGAACCAGAGCCGGTCACGGTCAACGGAGTCTTGAGTTCCTGGTGGAGGGAAAGATGATGTGGGATACACACCACGACGGGGGGCATCAACGCTACCATACTGCCCGTGATAATACCCGCACGCCTCATGAGCTCAGTCCGCTGTAGATTTGTGACGACTGGGGTGCGAGGTGTGACCGTACCACATTTGATGAGGTATGTACTAGGGTGAAATTTGGCCGGTCAAGCAGATCAAGCAGGAGAGGGCACAAAGTCTGTTTGTCGTTCGGCCAAGGGGATCAGCAGAGATGTGGATCACGAAGGGATCCACACTGGATATGTTGCCATGGTCCGTCATGGTGCCGGCCCTGGAGCCGTTATCTCTGCACATCTCGTTAATGATGGAGCATGCAACAAACTGGGGGATTCACCGGCCTCATCACAAAGGCAAATAGGGTATGCTTCTTTCATTGTCTTGTCCTCTGCCATCTTCTTACGCGAAGATGAGCTGAATAAACTTCCCATGCGGTGGTGGGCGATCATGATCCGTGGGTTCCTCGGTATTCTCCTCGGCATCGCCCCGTTTTTCATGCCGGTTGCCACCTTGCTCGCGTTCCTATCTGTTCGGGGCCTATGCCTTCTTTGATGGAGCCTTCAACCTCGTGGCCGCCTGGCGGCAAACGAGTCGGCAGAGCTGTCGGGCATCGTTGGAATCGGTGCTTCCCTGCTATAGATCCGCTACCCTCCTTTGGACTTTCTTACTGGAATTGCGCCCCCATTCGGTGTAAGCGAAGACATGGGGAAAAGGCTGAGCGCCGGGATCCTGCTCTATCGTATACGGAGACACGCTATCCAAGTACTGCTGGTTCATCCCGGCGGCCCTTTCTGGGCGAAGAAGGATGATGGAGTCTGGTCGATTCCCAAGGGGGAGTGTGACGAAGGTGCTGATCCGCTGGAGGCTGCGAAGCGGGAATTTCACGAAGAAACGGGCTTTGAAGTTCCTGGTGAGCCTGTCCCTTTCAGGCCTGTGCACCAGCCGAGTGGAAAAGTCATTTCCGTCTGGGCAGTGGACGGCGATATCGACGCGACGGCGATCCGCAGCACCAGTTTCCGGATGGAGTGGCCACCGAAGTCGGGAAAGCTTCAAGAATTTCCAGAGGTCGACCGCGCCGAATGGTTCGACCTCTCCACCGCGTATCGAAAGATCCTTCCGGGTCAACGTCCGTTTCTTGCCCAACTTGAACAAATAGTTCAACAATGAATGGGCTGAGTGAGAAAGAGAAAGAGAACGACATAACGGCATGATGAACACACCACGACTGAAGGACAAAGTGGCGATTGTCACGGGCAGCAGCAGCGGAATCGGTAAGGCCATTGCCCTTCGGTTCGGTCAGGAAGGCGCAAAGGTGGTCGTTGCTGCGAGGCGGTTGCTATTGTGTGAACAGACTGTTTCACAAATCAGGGAGCAGGGTGGGGAAGCCTGCGCGATCCAGACCGATGTCGCCGACGAGCGGCAGGTCGAACGATTGATGGCTGACACGGTGGCCCGCTATGGCCGGATCGATATCCTGATCAACAATGCCGGTATCGGCGGAGGGGGTCGCGTGGCTGAGACGAGTACGCAGGCATTCGATCAGGTGATGAACGTCAATTTGCGCGGCACATTCTTCTGCTGTCGAGCAGGATTCCGACAGATGAAACAACAGGGTGGTGGAGTGATCATCAACATGTCGAGCGTGGCAGGACTACAGGCTTGGGCTAATACTGGAATCTATAGTGCTTCAAAACACAGCATCATGGCACTCACCAAATCATTGGCCGACGAAGGTCGGTCTTACCACATTAAAGTCAGTGCCATCTGTCCTGGAGCGGTGGCGGACGAATTGGTGGACGCCTCCACGGCGGACATTGAGCGTAGTGAAAAGATCGACCCGTTCGATGTGGCGGAAGCGGCTGTGTACCTCTCGACACTCGGGAAATACGCCGTGGTACACCAGATCGTCATTGATCGGTTGGGTGCTGAGTGGTGACAATCCGATAGTCGATCTCCCCTCGTTATCCCCCAGTCCGTGCTTCGTTAAGCAGCTTTCCGACAATCCGTTCCAGTTGCCGGCGATGAACCCAGTGGTGAATGGCTGCCAGACAATGCCAGTCATGAGCCGTCATGGGTCCGAACCGGGATGCGGATGGCGCGCGTGGTGGCCGAGCTGACCGAGGCGAGTCACGGTTGATTCATAGCCGTCCACGGCTTTGAGAAACCGGTCGATCGTGTCGGGACCGCTCTGAGGACTTGGCATTCACATCCTGAATGCGAACCTCTTGTCCAAAGAGACGATTGTCGGTCAAGGTTTCAATAATCTGAGCCATGCCTTCATCGACGATCCGAAGATGATCGAGCACCATGAACACCGGCCAATGCCATAATCTTCCTCGCTTCGAATTTGAACCATCTCGACCTCCTTCCAGTAAAGCGATTCCAAATCAGTAACTATTTAAACTATAGTAAATTGCAAATACATAGTCAATGTGGTATGGTATGGGATGGCCAAGTCCTATCAACAACGGAGCTGCCCCGTTGCACGGGCGTTGGACGTGATCGGCGAACGGTGGTCGATCCTGATACTGCGAGATCTGTTCCTTAAAGGACCGCGACGGTTTCAGGATTTTCAGGAATCGTTAGCCGGTGTGGCGCCGAATACCTTGTCCGCGCGCTTGAAGACCTTGGAAGGGCAGGGCGTGATTGCCCGTCTTCTCTACAACGAGCACCCGCCAAGATTAGAGTATCACCTCACTAAGAAAGGAAAAAGTTTAAGTCCTGTCCTCAAGGCCTTGAAACATTGGGGGAATCGCTACGGCTAAGATATTTTTTGTTTGGATGGAAATGTTCTCGCCCAGTGGAGGTATGTATGCGCCCACCCTCATGCGGTGAGCCCGTAGAGACTGTGCCCCTCCGAGTCGCCACTCGGGCAGTGGCACTAGATCGATGTTTTTTGGTGATCATCCCTGCGCCTGCGGAGATTCGAGCCGATACGAGTGCGTTCGTTCTCATACCCAACTGCGGTGTAGTACAACGAGCGATCGAAGAACTGACCGAGGATGTACATCAGCTCTAGCTCCCCACGCAGTTCCATCGGGCTATCTGAGAACCCTTCGCGTTGAACAAAGGCGACCATGTGCTCCCTGGTGGCAGTAATGGCCCAGAGGAAGTGGCTATAGGCGACGCCCTGCGCAGCTCGGCGCGCGCCCAACTCCGTATAGCGCTGTTCGATTTCACTCTCACTCATGTGCAACAGCCAGTTACTCAGGTTTTGGTAGATCTCACGGGTGCGAGCTCGGAGTTCGTCCGCAGGGACTTTCCGGAGATCGCTGCAGCGAGGAGAATTCCAGACCTTCTCACTCAGGTCGCGAGCAAGTTGTTCGGAGTTTTTCTCGATGAGCTTCACCAATCGGTTAGCTGGCATAACGTACCTCTAGATTGAGTGGTTCAGTTATAGAAGTGCATGGCATTTTATTGAGGGAGAAACATTACTCGAATGGTGGCACCAACGTCAATGACGCATTCGTCGGGATGGAACTGACTCCACCAACTCACAGCAATGGACCGAAACAGGCGGTGCGAGCGAACATGCTGGATCTGACCATCTCCGCTACCCCCTCCAGATCAAGCCGGCTTCTCGGGATGAGACAGTCGGTTACCTATTGCCTTGAACTTATACAACCCATTTGTTATTCTTCGCGCGCCTTTCGTAGTCGGTGGATCTCTTCTATATCTACACACGATTCTAAGGAGTACTTACATGGCCGGCATCAAGCGGGCGCTGATCAGTGTTTCAGATAAGACCGGAGTCGTCGAGATGGCGAAGGGGCTGGAGGCCCTTGGCGCGGAAATTTTGTCCACGGGAGGCACAGCCAAAGCATTGCGCGATGCCGGGGTGAAAGTCACCGATGTTGCGGCCTATACGGGATCACCGGAGATTCTCGATGGTCGGGTGAAAACGTTGCACCCCAAGATTCATGGCGGCTTGCTGGGACGCCGGTCGCTTCCGGCGCATATCGAACAGATGAATCAACATGGGATCGGTCCGATCGATGTGGTGGTGGTCAATCTCTACCCCTTTGAAGCCACGATTGCCAAACCAGATTGTCGGTTCGAGGATGCCATTGAAAATATCGATATCGGTGGTCCGTCCATGTTGCGGTCGGCAGCCAAGAATCATGAAGATGTGCTGGTCATCGTCGATCCAGCCGATTATTCGCGTGTGCTGGAGGCAGTGAACGGCAATACGGTGACCCCGGCGCTGCGCCGTGAGTTGGCCATGAAGGTGTTCCAGCATACGTCACGCTATGACGGATTGATCGCCGGCTACCTGGAGAAACACGCTCGGGCGAGGGAGATCAAGTTCCCGAAAGTATTGTCGCTTCAGTTTGAGTTGGCTGAGTCCCTCCGCTACGGAGAGAATCCTCACCAGCAGGGTGCGTTCTATCGTGAATTAGACAGCAAGGAGCCATCCGTTTCTCGCGGGAAGATCTTGCATGGCAAAGCAATGTCCTACAATAACTTCCTCGATGCGAATTCCGCGCTCGAGTTGGTGAAGGAGTATGAGGAGACGGCTGTCGCGATCATCAAGCACAACAATCCCTGTGGTGTGGCCCTCGGTGAGACGCCGGTGGAGGCGTACGTCAAGGCGAGAGAGACGGATCCCGTGTCTGCATTCGGCGGGGTGATTGCCTTCAACCGGCCGGTGGATATGGCGGCTGCCAAGGAGATCACGTCCACGTTTGTTGAGGTCGTGATTGCTCCAGGATTTGTTGAAGAGGCATTGGCCGAATTGAAGCGGAAGAAGGATCTGCGTTTATTGGATGTGGGTCCGTTGACGAAAGTGAAGCAGGAAGGGTTCGATCTGAAGAAACTCGTCGGCGGGCTCATTGTGCAAGATCGCGATCTTGGTGTCTTGCCGGATCTTCGGACGCTTGCTGTGCCGACCATCCGCAAGCCGACGGATGAAGAATATGCCGCTTGTGCATTTGCGTGGAAAGTCTGCAAACACGTCAAGTCCAACGCGATCATCTACGCCAAGCCTGGCCAGACCGTCGGCATCGGGGCAGGACAGATGAGCCGTGTGGATTCCGTGAAGTTGGCGGCTATGAAAGCGCAACTGCCGGTCAAAGACTGTGTCATGGCTTCCGACGCGTTCTTTCCGTTCCGCGATGGCCTCGATGCCGCTGCCGAAGTCGGGATCACGGCCATCATTCAACCTGGCGGATCGATCCGAGATGCGGAGGTCGTCAAAGCCGCCGATGAACATGGGATGGCGATGATTCTGACGGGCATGCGCCACTTCCGCCACTGATCGGCTGCTGAAAATGGCCTCTCGCTGCGTTCTCGGGCGCCCGTCCACCTCACTGTGCCAAATGCGTACGCCTCGGTGTCCGAGCTTTCTGCGGCCTTGCGACAGACCATTTCGAACAGCCCCCAGCAGCAGTCCGAAAGCGCAGATTCATTTCAAGAATCCCCAGTAGCTGTACACACAGGGCAATTCACATGAAAATTCTTGTCGTTGGGAGTGGCGGGCGAGAGCATGCGATGGTGTGGAAGCTCGCGCAGAGTCGGCGCCAGCCGGTCTTGTACTGTGCCCCAGGCAATGCGGGGATTGCTTCATTGGCGACCTGCATCCCGATTAAGTCGGACGACGTTGCCGGCCTGAAAGATTTCGCGATCCAAGAAAAGATTGATGTCACGGTGATCGGGCCTGAAGCGCCGCTCGCGTTGGGCATCGTCGACGAATTCCGCACAGCTCGGCTCAGGGTTTTTGGACCGACCAGGAACGCTGCTCGCTTGGAAGCCAGTAAGAGCTTCGCGAAGGAGGTTATGGCACAAGCCAAGATCCTGACGGCTCACTCCAAAAGTTTCGAAAAGATCGACGACGCACTGGCCTATGTCGAGCGGCAGAAGTTACCGGTCGTGATCAAAGCTGACGGGCTGGCTCAAGGAAAAGGTGTCATCATTGCGTCCACTCAGGACCAGGCGAAGCAGGCGATTGTGGATTCGATGGAGAAGGCCGTGTTCGGCCAAGCCGGCAAACAGGTGCTGATCGAGCAATTTCTCGACGGCGAGGAACTGACGATCATGGCGTTTACCGATGGCAAGACCGTGGTGCCGATGCCTCCGGCGCAGGATCATAAGCGGGTGGGCGATGGAGACACGGGCTTGAATACCGGCGGGATGGGCGCCTATTGCCCGGCACCACTGGGCACGACCGAGATCCAGGATCGAGTCCGTCGCGAAGTCTTGCAGCCGATGGTGGACGCCATGGCACGGCTCGGTTCGCCATTCCAAGGTGTGCTGTACGCAGGACTGATGGTGATGCACGGGGCGCCATACGTGCTCGAATTCAACGCTCGTATGGGCGATCCTGAAACTCAAGTTGTGCTGCCCTTGCTGAAGACTGATTTAGTCGATGTTCTTGAAGCTGTGAGTGAACATCGTCTTGACCAACTTTCTGTTGAGTGGCACCCGGACGCGACGGTCTGCGTGGTGATGGCATCGGGAGGCTACCCCGGTGCCTATCAGCAGGGAATACCGCTCTCGGGACTCCCCCCGGCAACAACTTTGTCGGACTCCTCGATGGTATTTCATGCGGGAACAGCACGGAGGGGGCATGAGATCGTGACAGCTGGAGGCCGCGTCCTCAGCGTGCTCGGTCGAGGACGAACATTACTTGAGGCACAAGGCGAGGCCTATCGAGTCGTGAAGACGATCTCTTTTGAGGGTTGCCACTTCCGTACGGACATCGCGCACCAGGCTCTCAAGGCATAAACCGGGACAGTCACTCTTCTCGAACGACCTACTCATCAAGTTCGTCGATCGCATTCCGAGGACCCATCCACGCTGTAGATCTAGATCTACCTAGATCTGCCTACTGAGGTAGCTGTAGATCCGAACAGCCGGGGCCGATCTTCTTTTTAGCCAATTCGTGCAATCTGTTAGAATATCTTCCCACGACAGTCAGTGCATAACATGCGAGGGACAGAGCATGTCTACACCAACACCTGGTAGAAACGGATCATTTCTGATGAAAGGGGAACGGCCATGACACGCCACCCAATGCGGGTAATCAGTACAGTCGTTGGTTTCAGTTTCACACTCGTCCTGGTGGGATGTGATTATTGGCCGCCAGCCTTGCAGGCTGAGATCGAACAATTGAGATCTGAAACCCAAACCCTGACCATAGAGAAGACTCAGCTTCAGGCCCAGGTCACCGACTTATCCAAGACCAAACAGGAGCTGCAGGAGCAGCTTGATGAACTGAGCCGCATCAACCGGGAAAAAACCGGCATGATCACCAGCCTCCAAAACCAGCTGGATGCGACCCGCGCGAGGGCGTTGAAGGCGATGGCTCAGAAGGCACCGCCTCATAAAACACCGGCGAAACCAACTGGAAGGGCCGCCACCAGACCAGCCTCAAAAAGCGCCCCCAAGACGCCGGCAAGTAAGAACCAGGCTTCCAAGGCAGTCGGTGTCCGATAATCGGCCCACGTGCCTATTCATGTAGAGGAAGGCGTCGTCGTACTCGGTGTAGACGTTGACGAGCTGCTCGATGCCGCTGTCGAGGCCGCTGTAGGGGAAGAAGAGGCGGTACTTGATGGAGCAGCCGCTGCCGGCTCCTTCTTTTCTCCGGTACTCGTGCCACCGGTTTCACCGCCCGTGCTGGTGGATGGAGGTTTGAGTTTATCGGAGTAGTCGGTGACGTACCAGCCACTCCCCTTAAACATGATTCCAGGCGATGAAATCAGCCGTCTGACCGCTTTCCCACACCGTTCACATGTCGAGAGCGGATCATCTTTGATGCTCTGCTTCACTTCAAAACGATACGAACAGCCGTCGCACTGATATTCGTAAATCGGCACCGCTTTCCTCCCTCTTATCGTTACATCGACCTAGATGAGCCAGTCCCCCCTTACGCTAACTTCGCGAACGCCTGCCCCAATCGCTCAAGTCCTCGGGTGATATTCGTCATACTGGTGGCATAGGACAGACGGAGATGCTCGGGGCTTCCAAAGGGTTCACCCGGAACGACCGCGATTCGGGCTTCATGCAGGAGATACTGCGCTACGTCATTCGGAGTCTTCAGCACTCCCGAAGGTCCACGTCTTCCCAACAAGCCTTTCACATTAGGGAACGCATAGAAGGCCCCACTCGGCATTCGGCATGACACACCGGGAATCTTGTTCAACCCTTCCACGATGGCGGTCCGGCGGCGGGAAAACTCTTCCACCATTGTGCGAGTGAAGGGCTCCCCAAGACGCAACGCAGCGACGGCGGCCTTCTGCGAGATTGAGCAAGGATTCGACGTGCTCTGACTCTGGATATTAGCCATCGCTGTCATCAGATCTTTGGGACCAGCCGCGTACCCGATTCGCCACCCTGTCATGGCATAAGACTTTGATACGCCATTGATGATGACCGTGCGTGCAGCGATCTCTGATCCCAACGAGGCAATGCTGATGTGCGTGGCCCCATCGTAGAGCACCTTTTCATAAATCTCATCCGAAATGACCAGGAGGTCGTGCCGGACCGCTGCTGAGGCGATCTGTTCCAACGTCGCCCGATCATACGTTGCACCAGTCGGGTTGCACGGGCTGTTCACGATGATGGCTTTGGTTCTCGGCGTAATAAGTCGTTCCAACTCTGGAGTATGGACTGCGTAACCGTCCTCCTCCTTGGTCGGTAACAGAACCGGCGTCGCATCGTTGAGAAGCGCCTGATCCGCATAAGAAACCCAGTAGGGGATTGGAATGATGATCTCGTCACCCGCTTCGAGCAGGGCCTCTGCCAAATTGTAGAGCGAGTGCTTTGCCCCGCAGGAGACAAGGATTTGAGACTTCTCATACCGAAGCCCAAGTTCAGCTTGGAACTTGTCGGCAATCGCGCCCCGTAACTCATCGATCCCGGACGAAGGTGTGTATTTGGTAAACCCCTCCCGTATGGCCGCTTCTGCCGCAGCCTTAACCGGCTCCGGCGTGTCAAAATCCGGTTCACCGGCAGAAAAGTCGATGACGTCGAGTCCTTGCGCGGCCATGGCCTTGGCGGTTGCAGCCATGGCTAACGTCGGGGAGGGCGCGATACGACCGACACGTGCTGCCAATTTCATGGTTTGAGACTCCGGATACGAGATTGTAGGCGTCGGGCGACTTCTGGATGAAGAAAATCGATTAAATTTCCACCATGTTGGGCCACGTCTTTGATGATCGTCGAAGACAAGTATGAGTATTCTTCGCTCGGCATCAAGAACACAGTCTCCACTGTCTTCGCAAGTTTTCGGTTAACGAGCGCCATCTGAAACTCATGCTCAAAGTCTGAAATGGCCCGCAAGCCGCGGATGATCGCATGAGCGCCTGAACGCTCGACATAGTTGACGAGCAACCCATCGAACTGTGTGACCTCGACCTGTCCGACATCCTTCATGACCAGCTTTACCATATCAAGGCGTTCTGCCAAATTGAAGAGTGGGTGTTTAGACGGATTCGGAGCGACGGCCACCACCACCTTGTCGAACACGCGCAGGCTGCGGGTAATGATGTCCGTGTGGCCATGCGTAATGGGATCAAACGTGCCTGGGTAGATGCCGATTTTCATGCCGGCACAATGTGGGGACGGAAGTAGAGGGATAAGACGGTATCACCGTAGCAATACCGACGCAAAAACTGGGTGCATCCCAACGACACGGGCAAGGCGGTTTTCGCAGCATGTTCGATGATCAACCATGCGCCCAGCGCAAACAGATCATCGGTCCTTGGCTCAGCCAGTAAGGATGGAAGCTCAGACGCCTCGGCATAGGGTGGGTCGGCAAAGACAATATCATAGGGACCGTGCCACTGATCGGGATGGTTGAGGAATTGTTGGACGGTCTGACTCAGCACGGCTATTTCATCACCGATGTGACAGAGCTCCAGGTTTTGTCGCAGCAGTTTCAATGCATCCCGGTGCGACTCAACGGAGGTCACGTGTTCAACACCACGGCTTACGGCTTCGATCCCCACGGCTCCGGTCCCAGCGTAGAGATCCAAAAAGCGACTGTTCCTAAGCCGATGACCAAGAATTGAAAACAGGGCTTCTCGAACCCGGTCAGAGGTTGGGCGAAGAGCGAGTGTTCGCGGTCCATAGAGTCGACGACCTCGGTGGGTACCGGCGATCACACGCATACCAGACAACATCGTCTAAGCAATCAAATGTAACACAGCGTTTTTGCAGGGGTCAAGAAATGTGGAAGGTAGGGCTAGCCGTCTGAGCCGCGACTGAGTCGGGAAGGATCATGGGTGATCTTTTGACCGTCTTCTTGCAGAAGACTATAATGCGATCGTTGGCCTTACTGGTAGGTAAAGGAAGACACGATCGCCCTAAGAGTCCCAGCAGGTCCCCAGACGGGCCCGAGCTCCGAGCCTGAAGGATCATGATTTACCGAGCCGCGACGGTCTGAGAATCACGGGCAGCCAGACTCTTTCTACGGTTGTTGGAGATGGTGCGGTCAATAATGGCACCGCAATTGATGCATTTCCATGCATAGAAGACGAGAAAGAAATCAGAGAACCGTTCCAACATCATCATCCCTTTGCATTTCGGACATTCCATTGATCCCTCCCAAGGTGGCTACGTTCACAGCTGGTGGCAAACTTAAGCAAGAGCTGCACCAATTTGTCATATTTCAGTATTTCAACAGGTTATGAATACGTATTTACCTTAGGCGGGTAATTTCCCCTTATTTGCCGGTACAAAAGAGTCCGGACCGTCAATTTTTTGTCATCGAGGGGCTGCGTGGCAGACAAGGGACCGAGAAAAGGCATTGCGTACTGGCCAAAGACCGAACGGCCCCGTGAGCGTCTTCTTGCCAAGGGGTCTGAAGCCTTGTCCGATGCCCATCTTCTCGCCATCCTCCTGAGAACCGGCCGCCGCGATTCATCCGCCGTGCAAGTGGCCATCGAGCTCCTCAACCAAGTAGGTGGGCTGGGAGGATTGGCGGCCTGCGGCATTGAAGAACTCTGTGCCATCCCTGGCGTAGGTCCGGCCAAAGCAGCCCAACTCAAGGCAGCGGTAGCATTAGGGAGACGGTCTCTGGCCGTTCCAATGTCTACGGGCACTCGTATTTCCTCAAGTGCGGATCTCTTTAAACATTTCCACCCTGCACTCCGCGATGTGAAACACGAACTCTTCAAGGTCGTGCTGCTGGACGCAAAAAATACTGTAATCAAAGAGACCACGGTCTCAGAGGGAAGCCTCACGCTCAGCATCGTGCATCCACGAGAGGTTTTTGCGCTCGCCGTCCGGGAATCGGCCGCCGCGGTCATTTTTCTTCACAACCATCCCAGCGGAGATCCGACTCCAAGCCTAGAGGATCGGCGATTGACCGATCGATTAGCAACGGCCGGCAAGCTATTGGGGATCTGCGTATTGGACCATGTGATTATTGGAGATGGTCGCTATGTGAGTTTTGCCGACGAAGGATGGATGACAGGACAGAGAAATGAGTACGAAGGCCCGGACATTATGTCGACCCAAACACCAGCCCGAGGAACGTGAGGAAGCGACTGACCTAAACGCATACTCAACAAGGAGGGCAGATTATGGAAACAGCCCGTCTGGAGCCCATCAGAAACGTGGCGATCCTATCCAACGCCGGTGCAGGCAAGACCTCTCTCAGTGAGGCCTTGCTCTATGTCGGTGGAGCGATCCCCGCGCTCGGTTCCGTGACGCAGGGTACCACCGCTTCTGATTTTGAGCCGGAAGAGCTTCGTCATCGCAATTCGACCAGTACCAGTCTCCTTCAGTTCTCGTGGAATCACACCAACATCAATCTGATTGACCCCCCCGGGGCACTCGATCTTCTTGGTGAACCACTCGCCGCACTGCAGGCCGTCGATGCGGTTATCCTTATTCTGAGCGGCAACATGGGGGTGAGGACGGAGCTGGCACGGCTGTGGGCGAGGATCAAAGAGTTGGACCTTCCTTGTCTCCTCTTCGTAAATGGACTCGACAAGGAAGGTGCATCGTTCGAGAACGCTCTGGAGACCTGCCGCCAGCAGCTCGGCTGTGCTCCAATCCCTATGACGGTACCGGTCAACCCAGGCGCAAATTTAGACGGCGTGATTGATGTGCGACATGAAAAGCTGGTGCGGTCAGGGCCGACTTCTGCTAAAGCCGAACACCTACCG
Organism: Nitrospira sp.; assembly: GCA_030444405.1. GTDB lineage: Bacteria > Nitrospirota > Nitrospiria > Nitrospirales > Nitrospiraceae > Nitrospira_D. The sequence goes on from JARFPM010000009.1 coordinate 23,634, forward strand.
GTCTTAAACAACCTCGGGAATATTCTGAGCGGAGCGCGCAAACAGCTCGTGGAGGCGATCGCGGAGAGCGGGGAAACCTTGTTGGAGACCTACCTGACCCAGGGAGATTTGAGCCATGAAGACCTTCTGCAAGGACTCCGACGCGACATCCAGACGAATCAGTTTCTTCCCGTGTATGCCGGATCCGCCACGCAGAATGTCGGAATCTGGTCCCTGTTGGATGCGATTGTCGCCTTATTGCCGTCATCCTCCGAGCGTGGTGCGGCCCATCCATGGCACGGTATCCACCCAGAGACTCACGAAGGCTGTGAGCGGAAGGGGAGTCTGCAGGAACCGTTTTCAGCCTATGTCTTCAAGACCATCATCGACCCATTCGTCGGACGGCTGTCCTATTGCCGTGTCTTGTCGGGAACAATCCATGCCGATGCCACGGTGCTGAATACTTCAAAACATGTACGGGAGAAGCTCGGCCATTTCTACACCGTGTTGGGCAAGCGTCATGTGGCCGTCGACTCCGCACGAGAGGGAGAGATTGTGGCGATCGGGAAGCTCAAGGACACACATACCGGCGACACGCTGTGTCACGAGAGCGCTCCCATCTGTTACCCCATGTTGAGTCTACCCAAGCCAATCTTGTCGTTCGCGATTGAAGCCAAGTCCAAGACGGATATCGACAAGGTAAGCCTTGGTCTTCACAAACTCATCGAAGAGGACCCCACGCTGGAATTCGCACGCAATGCCGAAACCAAGGAAATGGTACTCAGCGGCATGGGGCAGTTCCACATCGATTTGGCCCTCGAGAAACTCCATCGAAAGTTTGGAGCCGATGTCATACTCCATACGCCGAAGGTCCCGTATCGGGAAACGCTCAAGACGAAATCACAGGCACAGGGCAAGTACAAGAAGCAAACTGGCGGTCATGGGCAATACGGCGATTGCTGGCTTGAAGTGGCGCCGCTCCCGCGCGGCCACGGGTACGTGTTCGAGAATCGCGTGGTCGGAGGAGCAATTCCTCGAAATTTCATTCCCGCCGTGGAAAAAGGGGTCCTGGAGGCCATGCATGAGGGACCGTTGAGCGGGTTTCCGGTCGTCGATGTGCAGGTGGCCGTCTATGACGGATCCTATCATGTGGTGGATTCGTCAGAGATGTCATTCAAGATCGCGGGATCGATGGCATTCAAGAAAGCTATGGAGACCGCGCATCCAGTGTTACTTGAGCCTGTTATGATAGTCGAAATAGACACACCCACCGACGCGGTCGGAGCTGTCATGGGAGACTTGAGCGCCCGACGGGGTCGAATCGTAGCCGTCAACGCGCAAGACCATGCCGAACAGATCAAAGCGTTGGTTCCGCTGGCTGAGCTGCTTCGATATGCGACGGCCCTCAACGCCATGACCGGGGGGCGGGGCAGCTATGTCATGGATTTCGCGCAGTATGATGAAGTGCCAAGAGAGTTGGCTGCAAAGGTCATCGAGCGACATAAGGCAGAAGGACAAGCCGCCACGGCCCACTGAAATCATCACTCGGAGGATTTGAGCACGACATAAAATGCGCGGTTTTCTCGAAGCACGCGGAGCAACAGTGTATCGCCACGCCTGGACCGCGCGATGGCTGACGTAAATTCTCCTACGGAAGACACTTCGATACGGTTGACCTCTTTAATGAGGTCGCCTTCGCGTAAGCCTTCGGCTTGAGCAAGACTGTTGGGCTCAACCTTTGCAATCAGTACACCCTTCGCCTCACGGAGCTTGAACCTCTCCGCCAGGGCGGCGGTCAAATCTTGGAGCTCAAGACCAAGTCTGACTCCTAACTTCTCCTCTTGCTGAGGAATAGATGCGATGACGGCGGAATCACGGCGCTCGGTGAGGGGAACCTCCATCGTCAAGTGTTTCAGGTCCCTGACTACTTCTATCTTTGAGGTCGCGCCCGGAGTCAGCGTCGCGATGAGACGAGACAGCTTATTAGGTGAATCGACTACGTTTCCGTCGATCCTGACGATGACATCACCCGGCTTGATCCCAGCCAAGGCTGCGGGGTCTTTCTCGAAGACTTCGTTCACGAGCACCCCCTCGCCTTCGGCGACTCCGAATTTTTTCGCCAACTCAGCCGTCAACGGCTGAATCCCAACGCCGAGCCAGCCCCGCACGACCTTGCCCTTGGCAAGTAACTGTTCGATGACCTGCTTGGCCATGTTCGAGGGAATGGCGAATCCGATCCCTTGGGCAAAATTGATGATCGCAGTATTGATACCGATCACCTCACCCCGGAGGTTAAAGAGCGGGCCTCCCGAATTTCCTGGGTTGATCGACGCATCAGTCTGAATGAAGTTTTCGTACCGTGAAAGGTTGATATTTTCGCGACCGATGCCGCTGACCACACCGAGCGTCACGGTCCGGTCCAGCCCGAACGGATTTCCAACAGCCAGCACCCATTGGCCCACCTTGACGCTGCTGGAATCACCGAATCGCGCACTGGGTAGCGGCCGATCGGTAGGCACTTTGAGCACAGCCAGATCGGTGTCCGGATCTTTGCCGATCACATGAGCGATGAGCTTCGTCTTATCGGAGAACCGCACTTCAATTTCGGTCGCATCGCCGATCACATGGTTATTCGTCACGATATGGCCTTCACTGTCGACAATCAGGCCCGAGCCGGAGCCTGATGCATTCGGCGTACGCTCGCCGGGTGCATCGCGAAGCCTACCTACACTGGTGATGGGAAAAAGGTTGACAACTGAAGGCTTGGCCTGCTCAGCGAGTTCGGTAATGACAGTTTGGATCTCTTCCAGCATGCGAATGCCGGGGGAGTCGGCCGATAATGCCTCGGCCCGGCCGCCTCCTATGACAAAGGAAAGGAGGATTGGAACAAAACAGTTCAACACACGTGATGATGGGAATACGATAGCTGACATTGAGTATTATTCTATCTGATCTCTGTCGATGTGCCTACTCTCCAGCGCCGATCTCGCGACCGAAGTTGTCAGGGGGCGTTGGCCGGTAAACCATGAAACGAGTTGATCGAGTTCTGTTTGAGCACCGATCAAGATCACGATGTCGCCGGGTCGGAACAGGAGATCGTTGGTCGGAGCCAACAGAAAAGGCCCTCGTAATACCGTGGCCACGTATGCGGAGGAATACTGTGGGAGCGCGCTGAGCGGCTGTCCAGCTGCGGCAGCGCCTCGAGCGACGGTCAGCCGTTCAATACCTCCAGAACGAAGCGCCAAATCACGTTGGAGCGAGAGCAGGTCCTGATGGAGCGCCTCGATTTTGAGCTCACGAATCTGGGCATCAACCTCGATCAATGACTGCTTCAACTCTTGAACACGAGAGATGGCATCAGCTAGCGTCTGATCGATCACACCGATAACTGAATCGGGGTGACTTTGGTACAGTAGTCGATCAGAGACCTGCGCGACGATTTGCTGGCCGACCTTGGCCGTGACATCGTCAATTTTCTGCAGCAAGATGGAAGCCTGCCAATGTAGATGAATAATCTGAACCTTTCGATTGACCAGTTCAGAAATAGAAAGAATCGTTTCGTAGAACGCACGTCCGGTAATTGAGAACTCTTTATGTACGCGGCCAAGAAGCTCGAATTTCATAGTCTGATAAGATATATTATGTTAACTTTCCAATCGCTCTCTTTTACCTGCCTACCGCTGGCTTCTCCGATTTCTCTCACGCCAGTATCCCCTATCTTCATAGCGGATCGTGGTTCCGAGGTCAATCGCACAGGAGATTTTTAAGGTCCCGCAGAATCTCCCGTTGAGCGCGAAGTGGCTCTGAATCCTCTGATGCTGTCTACTGACGCCATGTGCACGGTCATCGTTCATGACGCCCCTGCTCACCTCAAGCCATCGCTCACTTCATTCAGTACCAGCGCCGGTCTGCAATCACCTGGTTACACTCGCATGATTGGGACAATGAACTGTACCAAGCACAAGACTAACGCAGTTCTCAAGTTGCCATGCCACTACGAGTACCTCAACAAGTAATACTTTAATAGTTTGCCATATGGTATTACTTTTATAGATACTTACTCTTGAGATATATTCAGGGTGGACAACCGTCTCGTTGTCGCTGTTTCAGCCGGCAAGGAGACCTAGCCTCTCTGGGATATCCTTCTGAATCTGGGCTATTAAGACCGATGCGCTGAGCGTGAGCCTCGGGATCGGAGACTATTCCGAATCATCACGAGAAGATGTCATGGCGACGGGACATGAATGTGGATGATGAAGCGACTGTGGCCAGCCAACCACGGCTGAGGCCTGCTCCTATTGTAAGCTCATGGCCCAGGCGAAAACTTCAACCGCTCGTTGACCCATTCGGCCCTTGCAAACCGTTTCTACACTCCGTAAGCTGAAGCATACCGTCACGTTTCTCAACTCGTAGCACGTATGGCAACGACTCCGCGCGATTACTATCAAATTCTTGGCGTCCCCCGAGCCGCCTCGTCCGACGACATCAAAAAAGCCTTTCGACGCCTCGCCCGCCAATACCATCCCGATCTCCATGCCGGCGCAAAGAAGGCCGAGATGGAAAAGAAATTCAAAGAGCTCAATGAGGCGCAGGAGGTATTGACCGACCCGGATAAACGGAAGAAGTACGACCAGTACGGGGCTGATTGGGATCAAGCACAAGCCTTCGAGAAGGCTCGCCAACAGGCCAAGACACAAGGGTTCGGCGGTCCGTGGGGGTCCGAAGGAGAATACACCGGTCAAGGCGGTAGCGGATCCGGCAGCGATCACTTCTCCGATTTTTTTGAGAGCCTCTTTGGAAACCGTGAGCGCGGCGGAGCTGGGCGCAGCAGCTCTGGAATGCCGGGCGAGGACATCGAAACCGAAGTCCAGCTGGGGCTGCGTGAAGTGTTGACCGGTGTCACCAAACGCGTGAATCTGCGTGAACCCCGGACCTGCTCAACCTGTCAAGGGAGCGGTACCGTGCGGGGCCGATCGTGCGCGACCTGTCAGGGAACCGGGATGACGAGCGAATACAAGACTATTGAAGTGCGGATTCCGGCTGGAGTTCAAGAGGGAACACGGGTGAGAGTTGCCGGAAAAGGTCAGCCTGGGGCCAATGGCGGAAAACGGGGGGACCTGTACTTTCATGTAGTCATTCCCTCCGACCCCATCTTTCGTCGGCAAGGTTCGGATTTGCATGTCGCCCTGCCCATCTATCCTTGGGAAGCCATTCTCGGAGCTGAGGTCACTGCTCCAACGTTAGCCGAGCCGGTGAAGGTCAAAGTTCCACCCGGCAGTAAGGCCGACGGGAAACTCCGGCTCAAGGGGAAGGGGCTACCCTCTGCCACAGGCGGGCATGGCGATCTTTTCCTGACGTTGCAAATTGTCCTGCCGGCCGGTATCAGCGAAGACGAACGGCTGTTGTACGAACGTTTGAGCAAGCAACGGCATCCGGATCCGCGAACGGAGCTTCTCCATAGCGCCCAACGGCGTTGAGCCGAACCATGATCGGCTTCAACGGATAGTTTTGAGTCGAGAGACTCGCTTGCGTTGCGCTGACTGCTATGGCAAGCTTTGGTGCAAGGGCCTCTCAACCAAGGAGGAATTCATGACGTCTATAACCAAGACGACGGTTGCTTTTGCCGTAGTGTCGGCATGTCTGATGCTGGCTGGCATACCAAGTCTTTGGGCAAATGATCCGAGCCATGGCTATGGTGGAGGCGTATACGGCGCCGGAGGTGGACATGGCTACGGGAAGGGGATGATGCACAGCGGGACCGGCCACCTGATTCGGCACCTGCTGAAACACGAAAAGGAGATCGGACTCACCGCCGATCAGGTCACTAAACTGAAAGACATTCAGCTCAATCTTGACAAAGCACGAATCAAGGCCGAAGCCGATATCCAAATCGCGGAACGTGAACTGAAAGCGCTGACAGAGAATGAGCAGTCCGATCTCGCCGCAATCGAAACCAAGCTGAGACAAAGTGAAGATCTGCAAGTCGGACTGCGGATGACGTCCATCAAGACTCGTCGCGATGTGATGGGCTTGCTGACTCCGGAACAACGGGCGAAGGAAAAGTCCGAGCACGACAAGGTAATGGAGCAGCACAAAGGGCATGGCACACCCCATGGAGGCGCGACGTCGTATGGCATGAATCCTCATGGTGCCAATCCTCACGGGGCCAATCCGCAAGGTGCAAATCCACATGGCGTCAATCCACATGGCAAGAACCCCCATGAGGCCGTACCCCCTACACCACCAGGCAACATGTCTGTGCAGTAATGGGACTACGAAGACCGATGAAAAAAGAAGTGCGGCTCCAGAGTCATGATCTTCTCGTCGGGGCCGGCCGTGCCCCGGCGAGGGCCATGTTAAAAGCCGTTGGTTTTACGGACGATGACCTGTCGAAACCTCTCGTCGGCGTGGCCAATACATGGATCGAGGTCATGCCATGCAATTTTCATTTGCGACGGCTTTCCGAACGAGTGAAAGCCGGGATCAGAGCAGCCGGTGGTACTCCGATCGAATATAACACCATCGCGGTATCCGATGGGATCTCGATGGGTACCGAAGGGATGAAGGCTTCCCTGATCAGCCGCGAGGTCATCGCAGATTCGATCGAGCTTGTCGCGCGTGGGCACTTGTTTGATGCCGTCGTTGCCCTGTCTGGGTGCGATAAAACCATCCCAGGAACCGTCATGGCCCTCGCGCGATTGAACTTGCCGTCGCTCATGCTCTATGGCGGCTCGATCATGCCGGGACAGTTTCAGGGACATGATGTGACCATTCAGGATGTCTTTGAAGCTGTCGGCAAACATGCGTCGGGAAAGATGACCGACGCCGAGCTGAAGGACTTGGAGGATCACGCTTGCCCGGGGCCTGGAGCCTGTGGAGGCCAGTTCACGGCCAATACGATGGCCATTGCGTTTGAATTCCTCGGAATTTCACCGATGGGTCGCAATGGGGTTCCCGCTATGGACGGTCGAAAAGACGATGTCGCCTTTGAGTGCGGCAAGATGGTGATGGAGCTCGTAAAGCAGGATCTGCGCCCGCGCCGGATTATCACTCGGAAGTCATTGGAGAACGCCATCGCCGCCGTCGCCACCACCGGGGGCTCGACGAACGCCGTGCTGCACCTCCTGGCCATCGCCCGTGAGTCCGGGATCAAGCTGAGCATCGACGACTTCGACAAGATCAATAGCAAGGTCCCCTTGCTGGCCGACCTCAAGCCGGGAGGCCGCTTTGTTGCAGCCGATCTCTATGCCGCAGGCGGCACAACTCTGGTCGCCAAACGATTGCTCGATGCCGGACTGCTCCATGGTGATCAGCCTACCGTCACAGGTAGAACGATTGGCGAAGAGGCATCACAGGCACGTGAAACGCCCGGACAACAAGTCTTGCGTCCCCTCTCCTCCCCTATTAAACCGACAGGCGGCCTTGTTATTCTGAAGGGTAATTTGGCGCCGGAAGGTTGCGTGGTCAAGGTAGCCGGCCATTCAATGACCAAGTTCCAGGGACCGGCAAAAGTGTTTGATCGAGAGGAGGATGCCTTCGTGGCGGTCAAGGCTGGGCAGATCAAGTCCGGTGATGTCGTCGTCATTCGGTACGAAGGTCCAGCAGGAGGACCGGGTATGCGCGAGATGTTGGGCGTAACAGCCGCGATTGTCGGCGCTGGCCTCGGCGACTCGGTCGCGCTGCTTACCGACGGACGTTTCTCAGGAGCGACACATGGATTGATGGCTGGTCATGTTGCTCCCGAAGCAGTCAAAGGAGGGCCAATCGCATCGGTTAGAAACGGCGATCTGATCACCTTCGATATCCCCAAACGCCGTCTGGATGTGACCTTATCGAAGAAGGAAATCACCACTCGGCTGAAAAAGGTCAAACCGCCTGTGCCGCGTTACACGTCGGGCGTGATGGGCAAGTATGCGAGGCACGTCTCGTCCGCATCGGAAGGCGCCATCACGACCTAGGCCTCTTCTATCCTGTGGCTCTGTTGATCGGACTAACGTGAATGCAGGTGGTTAACGAAAGTCCCGCCGCTGAAAGATGACAGAGGCAAGCATGAGCAGGAAGGCTGTATAAGCCATGCCATAGGCAGCAATCATTAAGAGATCGCCGACTGGCACGTCGAGTTGGTGTGTGACGTGCCCTTTGAGATTGAATCGTTCCAGGTTCGGCAGGATGTAATACATCCCTTCTAACACTGTCCGACCGAGCCCTTCCATCTTTTGGCCGAACGCTTTGAGATCAGGCGTTAAGTGGCCGATCACATAGATCGCCAGGGTAAAGATCGCACTGAGCGTCGCGCTTGAAAATGTAGAAAACAGGAGTGCGACTGCTGTGATGATCATGAATTCCAGTACAATCGTCCCGAGAGCCTTGAAGAGCACGGCATGAACAGGAACGTCCTGACAATGAAGCACTGCCAACAAACCCGCCGCCATGATCGCCGTATTGATCAACAGCGTGAGACTGAGTCCCATGTATTTCCCTAAAAGAAACTGAAAGCGCGCCACCGGCTTGGAGACGATAGTGTAAATCGTTTTCTTTTCGATCTCCTTGCTGACCAGGCCGATGCCGACAAAGATGGCGATCAGCACACCGAAGAAGTTGATACTGCCGAGGCCAATATCCAGGATGAGCCGGTGAAACTCGCCGAGTGTCAATCGCATGAAGATAAGAGAGCTACCGATCATCAACAGGGCAAAGATCAAGAGGTTGTAGAGCAGCTTGTCACGGAGGTTTTCGCGAAAGGTATTCACCGCAATCGACAGCACTTTCATGCATGCACCTCTGTTGCTTGCTGCACTCCCTTCGCTTCTCTGATGAACAAATCCTCAAGCGATGCCTTGTGAGGGATAAGGGAGACGAGTTTGGCCTTGTGCGCTCTCAGTACATCCAGCGCTTCATCCACTTGTCGCTGACTCGCTAATACAGCCATGACCCGTTCTCCATGAAGCACCATTTTGGTTGCGAGTGGGCGGACCTCTTCGATGCCCTTGGGCGAAAGTCGGTCCACCACCATCTCCACTTCTTGGGTCGTTCCGTGGTTGATCAACTCAGATACTTGACCACAGGCAACTAGTCGACCCTTCATAATCATAGCGACACGATCACAGAGCAGCTCCGCATCATGGAGGATGTGAGAGCTGAACATGACGGTCTTGCCGGTTTCTTTGAGCCTCAGAATGAGATCGCGCACCTCTTTCCTTCCGATCGGATCCAGTCCCGACATCGGCTCATCCAAGATGACTAGGTCAGGATTGTTAATCAGCGCCTGGGCAATTCCCACACGTTGGAGCATACCCTTGGAAAACTTTCGTAACTGGAGATCGCGAGCATGTGTCATACCGACAAGGTCCAATAATTCGTCGATTCGTTTATCGAGAGCACTTCCTAAGAGCCCAAAGAGATGCCCGTAGAACCGCAGAAATTCTTGACTTGTCAGATAGTCATAGAAATATGGTGACTCCGGAAGAAATCCCACTTTCGCTTTTGCGGATGGATCGGCAACCGGTCGTCCAAGCAGAGTGGCCGTTCCCCCACTCGGATAAATCAACCCCATCAGCATTTTGATCGTTGTCGTTTTCCCAGCACCGTTCGGACCGAGAAAGCCAAAGACTTCACCTCGCTGCACATCGAGCGACAGCCCATCGACCGCTGTCACGCGCCGGCCCCAGAAGCCGACCCGAAATACTTTCTGTAACTGTTGGATATTGACGACCGGTTCATCTGCTGAAGCCATCGTGTCCTGCCTCTGTTACAGCACTCCTTGTTTGTCCAACCGGAACACCCTGAGTCGATCAGGATGAGTGGAGCTTCTGACTTGTCCGGTCTTGGAGTCCAGTTGATAGGAACCACCGAACGGTTCCTGAGGTAACTGGCTCAGAGACCCGTTCAGTATCAAGTCGTGCAATGCTTTCGGATAAGACCCCTGTTTGCTGCGATATCCTTGAACCGCTGTTTCCAATTCTCGAATATCTCGCTCGATCATGATCTCCTTCGCTCGCTTCCCCAGGACTTCACGTGTGTCAGCATCTTGAGTCTGTTGCCAGAGAGCCCCCAGAAATTGCAGTGCGGTTTCAGGGTTATTCGCCTCTGCGTACATTCTCGATGCTAGGCCAGGCAAATAAGCTGGACCACCGGGTAATCTCGCAGCTGCAGCAATATAGTCGGCAGCCTTAGCGGCATCACCAAGGATAAAATAGTAGTTGTACCCAAGTAAAAATGGGATGTTCCAAACCGTAGGATTTTCCTTGAATCCTTTTTCGAGCAGGCGATTGCTAAGATCAACTCGATTGGCCAAATTGGTCAACACAACGCCACCTGCATAGTAGACATAGTCATACTGAGGATCCAGTGTGGTGATCACATCCATAGCATGATAGATCCACTCATACTCATCAGCCGTGTTCCTTTTCTTACCAAGGACTTGCAGTAGTCGCAACCACACTACATCTGCACCGAGATTATGGTAGCCCAGCAATACTGGCTTCAGATGCTCCCCACGGGGAAGCTGGGCCAGCTCCTCGATCTGCCTCGTACTTCTATCAGTGCGATCATCGAGGTATTGTTGAAGTTGAAAAATGGAGACAAGAGCCAGAATACACCCGGCGGTTAAGAGCCCAATCCGAATGAGTATGTTGGTTGCGCTGCGCGAAGACTGTCGAGTTATTGAAGAGAAGGTCATGACGGCATAGTCATCAGAAATAGTCTAGCCCGCCGGTTGTTACACCGGCGGGCCAGATCACGCACGTCTTACACTGTTACACCAGCTTAGTAGATGCCGGTTGTGCAATCCGCCGCTCCGTGGTCAACCGCAGAAACCCAGGTTGAAACACCAGCGTCGCCGTCAAGATTGCTCTTGGCATGGGCAAAGAAGTTATTGGCACCAGCCACGCCCGCACCCGTCGCACCGGCAATGGCTGCAGTGCAAGAGTTTGTGGCACCGCCCGCACCAGCCGGATGGTAGGTTAGTGCAGGGCCTGCACCTGCAAGCACCACTGCGTTCACTGCATAGTGGTAGTTGACATTTCCCGTTGCTCTAAAACCGATGTCATTAAAAAATCCAATGACAATAGGAGCAGCGCCCGTACACCATTGCACAGGAGGAGGAGTTGAGGGGAGACCAAGGCCCCACGTAAACGGAATGGTTTTTGTACCCGCAACCGGTAACACAACTCCCTCTGGAGCGACTCCGATATAACAGCCCTGTTCACCTTGGAACGATACTTCTGACGTCTTGATGGCCTGAAGGTTGGTCTTCGCCTCGGACTGCCGAGACTTCATCTGATACTGGAGGAAGTTGGGAATGGCGATGGCCGCCAGGATCCCGATGATCGCCACGACGATCATCAACTCAATGAGGGTGAACCCCTCTTGTTTTCGCAATGCCTTTAACATCGTCCTGCCTCCTTGTTAATGGTTCACTGACGGCCCGGTTCATAACCTGCGGCGCCTCTGTTGCCGCCTACCGGTGCCTATAGCAGATTTGGTGCCGGTCAGTGACAAGGCCCAGCGTACCATTGATCCCTGATGATGCAACAAGTTATGAAAAATCAGCCGTGAGCGGGTATATGGCCGGCAGGTCTTTCTACCGTAATGTGCTCCAGATTGCCAAGAATTGGCACTCGGTTCGGGCGGGTCGAGTGTGGCGAGCTACTGGTGTAGCGTCCCCGAAATACGTTCGTGGTGAGCCGGTCGAACCATGAACGAAGCAGGCTGAAATCACACGCCTTTCGACATGCTCAGGGCGAACGGATTATGACAAGAACTTCAGGGATGCAACACTAGGTTGCATGAGACGTACTGCTCCCACCAGACCGCATAAAACACCAGGAGCCCTGTGAGGATGGGTGAGGATGGAGCCAATCAGATGGGTTTAGGGAGTAGCTTGTTGAGTGTGCGCCTTCTCTGCAACGCGGCGCTTGGCCTGCTGGATCCGATCTTCATAGGCAGGATTGGTCATGCCAAGTTCACGAAACCGTTGGTGCAGCTTTTCGTTAGAAGGGTCGAGCTCAAGGGAATGAAGCCACGCCTCTCGCGCGTCAGCAGGCTTTTGTTGCTTGATGTAGATTTCTCCCAAATGCTCATAGAGCACTGGGTCATCGCCCACTAATGACACAGCTTTCTTGATCTCGATGAGCGCCTCAGCCAGCATTCCTGACTTGTAGAATGCCCATCCCAGACTATCGACATAGTAACCATTCTCCGGCTTAAGCGCGACGGCCCGTTTCGTCATGGACAAGGCTTGATCTATCTTGATGCCTCGCTCCGCATAGCTGTAACCGAGATAGTTCAAGGCATCGGCGTGATGCGGGTCGAGGGAGAGTACCGTTTCCATGGCGCGCTCCACATCGTCAAACCGATTCAGTTTGTCGTAGGCCGTGCCGAGGTTGAAATACAGATCGGCGCTCTTCGGATTGTGCCGAATTCCCTCCTCAAACGCCTGTGAAGCCTTTTCGAATTGCTCGCTCTGGAAATGTGCCAACCCTAGGACAATGTGCGGTTCAGGCTGTTTCGGCGTGAGACGGACAGCTTCATCGAGATGGGTCACTGCCTCAGGAAATTGCTTGAGGCGATAAAGGAGAATGCCCAGATGAACATGACTGTCGGCAAATTTCGGATCCAGATGAATATTATAGCGATAGGTTTCCATCGCCTTTGGAAAGTCCTTGGTCTCTTCGTACAAGTACCCGAGGTAATCGCGCACCTTCAGTTCAGCTGGCTTGGCCTTCAAGATCTCCGTCAATTGGCTGATAGCCTTTGCAAATTCCTTCTTCTCTCCATAAATCAGCGCCACGCGTAACTGCGCATCAAGGTCGCCGGGGTTGTCCGCCAGCAACTTTTCCAGCTCCGCAAGACCTCCGGCATAATCTTTGGTCGCGATATACAACTGGACGAGATGTTGTCGAATATCCCTATTTCGAGGATTCACCTGGTGGAGATACTTTTGAAGGACGGCGATGGCCTTGTCCCTCTCTTGGCGTGATTCGTAGACTGACGCTTGTGCCAAATAGGCGGGCTCGAACGCCGGGTTCACGGCGATGGCCCGATCGAAATTGGCCAAGGCTTGTTCGGCATTCCCCGATTCTATCGAAATGCGGCCCAAATAGTAGTAGCCGACCGGCGAATCGGAGGTATACTGCAACCCCTTCTTGACGGCCTGTTCCGCTTCGGCAATTCGTTTTTGGTTCAAGAGAATGAGCCCTTTCGGGAAGTACGATTCTCCTCTTTCCGGATCACGCTCAATAGCCTTGTCCAATAACTCCAAGGCACGTTCCGACTTTCCCGCACTGGCCAAGATACCGGCCATGTGGGTCAGCATTTGTGGTTCTTGTCCCGTTCCCTCTCCAGCTTCATCCGCGTACTGCACCGCCTGAGTTAAATCTCCCAACGCGAAATACAGAGCGGCTAAACGAGATTTAACCTCGCGGGATTTGGGATCGACTTTCAGGGCGGTATGATATTCCTTCAACGCAGCATCCAGGTCCTGAGCGAGTTCCGCTTGATGCCCCATCATAAAGTGGTAGGTGGCATCCGACTCGGGAGCCGATGGTGGAGGTGGCAATGCTGAGACCGGTGGAGGTAGCGCTGTCTGCGGCTGTGGAGAGGCTGCGCAAGCAACCATGGCACCCGAAAGGCACAGGGAGAGCAGCAGTATCGTCCTCACCAAGGGCAGAGCACTCTGTCTGAACGACCAACTGTACAAGACCATTCGTGTGTTCCGCATAACCTTACGTCAGGACAAGTGGGAGGCGGGTCTCTGAACAATTATACCGAGTGTCAGGACGATGCGCAAACGACTCACTGCCTATGCTTCGCGAAGGTCGAGGCTTTCGAATTTGGCGAATCGGTCCTGGAAAAACAACTCTCTTTTCCCTATAGGTCCGTTACGATGTTTACTGACGATGATGTCGGCAATCCCTTTGCGCTCCGAATTCTGGTCATACACGTCTTCTCGGTAAATGAAGATGACCACATCGGCATCCTGTTCGATCGCTCCGCTCTCCCTCAGGTCCGCCAGCATGGGGATCGGCGGCTTACGTGCCTCTACCGCGCGACTCAACTGGGACAGGGCTACAACCGGTACATTCAGTTCCTTCGCCAATGCCTTTAGTGAGCGGGAAATATCGGAGATCTCTTGCTGACGGGACTCCGAATCGCTCCGCCCTTGCATGAGCTGAAGGTAATCCACGATGAGAAGATCAAGCCCTTTCTCTGCCTTGAGCCGGCGGGCTTTGCCTCGCATCTGTTGGACGGTAATACCGCCCGTATCGTCGATATAGATCGGTGCCTGTTCCAATCGGCCGGCCGCCTCCGCCAATCGCCACCAATCCTCCTTTTGAAGTTTCCCCGTCCTCAACGCATGGGAATCGACTCGCGCTTCAGAACTGAGCATACGGAGGACGATCTGAGGCTTGGACATTTCCAAGCTGAAGACTCCCACGACCGCATTGGCGTGAATGGCAGCATGCGTCGCAAAACCCAAGGCGAGGCTCGTCTTACCCATGCTCGGCCGTCCCGCCACCACCACCAAGTCCGAGGCCTGCAGCCCTGCGGTAATATCGTCGAGGTCATAGTACCCCGTAGGAACTCCCGTAACGTGTTCCTTTCGTTTCGAGAGTTTATCGATAACATCCAGACTTTCCTTAATGACCTGACTGATCGGGCTGAAGGACCGTTCAAGTTTGCCTTGCGCAATGCTAAATACCGACCGCTCGGCAAAATCGAGCAGGTCATCGATTGAGTCACTGCCTTCATAGCCTCTGGTCAGTACCTCGGTAGAAGTGCTGATCAACTGACGGGCCACCGCCTTGTCCCGAACGATCTTACAGTGATACCGAATATTGGCGGAACTGGGAACGATCTGGACGAGTTCAGCGAGATAGGCCGCACCCCCGATGGCCTCGAGTTCGCCACGAGATTTCAATCGTTCGGTCAGCGTGATCTGATCGATCACTTCTCCGGTGTCGGATAGCTCAAGCATGGCTTGGTAGACTTTTTTGTGGGCCGTCCGATAGAAATCCTCTTCCACCAGCAGTTCCATCGCCTTCGGCATGGCAGCGTTATCGAGAAGGATGGCCCCGAGCACCGACTGCTCTGCTTCCAAGTTCTGCGGTGGTAGTTTCGGTTGAGAGAGATCTACCATCCCGATGGATTTCATAACGCCCCTTCGATGTCGGCACGCAGGCTTGCGATGAGACCTGCGATCGACATGGTCTTCTTGCGAATCTGAGTGCGGCCGGTCGCTCCCGCCACACGATGGCGGTTCCCCTGATGAAGCACGACAACCTGATCGGGATTAAGACTGTCCACGCCAACAACAATAATGATATCGATTTCTGCGTCAAGACCGGCCTTGACCGCGGCACCGATCAAGTCCCGCCCCGATGGATCCACGGCCCATTGAACCGTTCGTATCCCCGCATGGCGAAGCTGTTGAGCGACCAAAACCAGTCGTGTCAACAACCCTGGCGGAGCGACGACCAAGACCTCTGGTCCCACAGACTTCGTCCTCTCGGAAAGGTTCAACCCACGGAAGAGCCGGTCCACACTGAGAGCAAACCCGGTTGACGGAAGGTTCCGACCGAATCGGCCGATTAAGTGGTCGTAACGCCCACCCCCACCTAACTCCACCCCGATACCGTCGGTAAAGACATCAAAGACGATGCCGTCATAGTAGTCGAACCCTCTGAATTCTCCTAGATCCAGCAAAACGGCCTCTTGAAATCCGGTCGCGCAGAGTAGCCGATAGACGTTCGCCAGTCGGTCCACCGCCTGTACCAGCGGCCTCTCACCCTTCGCCAATGCGCGCCCTTTCGAGAGAACTTCAGCTTGTCCGCAAAGTTCCAGCGCTTCCAAAATTCTGTGAGCCGACCTTTTGGTCACCCGCTCTTGCGACAGGATCTCCCCAAGTCTCGGCACATCTTTTCTTGCTGCTGCTTGCTCAGCCCGCTTCTGTCCTTCCAGAGAGAGTCCCGCACGAATGAGGAGGCCTTTGAAAAACCCAACATGCCCCAGTGAAATCTTGAATGAACGCAATCCGACCTGCCGTAGGCACTCGATCAACAGTATGATGATTTCACTATCGGCGGACGGATCATCCACTCCGATCAGCTCGGCGCCTACTTGAAAGATTTCTCGATCTCGGCCGGCATGTTCCGGTTCATACCGAAAGACGGTCGCCCGGTACGACAAGCGCAGCGGAAAGTGAGCGCCCACCATGCCCATCGCCACCGTGCGGGCGATCTGCGCCGTGACGTCGGGCCGCAACAACAGAATACGGCCGGTCGTTCTGTCTACAATCTTATAGGAGTTCTCTAAGAGCGTTGGTTCGAGACCGGGCGCCAGCACATCGAGATACTCGAAGGTCGGCAGGATAATCTCGTCGTAACCAAAACGATTGAAATACGCCAGTAATTCGGCTTCCAGATGCCGCACATGGCGGGCAGCCTCCGGCAGAATGGTGGCCATCCCGACCGGAACCAATGAGTGCTCACGCAAAAGAGGGAACTGCCCCGAAGTAGTCCTACGCATCGGAGGAGCAGAGGCCATAATAACCTGGTCGCGAGAATCGTTACGAAAGGTTGGCGACCTTGACGGACAGAATATTCGAGCTGGAACGGATCTGCTCCAGGACTGTAGATGGGAATTCCGTATCGGAACCGATGATCAACAACGCATCCCCTCCCCGCTTCTCCAAAGCACACTGCATCCGCACGATATTGATTCCCTGGTCCCCCAGGACTTTTCCGACCATGCCGATGACTCCCGGACGATCGACATTATGAATCAATAACATATGCCCTTCTGGTACAACTTCAACTTGAAATTGGTCAATCTCCGTGACTCGGGCTTCTTTCTTGTGATACAGCGTCCCTGCCGCTTGGTGTGACATCTTGCCGGCTTCGACCCGAACCCGGATGAGACTCGTGAAATCCCCGGCGTCCGTGCTCTTAATTTCTTTAACTTCAATGCCCCTCTCTTTCGCCACGATGGGAGCATTCACGTAGTTCACCGGGTGTTCCATAATAGGACTGAGCAGGCCCTTGAGGACGGCGATGGTCAAGGGCGCGATTGAGAGGGAGGCAACCTCCCCGCTGTACTCCACCGTGACTCGTTCGATTCCTCCTTGAACGAGTTGAGTTTGAAGCGTGCCGAGCTTCTCGGCCAACGTTAGAAAGGGTTGCAAACGAGGCAATAATTCCGGAGCGACCGACGGAATATTGACGGCGCCCCTAGCCACACCCTTGGTAAAGTAGTCGACAATCTGTTCCGCAATTCCGATCGCGACGTTTTCCTGAGCCTCCGTCGTCTGGGCTCCAATATGCGGGGTGCAGATGAAATTATCCAAGGCGAGGAGCGGATTGTCCGGCTTGACCGGCTCTTCTTCAAACACGTCGAAGGCTGCAGCGGCGACGCGCTTTGTTTTCAAGGCTTCGCACAAATCGAGCTCGTTAATGATACCGCCCCGGGCGCAGTTCACGATCAGCACACCGGGTTTCATCTTGGCAATGGCCTGTGCGTTGATGATCCCGCGTGTCTCCGGCGTGAGCGGCGTATGAACCGAAATAACGTCCGCCCGACGGAATAGTTCCTCAAGGTCCACCATTGTCACGCCCATTCGTTCTGCCCGCTCTGGCGCGAGATATGGGTCAAACGCAACGACGCTCATGCCGATACCTTGTGCCATCTTGGTCAAGTGACTGCCGATCTGTCCAGCGCCGATGATGCCGAGCACCTTGTTATAGAGCTCGACGCCCATGAATTTGTCCTTTTCCCATTTGCCTGCCTTCACCGACGCGGTGGCTTGGGGAATACGCCGACTCATCGCACAGATCATCGACATCGTGTGCTCAGCAGTGGTGACGGTATTGCCTCCCGGTGTGTTCATGACCACGATGCCGCGGCGGGTCGCAGCTGGGGTGTCGACATTGTCCAGGCCCGATCCGGCTCTTCCGACAACCTTGAGTTTTTCTGCTGCAGCGATCAGTTCCGCCGTCACCTTGGTGCCAGATCGCACGATGAGTCCATCGGCGTCTTTTATCTCTTTGAACAACTCGTCCTTCGGCATTTTGGACTTCACCACAACGGTGAACCCTGCCTTCTCAAGCGCCTCGACGCCTTGTTTCGACAAGCTGTCGCTGATCAGAATCTTCATTCCCGCTGCGGCCATATGCATCCTCGCCGTAGTTACTTTGCCATTAAAATTTCTTGCGCTTTGCCGACACCACTTCCCAGCTTTATGGTATGACCAAGTCCTTTCAGAACCATCTCGGTCGCCGCCAATGCGATGATCACGTCAAACGAATCCGCATACCCCATATGTGACAATCGAAATATCTTCCCTTTCAGATGATCCTGGCCGCCCGCGGCCGTCATGCCGTATTGCACACGGAGGTTCTTATAGATAGCCTGTCCATCAATTCCCTCAGGAGCACAGACCGCCGTCAAGGCATCGCTGGGAGACTCCTTTGGAAACAAGGCCATCCCGGCGGCCTTCACGCCTTCTCGCATCGCTAGAGCCAGCCGTCCCTGCCGTGCAAACATTTTTTCCAGCCCCTCCGCCTTCATTATTCGGAACACCTCTTGAAGTCCAACGATGAGGGAGACCGTTGGGGTCCAGGCAGTCTGGTTCTTGGTTTGAGTTTCACGCTCTTTTTTGAAATTAAAGTAGAAGGCGGTGTTCTTGGCCTTGTCGGCCAAGGCCCACGCTTTGTCACTGACACTGACAAACGCCATGCCGGGAGGGAGCATCAGGGCCTTCTGGGAGCCGGTGATCACGACATCCAGGCCCCATGCATCAGTCTTGATATCGAATACACCAAGCGCTGTGATGGCATCGACCACCAAAATGGTATTGTCATACCCTTTAATGATCTCACCGAGTGCCTTGACGTCATGAGAAACCCCCGTCGATGTCTCGCTGGCTTGAACATACACCGCTTTGATCGAAGGATCTTTCTTTAAGGCATCGGCAACCTGTTGTGGACTGACGGCATGTCCCCATTCGACCTTGATCTCGTTCGCTTGCACTCCAAAGGTCTTACAGAGTTTGCCCCAGCGCTCTCCAAACTTACCTCCATTGACATACAGGGCTTTGTCGCCGGGAGACAAAAAGTTTGAGACTGCGCCTTCCATGCCGCCTGTTCCGGACGCCGCCAACATCAATACATCATTCCGCGTTTGAAAGAGCCACTTCAGTCCTTCGCGAACCTCCGCGAATATCGGATCGAACTCGGGTGCGCGATGATGGATCATCGGACGAGCCATCGCCAGCAACACCTCCGGAGGAACGGGCGTCGGGCCAGGAGCCAAGAGATACCGCTTCAACATTGATCGAACCTCCTTACAATGCGATTCTGGTGGGGTACCACTAGGAGAGGCGGTACGCTATCATTTGCGCCGGGAGACTGTCAAGAAATCGACCGGCGCAAACCAGGACCGCATCAGGAATTTTCCCTCTTGCGATAACGCTCGATGACGCTATAGAACCTCACCTCAAGTTCCCCGCACCACCGTCTTTTCTCCTCCCGACATGACACGGAAGTACGAGCGTCTTACCCGCTCAATTTCTTGACAAGTATGCGGTGGATCGATAGTCTTTGATGCTATCGAGGTTATCCATGATGACAAAATGCGCCAGACTGTGGGTGGCCCAAGCGACCGTCGTAGCGGTGTTTGGACTCAGTGGCACCGTTCTGCTGCCGTCATCCGAGAGTCTGGCCCAGGCTAATCCTGCTAGTGAAGGTGAAATAGAATCGCCCCAAGAGGATGATGACATTGACTCAAACCTAGTTCCCTTAGAGCCTGAACTGACGGTCTCTCCCCCTGACCTCTCATCGACGGATGGTACTGTAGAGCAACCTGAACATACACCTGGCAAGGCCTTTCTGGACACTCCAGGCGCGGTGAGTGCGGATGCTCAAGGTCCGGTGTACAATATTCCCGTCGTCATTGATCAGACCGTACAAAGCCACATTCACTTTTTCAATATCTCAATTCGAAACAGGTTTGAACAATGGCTTCTGCGCTTTAGTCGCTATCGTCCGTTGGTCGAAAACATCTTTGCCGAATTCAACCTTCCGAGCGATCTTGTGAATCTCTCCCTTGTTGAAAGCGGCTTCAACCCCTACGCCTATTCACGAGCAAAAGCCACGGGGCCATGGCAGTTTATGAAAGGGACCGGGCAACTCTATGGGTTGCGGATCGATCATTATGTTGATGAACGACGTGATCCTATCAAATCCACCGTCGCGGCGGCGCGGTACCTGCGAGACCTCTACGATTTATTCGGCGCTTGGCCCTTGGCGATGGCGGCGTACAATGCTGGCGAAGGGAAGGTCCTGCGAGCCCTTCAGAAGGCTCAGGCGGAGTCCTTCTCAGAGATCTCAAAAACGAAACTCATTCGGGGTGAAACGAAGCAATACGTTCCCCGAATTATGGCTGCGACCATTATTGCGAAGAACCCCGACCAATACGGGTTCAATCAAGATCCCGTCCCGCTTCACCAATTTGAGGAGGTCGTGGTGACCCGCCCCTTACACTTCCGCGCCATTGCCAACGTGACAGGGATTCCGTACGCCGAGCTGCGGTTACTGAATCCGGAGCTGCGCCGAGATGCGACGCCCCCTGACGACTCGGCGTATCATCTGAAGGTCCCAGTGGGAACGAGCGCCAAAGTAGTCGAACTGATCGACCGAGTCCCTACATATAAGTTCCCCCCCCTGCGCGCCGGAGGTCAGCGTGTCAAAACCGAGGCTGCCCGCTGGTATCGAGTCCGTATGGGTGACACGCTTGAGAAGGTTTCTCGACGATTTCACGTTCCTCTCAGAACCCTCAAAGCGCTTAACCACCTGTCCAGCCCAGTGATTAAGGCTGGAGAGCTCCTCGTGATTACTCGTTAGCACACCCAGTCTTGAACGAGTAAGCACCCACTGCTCCGTAACAAGAAGCTTGTCTACGGCTTGGATGGCTTTGAAGGGTTGGGAGGAGCCGGAGTTGTTGCCGCAGGCAAGGGGTCCGGAGTTTTCTTGGCCTCGATCACCTTCACACGCATGGCGGCTTCGCTCGTCAGGGGAGAATTGGGGTAGGTCTTCATCAGATCCTGATAATGCTTCAAGGCTTCATCGGGCCTTGAGCGATTCTCCTCCAGTCTGGCAAGCTCAAAGAGCGCGTAATCCCGGTTCATTGCGCCGGAGATCTCAAGGATCGTCGAATAGGCCTTGGCCGCTTGATCTAGATCCCCCTTGAGAAGATAGGCATAGCCCAGTTTTTGGTGTACGAGCCCGAGAAGCGAAACATGAGCCCCATACATAGAGATAAACCGGTTATAAGCGTCGATCGCTGACGCGAGGTCGTTGGACTGAAGGTGGGCATTCCCAAGACTGAACTGTGCAAGCGGGGCCGTCGGAGTCCGAGGATACTCATCGACCACCCTCTTATACAGGGCTATCGCTTCTTTCAGGTTGGCTGCCGCCTTCTGCGGATCATTGGCCGCACGCGTAAAGAGATGGACGGTCGCTTCTCGTTCCAGCTCTTGAGCCTTGCTGGCATTTTGTGCGTCATACCAGAAGACGCCCCAGATGCCTCCCCCCATCAAAAGGAGCAGCACCAACCCAACCAAAATCGACCAGCGGTAGTTCGCCAGTCCAAGCATCCAGTGCTCAAGCCCACTCACGAGGTGAGCTTCATCCACCGGCAACGTCCGAGGCGGAACTTTAATTCGGTAGCTCATCAGTCATCATCACTTCAGGGTTGAGGCAATGGCTTTCTGCGCCAGAACCGTTGCTTTATACTAAGGATGAATTCCCGTTGTCAATGCGATGGGAACAGACTCATTGTATGGTCACGACCCTGGTAAGGCTCTAAAGGAAGTTTGGAATCTGCATGTTTCGAAGCAGACTCAAACAACTCGCTGACCGATCGCTCATGCGCCGACTGTCTCCATTGGAATCAGGCACAGGGCCGACCATCCAATATGCAGGGTGCGAGGTCATCTTACTGTCCTCCAACGATTACCTGGGACTTGCGACCCATCCGGAAGTCGTACGCGCCGCGACACACGCAACCGAACAGTATGGGGCAGGGTCCGGAGCTTCTCGCTTGGTCAGTGGAACGCTTCCTCCCCATACGCACCTCGAAACCGCCCTCGCGAGCTTCAAAGGAACGGAAGCCGCCCTTCTATTCGGGGCCGGTTACCTCGCAAATATCGGCGTCATTCCGAACCTCATCGGGCAAGGAGGCCTGATCCTAGCGGATCGACTGTGTCATGCCAGTCTCATCGATGGATGTCGACTGAGCCGCGCCGATTTTCGAGTATTCCGCCATAGAGACTGTGCACATCTCGAGTCACTGCTTCGACGACAGAGAACAAAACGTCCCACGCTCATCATCACAGAAGGGCTATTCAGCATGGATGGCGACCTTGCTCCTTTGTCGGATCTGGCATCGCTGGCCGAGCGATATGAGGCGACGTTGTACGTCGATGATGCCCATGGGACAGGCATCATGGGACCGACCGGTCGTGGAACGATCGAGCACGTAGGTCTGGAGCAACGAATCCCCTTTCACATGGGGACGCTCAGTAAAGCACTCGGTAGCCATGGGGCTTACATCGTTGGGGCCAACGACTTGATTCAGTATTTAGTCAACGTGACCCGTCCATTCATTTTCACAACAGCTCTTCCGCCCGCGATCGCGGCGGCCGCCTCGGCTGCGATCGCGGTCATTCAGCGTGAACCGGAACGCCGCATGAGGCTCTGGTCGAATCGACAACGGTTGTTCAATGGAATGCAGAGGCTCGGTTTTCGTATGACTCAGACCGTCAGTCCGATCCTGCCGATCCTGGTGGGCGACGCAGCCACTGCATCAGCATTAGCCGAACGGCTGCTCTCTTACGGCATCTATGCTTCCGCGATCCGGCCGCCGACCGTTCCGGACGGAACCAGCCGCATACGCTTCACTGTGACGTCGGAACACACGACTGAACAGATCGACGAAGCGCTGCATGCACTGAACCTCGCTGGTCGTGAGACCGGCCTCCTCTAGTCGACCTCCTCATCGGCTTGCACCTTCCGGCTATTTTCTTGCTTTCAGGCTTTGCTATGGCATGATGCACAGGAGATTTTCACATCACGACCAACCCATAACACTGAGGATCACGGGCGATGGATATTTCCAAGCTGCTTACCTTCTCGGTCAAAGAAGGCGCTTCCGACTGTCATATCAGTGCCGGTGAACCTCCCATGATTCGTATTCACGGAGATCTGAAGAAACTCGACCACCCTCCACTTACTCCCGACGAAACGCACGCCCTCATCTACGATATGATGAACGACGCTCAACGGAAGGCGTTCGAAGAGAAGCGAGAATGTGACTTTTCCTTCGAACTCGGAGACATCGCTCGTTTCCGCGTCAACGTGTTCGTGCAACAGCGGGGGTTAGGCGCCGTCTTTCGGAATATTCCGACAACCATTCTTCCGTTGGAAAAACTCGGCATGCCGCCGATTCTTCGGCAACTGTGCGACAAGGAAAAGGGATTGATCTTGGTGACAGGACCAACGGGTTCCGGTAAGTCCACCACGCTTGCCGCGATGGTGGACTATCTGAACAACACGTTTGAAGGTCACATCATCACCATCGAGGATCCCATCGAGTTTGTCCACAAATCCAAGAAATGCCTGGTCAATCAGCGCGAACTCGGTGTTCACACACTGTCTTTTGCCAATGCCCTGAAATCGGCACTTCGCGAAGATCCGGACATCGTCCTGGTGGGCGAAATGCGGGACTTGGAGACTATTCAGTTAGCGTTGACCGCTGCAGAAACTGGACACCTGGTCTTCGGCACGCTCCACACCTCGAGCGCGCCCAAAACGATCGACCGCATCATCGACGCGTTCCCACCGGCACAGCAGGCACAAATCAGGACCCAGCTTTCTGAGGCACTGGAAGCCGTACTCACCCAAACGCTGCTGAAGAAGAAGACGGGAGGACGTGTCGCCGCGCTGGAAATCATGGTTGCGACGACAGCCGTGAGGAACCTGATCCGCGAGGCCAAGCTACACCAAATCCCCGGGATCATGCAGGCAAGCCAAAAAGACGGGATGCAAACGATGGACATGGCGCTGGTCGAGCTCGCGACGCGCGGAATCGTCCACAAGGCCGAAGCACAGTCCCGCAGTATGACCCCCAATCTCTTCGGCACACCGATGACCGGAGTGGCCTAGCGCACGAACGCGACGGAGCACGGCTGATGGATGTTCGTAGTCTCCTAACTGTGATGGTAGATCGCGAAGCGTCGGACTTATATTTGACCGTCGACGCCCCGCCGATCTATCGCATCCATGGCGCCACGCAACCGACCGACGCCCCCCCGTTCACCAATGAGCAGCTCGAAGCGCTGGGGTTAGCTTTGATGCGCGGTCAACAGCGAGGGGAATTCGAAGAAAAGATGGAGATGAACCTGGCGCTCTATTACAAGGAGTTGGGTCGTTTCCGCGTCAATATCTTCAGACAAAAAGGCAATGTCGGGCTGGTCTTCCGGCATATCAAGGCGGAAATTCAGACGGTCGAGCAGTTGCAACTCCCTCCGATCATCAAAGATATCGCGATGACCAAACGCGGGCTGGTGCTGGTGGTGGGCGCAACCGGGTCCGGGAAGTCGACGTCGTTGGCCGCCATGATCGACCATCGCAATACCGTCCACCAGGGCCATATCATTACCGTGGAAGACCCGATCGAGTTCGTCCATCAGCATAAGAAATCCATCATCACGCAGCGCGAAGTCGGATTCGATACCTTGACCTTCCAGAACGCGCTGAAGAATACGCTCCGTCAAGCTCCGGATGTGATTCTGATCGGTGAGGTGCGCGATACGGAAACCATGGAAGCGGCAATTACCTTTGCCGAGACCGGTCACCTATGCATCGGAACGCTGCACTCAAATAACGCAAACCAGGCGATCGAACGCATCATGAACTTTTTTCCGGTCGAGCGCCATGCCCAGATCTACCTGCAACTGTCGCTGAATCTGCGCGCGATTATCTCCCAGCGATTAATTCCGTCGGTCGACGGCAAACGCGTCCCGGCCTTAGAAATCATGCTGGACACGCCGCGCGTCAAGGATCTGATCAAGAAAGCCGAGGTCGACACTCTCAAGGAAGCCATGGAACAGGGCATTGACGAAGGGTGCCAGACCTTCGATCATGTTCTATTTCAGCTCTACAAGGCGAACAAGATCTCGCTGGAACAGGCCCTCATCAACGCGGATAGTGCAAACAATTTGCGCTTGAAAATCAAGCTGGAGGGGCTGAAAGGCGATGAGGCCGTGAACGCCTTGCTTGATAAGCAGATGGGCGGGGGCGGTACGGATGCGTTTAAGATTCAGGGCAGCGCTTCAGGAAACGTGACTCCACTTCGAAAACGATAGTTTCCTATCTTTTCACGGGGCTGAACTCCCTTCGGTTTGACGTTCAAGATACGCCGCGATCTTTTCCAGAGCCAGCGCACTCAGTTTGGATCCGTACCAAGTCGGCATGGTATGTGCTGGATACCCCTGCACCACAAATCGCTGGGGCTCTAGCACCGATTCAACGATATACTCATGCACCGTCTTGGCTTCTCCCCGGTACCCTGGATCCTTGAGTCGTTGCGGGCCGGTCGTACCGAGTACCAACGGAGGTCCGACTTGGCCGGTCGCACCTGGAATCCCGGGAATCATGTGGCACACCGGACAGCCGGGTCTGGTCAACACATCGACGAGTGGTTCATCGCCTGTCACCAGCGA
This sequence comes from Nitrospira sp., assembly GCA_030444405.1. Lineage (GTDB taxonomy): Bacteria > Nitrospirota > Nitrospiria > Nitrospirales > Nitrospiraceae > Nitrospira_D. The sequence goes on from JARFPM010000009.1 coordinate 49,390, forward strand.
AATAGCCTCCGGCATGAGTGCGGGGTTCGTGGACTGGTTTGGTGTAGGGCTGGAGCTTCGGAGATCACGAAGCGCCCACCAAACCGACAACAAGATCAGACCGACGGCCATCCAGACTACGAGCCGGTCCCGAGCCGATCGGACCTTGACGTCCTTCACTTCATCAAGCCCCCATCTTTCCTTGTACTAGTTTAAGGAGCTGATCAAGCCCGCCGGCTTCGATCTTGCCGTTCGGAGTCAGTTTATCGACCAAATCCGGCAGGATACCGGCAAGCTGCGCGCTGGCTGCACCAGGGGAGAGCCCTGCTTTACCCGCCACTTGGTTAAGAATGTTGCTTCCTAAGCCTTGCTCGATCTGACTGGGAGTCACCGGCAGATTCTGCGCCCTACTCACCCACGAATTTACAATCTCGCCCAGACCGTTTTTCTGAAAGGCTTGGACGAGCCCTGCCAATCCACCGATGCTGCCGTTCTGGCCCAACAGGCTGGTCAAAGCCTGAAGAAGAGGATTGTGACCGCTTTGATCTCCCATCACCCCACCCACGGCTTGCCCCAATTGATCCATCAATCCCATGACCGACTCCTTCCTGTAGAAGTATGTGTCTCGGACCCTTGCGGGCTTCATTTCATTCCGTAGGGGATGTACCATATGTGCCGGAAACAGTCTAATGGCCAGATGCGTCGATATTGATCGCAGAGGAAGAGAGATCACTAGACCGCACGTCAGATATCGTATGTGTCTCGGTTGATCATGCCTAGCGATGAGTGTCCGCCCACGGCGATTGATCCAAATCTTTTCCGAGGGAGACTCCCAGTTGGCTATTCCAACCGCTCTACTCATGCTGAACTACATCGCGTCATCTTTCGACCGACGATCCCCCTTTTACAGGGCTATACATCGATCAAACTTTTGCTAGTATGTCCATAGGGAGTCATGAGGATTCACAGGAACATTTCCCCTATTAAGGCTCTTCTCAACGCGGGTCTTGTGTTTACAATACTACTCTGGACACCGAGTCACGCACCCGCAGAAATGTATATCGCTGGAGATGTGGGAGTGAATTTTGCGGATCGCATTAGCAGTATTGCGGGAACGGGCCCTCAGGCCGGAACTCCGGGACCTTTCGTCGACTTTGATCTCCAAAACTCAATTACTTATGGAGGCAAGGTGGGTTACTTCCCCGGGCACAGTTGGTTCGGAATTGAGGGCGAAGTGTTTCATGCAACACCTCACATTAAGAGTTTGCCGGCCACCCCGACGTTAGATGAAGTCCCCGGCATCCATTTTCGAATAACTACTGTTGGCGCCAACTTCATTGCACGGTATCCAGGCCGCACCTTCCAACCCTATATTGGCGTCGGCATAGGTGCGGCAATCGCCCACATCGGGGACACCGACACGGTTCAGAGCGACACGGATGTGGCTGTGGCGTGGAACGTGTTGGCTGGCCTGCGCGCATTCGTCACACCTACCATCGCCGTCTTTACGGAGTATAAGTATACCGGAGCATCGCTGCAGTTCGACGAAGCATTCGGCCCCGATGGTGGTTTTGCAGGCAACTATGGAGCCCAGTATGTCCTGGGTGGGTTGTCCTACCATTTTTAGGAGAGGGAACCTTCAATGTCACGGATGACGGTACCCACTACCCTGGTATGCGGGTTGCTGATTTTGTCCGCCTGCGCGGAATCTGCACATCAAGTCCTGCGCAATGCGGAGAGACTCGGTGTACCTCCTGAACTGGAGAAGGAAATCGACACCAGTGTGAGTTTTGCAGATTTGCAAAAAGCCCCCGGTGAATACGTGGGGCGAACGGTGATGATTGGTGGTATCGTCATCCGGGCCAAAAGGACGCGGTCAGGGACCGAGTTGGAGGTTTTGCAGTTGCCGACCGAGAAAGAAGGGACCTTGACAGAAGATCGTATTCGATCCGAAGGACGATTCCTGGCAGTTCGAGAAGAATTTCTCGACCCAGCAAGTGTCCCTGCGGGTACGCCCATTACCGTGATCGGGACCATGAAAGGCATAACCACGAAACAGCTGGACGAAAGTGACTATACTTATCCCCTCATCGAGGTTAAACATATTATGGATTGGAACAGCATCGCAGCACAGAGACCGAGGGATTATTATGATGGCCCCTATTATCCACCCTATGGCTGGGGCTGGTTCTACCCCTACAGTTACTATGGCGGTTATTGGGGATGGCCGGGGTTTTATAGGCCTTATCCCTATTTCATTCCGAGGTCGTCGCCGTCACCTCCGCCGCCACCTCCGCGAAGCGTTCCTCCGAATCTCAGGAGAAGGTAGCGGTTTCTGTCTTTAGACACCTACTGTAAGGGGCAGAGAATGGGACCGGAGGAAGGACAAGATAAGCATACTGGGCAACTCCTCTCTCGTCGTGATGCAATGGTGTTGCTGGGGACGACTGGTGCCATCTGGATGATGGGAGGAAGGCTGGCCCTAGCTCAGACCGTTACCGCTACGTCTTCATCCCTCTGCCTTGTCCGCCCTGAGCAGACTGAGGGGCCCTATTATGTCGATGAGCGTTTGCATCGGTCCGATATCCGCTCCGATCCGGCCGACGGGCGAATCAAGCCTGGTACCTCGTTGAGGTTGACGTTTCAGGTGATGCGTCTCACTGACGGAGACTGTCAACCCTTACCGAATGCTCAAGTCGATGTCTGGCATTGTGATGCAATGGGTGTCTATTCCGATGTGCGGGATCCGGGATTCAACACCGTCGGCCAAAAGTTTTTGCGCGGGTACCAGCTGACCGATGCGCAAGGAACAGCGGGATTCCTGACCATCTATCCCGGCTGGTACCCTATACGAACAGTACACATTCATTTCAAGATCCGCACGGCGCCCATGGCCCGGAAACGCTACGAATTTACCTCCCAATTGTACTTTCCTGATGACCTGACAGACCGCGTTCATACCGCTCTCCCCTACTCGTCGAAAGAACGGCGTCGAGTACGAAATCAGAACGATTTCATCTTCCGTGACGGTGGTGATCAATTGATGATCGAGCCCTTGGCAAAGAACGGTGGCTATGAAGCAATCTTCCCAATCGGTTTAGAGCTCCCTTGAGCACTGTCCTCCGGACTTCTGCTTATTGACGATCTGCATAGAATCCCGATACCCTGCATTTTACCCACTCACCTTTCTCTAGGAGGACATGCCTATGAAACTGTTGCGTGATGCCGCTCTCCTGATATGCGTGATGCTAATCCCTTTCACAGTACGTGCTGCGCCTCAGCCGGAAGTGCAGGTCGATTACTCGGCCGACAGCACGATGGAGACAGAAGGCATGACGATGAAGTCCCGCATCTACCACACGGCCGGCAAGGAGCGGACGGAAATGGGCGGAGCGGACGGCATGACGACGATCACCCGAAAAGACAAGAAGGTCGTGTGGCAACTGATGGGTGACATGTACATAGAGATGCCGATGGATTCATCGAATGCCTCCGGTACGGACGCATTCGACATTGTCGAGCAGACTGAGGTGGGCCAGGACACGATCAACGGCATCAAGACCACCAAATCCAAGATCGTTGCCGTGAAGAAGGACGGCTCGGGAAAATTCGGTGGGTTCTTCTGGACCACGAAAGAAGGCATCACCGTTAAGATGGACATGCTGTCGAAAGAAGGCGACAAGAAAATGCGTATGACGAGCGAGCTGACCAACCTAAAGATCGAAAAGCAGGATCCTGCCATCTTTGAAATCCCAGCCGGCTACACCAAGAACGACATGGGCGCCATGATGGGCCAGATGATGATGGGCGGAGATCAGCCTCAGGAGGGGGGGCGTAGCCGCAGACCAAAGAAACCCAGGACGGAGGAAGGTGAATCGGCCATCGACGTCAACAAAATGATGAAAGGCTTCTTTGGTAAGTAACGGAGGTCGTCACCGATGCACCCGACAAGAGTAGCTGGATATACACTGATGCTCATGGCCCTCGCGGTGCCAGCCGTTCGCGCGGACGACATTTGCGGCGGAACTCAGGAACGGGCGAAGGCAACCGCCGAGGCACGGGAGTCCATCGCCAAGGCGGAAAAGACCGGCAACCAGGCGGACCTGTTCATCGCCTACCAGTCCACCGCAGCGGACGACTGCCTGGCTCCGGAGCTCATCTTCAAGGCCAGAGCGAACATGGGGAATGTTGGGCGGGATTTGGCGGCAAAAGCCGAGAGCAAAGGAGTACTGTACTCGAGTGAACCCATCGCGGTCAGGGCGGGCGAAGGACGCCGGGCGAATCAGGGGGCGTCGGCCTTTGCGTGGCTCGAAGCCATCCGAGACTACCCTGAGGCCAACCGGGTCATGTTGAAGGCCGTGCAGGCTAAATCGGACGACCTGTCCTTGTTCAAGGCGGCCTGGAACGTGGACCAAGGCCGGTATGGACCTCGCGATCCAGAGACCGGCAACAGCCTCCCCTATGCTTCCCCCTCTGCGTACCGCCAGACCCTTGAACGTACCGCGACGGCCAACGCGGACCGGCTGATGAAGGCCGAGGAAAAAGATGCGCAAGGACTCACTGGAAGCCTCGGCGATGTGGGCGTGGCTACCGCAAAGTCGCTCGAAAAGCTCAGAACTGCTGCTGAGTGGATGAAGTATCTTCCCGGTGGAGACAAGCCTGCAAAGGATCGGGCAGAACAGCGAGGCGATACCATCATGAAGCGTCCGGATCCGACTTTTACGCAGGGCCAGGCGATGATGTATTACGAATTTTCCGGTTCGCCGAAGGCGAAGGGTTTGGCAGTCCAAATCAAGAAGAAGAATGAGGAGTCTCAGCAAGCCCTAGAGAAGGCGGGCGAAAGCATGAAGAAGTCGTTCACCCAGAAGAACGAAGCCGAACAAAAGCAATTCGACAAGAAGAAAGCCGACCTCGAAAAAGAACTCGGATTTTGACACGCACCCTATCTGAGCGGCGAGTCGGTTCCTGCAAAGCCGCATCCTTGGCTGATTCACTCCGCCTTGACACCCGTCCATTCGAGAGCCGTGGTGAATAATGTTCCAGAGGTCCTTATGAAACCGGGGGTAGACACTGCCGTTCAGGGGCAAGATAAAGGGATCGCCCATACGCAGCGCTGGCAGGCCCACCATCACACGGCTGGAACCGGCCCCGTATCTCAAGGCCGCTTCCGGTCCTTTCCCGTTCAGACGGATCATCATTTTCTCATGATCGCGCGCTATGTAGAGCGGAATCCGCTGCGGGCGAGGCTGGTCCGGCACGCCGAAAACTGGCAGCGGTCAAGCCTGTGGCGACGAACGCAGGGAGACGTGAGACTAACGAGCCTGTAGAACAACTACTCTGAGATTCCCACCTTCTCGCCCCAGGCCACCCGCCGTCCCGAGCCGGTTCGGGGTTTCACGGGGCGATGTTGACCGACGGGCATCATGACCGCGGTTCTGCCTTTCTACCCCGCTCAGCAGTGGGCGATCTTCTCGATTTTGTGGACCAGGGTGAACAGCTTCCATTGGGCATCCACCTTTCGTTGACCCCGCAGCGTGAAGCGCCGAAGCCCTTTGTTCTTGAGGTTCGCGAACACCGGCTCGACGATGGCGATGCGCTGGTTATAGGTGTAGCGTCCCAAGGGGGTGTCGAACTTGCGTTTCATCTTTTCGATCGGCGTTTCGTTCTTGTCTGCCGTCTTGCCGATGAAGATCGTGACTTGCTTGGTGTCGGTGGCCTTGGGGGTGGTGAGGCAGCGGCTTCGTAGCGTACACGGACGGCAGACGGACTTGGCACCCCGGAATTTCACCCCGAGGTAACCGTGCACATCGATGTTGTTGCCGTTGCGGGAGAGCTTATGGCCGGCAGGACAATGGCCGGTGCGGCTGGTTTCGTCGTAGTCGAAGTCCTTGGCCGTGAAGCGGTCGTGGATTCTGCCGGCGCGGCGGCGTTTTTCCTGTCGGGACCGCTCCTTATAACGATCAGCGTTAGCAAAGGCTGGGTCGCGCTGGCGGTGATTACGATCGGCAATATAGGCGTCGATATGATTCTCTTGGGTGTAACGAACGCCCGATTGGCTGGAGTAGCCGGCATCGGCGGTGAGGGTGGTCTTCTCGAAGACATTCTCGCTGATCCCGGCCGCCTGGCATTGGGCCTTCGTCGCCGCGATCATCGGGGCTAGGAGGTGGGCCTCCTGCCCTTCGCCGTGGGCTTCGGCGGTCACGACGATCTGGTGTTTGCCGTCCACGACCGCAATACCGTTGTAGCCCTGGATCACGCCATGGTTGGTGGCCATCTTGGCGCTGTCGGGGTCGGTAATGTTGCTCTTTCTCTCGGCCCCGGCAGGGCCGATATTCTTCTTGGCGGTCTTTAAGAAACCTTTGATGTGTTCGATCTTGCGTTCATAGGTCCGCCGCTTCCGGTCTTCCTGAGTGGTGACCGGGGAGAGTTTCTCCTGCGCCTTCGGGGAGCGATGCCGCTCGATGATCTTCGTGGCCGCGGCTTCGAGCTTCTTCTGCTTGCGGCGTAGCTCCTGGTGTGTGCCGCTCCATTGCTTGGCGGCATTGGCCGGGAGCTTGCAGCCGTCGATGGCGAAGCTGTTCTGGCCGATCAGCTTCAATTCCGAGGCGTACATCAAGACATCGGTAAAGACACTCGCCACCTCCCGATGCATCTGGCTGATGAAGTCGGCGAGCGTCGTGAAGTGCGGACGGGTGTCGGCCGAGAGCGCCATGAACATCACGTTGCGCTCACAGGCCTCGGCGAGGTTGCGGCTGGAGCTGATGCCCTTGTAGTACCCGTACAAGACGATCTTCAGTAGCACCGCCGGATCGTAGGCGAGCCGCCCGGTCTCGTCATTGGCGTAGCGGTCCTCAAAGGGCGAGCGATCGATATGCTGCTCGACGATCTCGTGTAAGGCGGATTCGAAGGAACCGGGCAGGATCTGATCGCGAAACGACACCGGGATGAACTTGCCCTGATCAAGGTTATAGGACTGGTAGCGGGCCATCGACACCTCCTGTCCTGAGCTGAGCGGTGCGTGATCACCAATCACCCGCCGATGGCCGAATTGTCCATGAGAAAAGTAGTTTTTCTACAGGCTCAACAGCCTGGCTCAGTGACTGACCGGTGACTCGTCCGCGAAACTGGGTGGTGCAGGTGAATTGTCCTAAGAGCCGCAAGGAACTGGAGTCCTTTCGCCTCAGTGTGCAGCGCGGCCACCCGTTTGGAGATGAAGCGTGGGTCCGCCGGATGGCAAGACGGTTTGGCATGGAATCAACCTTGCGCCCTCGGGGGCGACCGAAAGGTTCTTGAGCAAAGACGCTCAGCCTCGTTTCTCATCCAAACAGGATATCCGGATCGATGACCCAGCGGTTCACTTCATCGCTAGGCGCCACGGAAAGCGATCACCCGATGGCGCAGAAGTTGGCTATCTCTGGAATTAGCGGTCGCACGGGACGCGAACTTGCCAAGATCGCCAGCTTGAAGGGCTGGGAGGTTCGTGGTTTCGTCCGCCCGACGAGTGGGGCTGACGGCGGCATCGTCAATTGTCAGGTTCTGGGGGGGGGAACTTTGAGGAACTCGATTGGGTCATTCGTCAATATGCACGCCAGACCCCACTGCATGCACCAAGTAGGCAGGCCCAGGGCAATATGATACGATAGGTGCACGAGGCGGCCTGCAGCGACCAGAGCGTCCCATTGGTATCTGTTTCGGCGAAGTAGGTCTGGTCCGGTGCTTTGATGAGAGCGCCCAGGCGGGTCAATAGCTGCATGGTGCGCTTGATGATCTTGAGTAGCACAGCCTCTAGCTCGTCCGAAGAAGGAGCCGCCGCCCTGTGGAAGACCGGTACGCCGTCGAGCACCGGAGGAGAGGCTTGATCAAGCTATCGACGGCGTCGCAGAAAGATTCCGGACCTTCTCCGGTGGTTGTTCTCGATGGGCCCAGCGGTCTGCTTTTACAATAAGCCGCTAACTTAACTTGTGAGAATTATTTCTCCGCCACGAATCGGATTGTCTCGGCTCCGCCGGACTCGATTGCCAGCCGCGAGCCTACGTCGTGATGAAACCGGCAGCCCGAAACCAGCCCAGGGCTTCTCCCACAGCGGCGCTGCAGTCGCGCATGGGTTGCAGTCTCAGCTCCCGCGCCGACTGACGTCCATCAAAGCGAAAGTGTCTCTGCGTCAGTCGAACCCCCGTGACCGTTGCCATGGGCACAGCTGTGGTGAGGTGGCTGCAAACCCGTTCTTCGAGATAAGCAAAGGCGAGGGCAATCACGTAGGGAACTTGCCATCGCGGCGCGGGACGACCGCTCAGCTTGGCCAGTAAACGAAAAAGGCCACGGATGGTCCAGTCTTCAGCGGCCAGCAGATAGCGACGGCCGATCTCGCCGTACTCGGCAGCAGCCCAGATGCCGGCGGCGGCGTCGCGAACGTCGATGAGATTGAGACTGCCGTCCAGATAGCCTTTGACCCGACCGTTGTAAAAATCACAGATCAAGCGGGATAGTGGCCCCAGTCTAACGTCGCCGGGACCAACAGGGATGGTGGGCCGAACAATCACCACCGGCTGTCCGGCTTCTACGGCCTGGTGGGCAGCCTGTTCGGCGAGCCACTTACTGCGACAGTAAGGCCCGATCATGTCGCTCAGTGAAGTCTGGGTTTCTTCCGTGATCATTTCCTGACCATGCGCCGTCGCGAGAATCGATTCCGTGGAGACGTGGACGATGCGGCGGGTGCCGGCGCTCCGGGCGGCTTTGAGCACATGGCGCGTCCCTTGGTGGTTGACCTGCTCGAAGTCATCCGGGTTGCGCGCCCACAGGTTGGGATTGGCCGCCAGGTGCACCACAATGTCACAGTCGCGCGCCGCCCGCGCCACGGCCGCTCCATCGCGGATGTCGGCGAAGAGTATCTCGATCTGGTCTTGCGGCAAGTGCGAGACTGCTGCGCCCGGCTTCTCCAGCACAAGCACCGCATGATTCGCAGCGACGAGCTGCCGCACCAGATGCGAGCCGATGAATCCCGCGCCGCCTGTAACTAGGACCCTGCACGGCTTCATAAGATCAGCTCGTCCAGCCTCTGCAGAGCTGGTTGGAGCGATTCATTTTCCATGCGTTTGAGCAGCGAGTAGGCGCGACGATTTTGGGGACAGGGTCGATCACCTGCCAGGTGCAGAAGATGGCCGTTGTAGTTGTCGATCTCGGTGCGACCTTTGGGAACGTCCCCCGACATGGAACAATACGTGTTGCGCAAGCTCAAAGAAAACGGCCAGGCGAGCGTCCAGGCGAGCGCTCGGAAGCCCAGGATACGGTCGACTGTGTCGGGGTGAAATGGTCCGATCTTACCCAAAGGCACCCCAGCATCTTTCAGAATCCGGTAATTCTCGCGCAACAGGGCAAAGAACAGCTGCCGCGCCCTGCGATTGATCAACAGCTGGCTGTTATCAAGTCCCGCAGCCGCCGCGAGCGGGCTGATGGCGGAGTTATACATCAATTTCGCATACTTGTAGGGCAGGATCTCTACGACCTTTCGGACCCGAAAGCGTCCATGTCGCCGCAGTACTTCGATCATCGATTCCACAGAGGTAGATTCGCGGCGGTGCTCGCTCAAGGCAGTGTGCCCAAAATGCAGACTCCCCCCTCGGGTGATTCGCGTGTGCGTTTTGTGAGGAAAACACTCGGAGACGAACGAGGAGATGCCTTCGATATAACTGCGCTCGATCAGGTCGGGATCAAAGCCGTTCTGAACTGGAATGATGGTAACTGTCGGGGGCAGTCGATTCAGCACCGCCTTGTTGTCATAGCATTTCGTACAAAGAAGGATGACACCCTCTTGCGGCGGCTGCCACTCCGCAAAATGGACGAACTTTGCCGGAAGCAAGGGATGCCCATCAAGACCCACGCCATGAGAGCGCCCCCAGTGCACCTTGGCCGGGTTGGCCTCGACAAAGGTCACATCGACACCGCCCGCGCGCAAAGCGTAGCCTAGGGCACATCCGATGCCGCCCGCTCCCACCACGAAGACTGCGTTCGAAAGATGATCGGCCATTTCCCTTGAACTCTAAAACCTCGATTCCGAGCGTATAGATATTCTGGCAGATTCTTAGCAGGCTGCGGAAAAACTCGATTTGTGTGCTTCGACAGGCTCAGCGGGAACGAAAAACCCCGGTATATTCAATGACCGCTCCGTTCGTCCTGAGGCTCTCGTAAGGATAAACGGAGGGTTTTTCCGCAGCCTGTTAGAGAAACGACCTGACGAATTTCACTTTGCCGTTCTGGTCGCCAGCAGCGCGACTTTAATTGTTTAAATTAAAGGTCCACCTACTCATCACTCGCAGCTAACCCTAGTTATCACTTGCCCACAGCAAGCGGCTGATGATAGTAGATTCAGGTGAGCCAAAAGTCAATCGCTTGGCTCATTTGGCGGGCACGGCCAAGACCGGACAGTGGCTAGAAAAGGGGGCGGGATGAGCTGACCCTCTTTCTCAAACTCAAACTTCTCAGTGTCTGACGTAATTCATGGGGAAAGACTGAGAACATTGCGAGCTTCATCCAGGTCTCCCTTTCACCCAATAGCTCACGTAAGTCTCCCGAGTTTGACGGGTATGAAGAAGGCCCTTGGCATATGATATCATGGAGCACCGGGACATCCCGCCGTCTAAGTGTATCAAGACATGTCTGGGAAGGAGGACTGTTCATGTGTCTCAAAAAGCCTGCCTTCACCGGCTTCTCTCTTCTGGTGTTCTGCACTGTTATGGCTCTGCCTCTGCCCATCAGGGGTGAGACGCTAGAGCCCACCCAAGTCATATCACGCTTCAGCATGGCGCTGATCGAAGCAATGAGAGGTGGCAAAGAATTGGGGTTCAACGGCCGCTACCGACTGCTTGAACCAGTCGTGACAGAGACCTTCTTGCCTCCTTACATGGCGAGTGTCTCTGTAGGCAGACATTGGAAGACTCTCACGCAGGAGCAGCAGCGGCAGTTTGAAGAAATCTATGCCGAATGGCTGATTGCGAACTATGCGAAGAATTTTCACGCATACGCAGGAGAGCGCTTCGAAATAACGAAACAGTCCCAGATGGCAGGCGGCGCTGCAGTCCTGAGCAAACTTCTGAACTCTAAAGGCAAAGAAACGGAGTTCGACTACCGTCTGCGAATGACGGAGGATGCCTGGCGCATTGTGGACATACGCATTTCGGGCGTGAGTCAGCTTGCCAATACGCGCGCTCAATTTGTGAGCGTCCTTGATCAAAAGGGTTTTGACGAGCTCGTTGCGTCGCTCAAGCGAAAGATTCGGGACTTCTCCCGGAGCGATGGCGAATGATCCAAGGCCCACGTCACGGTTGAGATATGTGACCCTGAACTCTTCGCGACCTGGTCGCGTGATCCTGCCAAACGTGAACGCGCGTGACGCCGACATCAGACCGCATTGGGTTCGACCAGGACAGGCGATCTGCCCACACTGAGACATTTCACCTCTACAGAAGAAGATCGTGCTCTCTACGGGTTTCACTCAATGAACGAACGAGTTTTTCCGCAGCCTGCCAAAGGGACGGACATATCAGAGACGCTGGCGAGCGGGGTTCAGCCAAGAGGCTTGCTGAATCCGTACCTCCAGCTTGCCGTGAACGGCCTGTTGGTCTCCGCCAGCGGGTTGCCGCTGAAGCGCTGGGCGACAGTGACCACGCAGGTTTCGGGATCGCCTTGGGCTGAATGGCTGAGATAATCTGAAGGGCCCAAACTTACACCGACCCGAACCAACCATGTCCACCGAGCCTACCCTTACCCGCACACAGCGCCTGCTGAGCGCATGGGTTCTCCTCATTCAGCGTAATGCAGTCGCCGTTCTCGTGGTCAGTGTCCTGCTGACGTTTGGGACCCTCTGGTACTCCGCCGCCAATTTCAAGATGAACGCCGACATCCGCGGCATGATGTCTGACAAGCTGTCCTACCGCGGATTGTACAAGGAGTTCTCCAAGGCCTTTCCACAACAGAGCGACACCGTCGTCGTTGTCATCGATGGCATCACCACGGAACAGACAGAGGCAGCCCGGAAAGCTATAGCCGAGCAACTGAGGAAAGAGGAAGCGATCTTTGCCAGCGTCTATGAACCAGGGGCAGGAGCGTTCTTTCAAAAGAACGGCCTCCTGTACCTGAACATCGAAGAACTGGAGAGACTCGGAGACCGACTCTCGGCAGCCCAACCCTTTCTGGCGCTTCTTTCCAAAGACCTCAGCATCCGCGGGCTTTTCGAGGGCGTTGAAAAGGCCTTGGAGCAAGAAGATCTCAGTGAGGCTCATGACCGCACTCTTGCCCGACTCCTCGATGGGATGAGCAACGCCTTCGATAGCGCGGTTCACGAAACGGTCTACCAGATGTCATGGGAGGGCCTGGCGCTCGACACAGAGCGGACCGCGAGGCGATGCCGCCAGTTCATCATACTGAAGCCACGAGTTGCGGATGCATCCCTGTCTGCGGAAAGCGTCCACATCGAGACCATTCGCCGGATTGCCAGGCAGTTCGGCTACAATAAGACCGGAACCGCGCGAGTGCGGATCACGGGAGATTTCGCACTTGCTTACGAGAACCTCCTAGAGGTCCGCAATAGCACAGGAATTGCGACCGTCGCATCCCTCCTTCTTGTGGCGCTGGTCCTTTCTGTGGGTCTCTACTTCTCATGGCGCCTCATCTTTTGCAGTCTTGTCACATTGATCATGGGGCTCATCTGGTCCACCGCATTTGCTCTTGCCACCGTGGGCAGTCTCAACATGATCTCCG
>JARFPM010000052.1 GCA_030444405.1 Nitrospira sp.
GAAGATTTTAAAGTGTTGGTTTAAGGAGTCGGATACCTTTCATTCCCCGACCTTGCCACGACGAAGCACGTTTTTCCACAAGCATGTCCTTATGGAGTGAGCCTTTTGAGAGTTCGATAGTGTGAGCACATCAGGGGATGTTCGCCGTGCCAGTACCAACGGCGTTACTTCACTGCTAGCTTCGCAGATTTTCCCGCATGGAGATATTTTATTAATCCCCGCCGACATTTTGCGCCCTTCGGCAATGGCCCAGACGATCATCGATTCGACGATCCCGTCGCATCCCATTCTTCCTTGGTCATCATCCGCCTCGGCTTCAAGGCTCCGGTCGCATAGGCCAGCTGCAGTACCTCCTCTAACCAGGCTATTCGTTGCGTCGGCGTCGCCATCAATGTCGCAGCAAGCAGATTCTGGTCATCGGCACTCCAATTGACTTCCCCAGTTGGCTCTGAAGAAGGTGCCGGCTTATCGGTCATTTACGGATTCCCTTGCCTCTTGTCCTCCGTCCTTTTCGAATAACCTGTTTCCTAAGTAGCGAGCTGATGTCGTTCCACAGTTCCGGCATATCGAGCGCCTCCCCAAATTCTTCAACATATTTCCTGATGTACTCCACATCCAGACGAGGTTGTGACCCAACAATGCCTCGAATGTCTTCGAGATCCTTCGGACGATGTGCGATCGCTTTCATCACGATCAGGTCTTCCGGCGTGGGTATAGGAATATGAACCCCGCCACGCCGTTTCATCTTTGCTCGTTTTACTGCAAGAAACTCAAATGGAATCCGCCCCTGATTGATATCAATAGGGGTTCCAGTGGCGTCGTGCCGTAGCAGTAACATGGCTGACCTGCGCATGAACTCGGCAGGATGTTTGATACGAGGAGAGAGTCCTACTGTGGTTGCTTGAGCCAAGAAGTGATCGAGGTCCTTGTCATCGATCATCACGGTCGCATCGATATCGATAGTCAAACGTGCCTGACCGAGCACACTTGAGGCCACACCTCCTATGATCATGCCTTGTTTCTTGGATTTCTTGAGAAGCTCGCACAACGCGCGGAGAGCAGGAAGAACCGGAGAGAGAAACTGGGACTTTATGCTGCGAGGCCTTTTAGGCGGCGCCACCGGAGTTGGACCTCTCTTTCACCTTTCCGCCTAGCAGCGGCATACCGCTTCAGCAATCCCAACTCCACAGCAATCTCATAACACTGATCCAATTGCCGTAGCTTTTCGTCAATAGACAGGCGACGGCGTTCATTGCTCTGAATCTTGTCCACTAATCGCCAGCGGTCTTGATAGGCTTTCGCTTCTTTCTTCGTCATTTCACGGCCGTTTTCGCCGACTTCCCGGCTTGCAGATACTGATTGATCCCTGCCGCCATCTTGCGTCCTTCGGCGATGGCCCAGACGATGAGTGAGGCGCCGCGTTTGGTGTCGCCGCCGGCAAAGACACCGTCGAGGTTGGTCATGAAATTCTCGTCCACTGATACCGCTCCCCGGGCGTCATACTTTACACCGAGGTCATCGAGCAAGCCGCTCTTGACAGGACCGGTGAAGCCCATGGCCAGCAACACCAGATCGACATTCATCTCGAACTCGGTACCAGGCATCGGTTCAAACTTTCCGTTTTCAAACTTGACCCGGTTGGCATGGAGTTTTGTGACATGCCCATTGTGGCCGGTGAACTTCGTCGTGGACACACTCCATTGCCGGTCACAGCCTTCTTCATGAGCGTGCGACGTACGAAGTTGCATCGGCCAGAGCGGCCAGGGGGTTGACTCAGCCCGTTGCGGCGGCGGTTCCGGCAGCAATTCAAATTGATGCGCTTCGGCACAGCCCTGACGGTGCGCAGTGCCGAGACAGTCGGACCCCGTATCACCTCCACCGATGATGACCACCCGTTTCCCCTTCGCCGTAATCGGCTCGTCGGTCATGGGAATGCCGGCCGTTCGTTTGTTCTGTTGGGTGAGATATTCCATCGCGAGATGCACACCCTTCAATTCACGTCCGGGAATCGGCAACTCGCGCGCCTGTTCGGCCCCCATGGTGAGGCCCACCGCATCGAACTGTTGGCGCAACTGTTCGCTGGTAATCTCCTTGCCGACGACAACGCTGGTTTGGAACTTCACCCCCTCGGCCTTCATCTGTTCCAACCGTCTGTCGATCACCCACTTCTCCATCTTGAAGTCGGGAATGCCGTAGCGAAGCAGACCCCCGATCCGATCGGATTTTTCGAAGACGGTCACCTCATGGCCAGCCCGAGCCAGTTGCTGTGCAGCAGCCAAACCCGCCGGACCGGAACCGACGATCGCCGCGGTCTTGCCGGTTTTCACGACCGGTAGGATCGGCGTCACGAAGCCTTCGTTGAAGCCGCGATCGACGATGTTCCATTCGATGATGCGTATGGACACCGGATCATTGTTGATGCCCAGCACACAGGCCCCTTCGCAGGGCGCTGGACAGAGGCGTCCCGTGAATTCCGGGAAATTATTCGTGGTATGCAGGGCTTTCAGTGCATCCGCCCAACGGCCGCGATAGACGAGATCGTTCCACTCGGGAATCAGATTTACGACCGGGCAACCGGTGTGGCCTTGGCAAAACGGGACACCGCAATCCATGCAGCGCGCGCCCTGGGCCTTTAGTTTGTCCTCGGAGATCGGTTCGTACATCTCCTTCCAATCGAGCACACGCAGCTCGATCGGCTTACGTTTCGGGCCCTCGCGGGCGTATTTCATGAAACCTTTCGGGTCACCCATATCCTTTAGTCCTGAGTGCTGAGAGTTGAGTGCTGAGTGAAAATCCTAATCTCAGCACTTTCTTGCTTAGCACTTATTCAATGCACCGCGATCGCTTTTCGTTTCCGCTCCTCAAGCACACGTTTGTAGTCAACCGGCATGACCTTGACAAACTTCGGCAAGGTGGCCTCGAATGCATCCAGCACCTGCTTAGCCTTACGGCTCCCCGTGTACATAAAGTGCTTGGTGATCAACCCGTGGAGCAGCTGCTTGTCTTCCTTCGCCGTCACCGGGTCCAGCTCGACCATCCCGGTGTTACAGCGGCTCTGGAACGTCCCGGCGTCGTCCAGCACGAACGCCACTCCCCCGGACATGCCAGCCGCGAAGTTGCGACCTGTCCTGCCGAGCACCACAACCACACCACCGGTCATGTACTCACACCCGTGATCGCCTGTTCCTTCAACCACGGCCTGCGCCCCGCTGTTGCGGACTGCAAACCGCTCACCCGCCATCCCGTAGAAATAGGCCTCTCCTTGCGTAGCTCCATAAAGCGACGTGTTGCCGATCAAAATCGTCTCTTCCGGGCTATAAAGGATGTTCTTCGGCGGGAAGACGATGACCTTGCCGCCGGACAATCCTTTTCCGATGTAGTCATTGGACTCCCCTTCCAGCGTCAGCGTGATGCCTTTCGCGAGGAAGGCTCCGAACGATTGGCCGGCCGAGCCAACAAACTTGATCGAGATCGTGTCTTCCGGCAACCCGTCTGGCCCATACTTCTTCGCAATCTTGCTCGAGAGGACCGTGCCGGTCGTCCGGTTGATGTTCCTGATTGGGAGATCGAGTTTGACTTTCTCACCCTTCTCGATCGCCTCTTTGCAGAGCTCAACAAGCTTGTTGTCGAGGATGTCGGCAAGACCATGGTCCTGCTTCTGCACGCAATAGCGGGGTACCTCCGCCGGAACATCCGGAGCCGTCAGCAGCGGCGTGAGATCCAGTCCTTTAGCCTTCCAATGATCGACGGCTTTAGTGATCTTGAGCTTGTCGACACGGCCGACCATCTCGTTGATCGTCCGGAAACCGAGCTTCGACATCAACTGCCGGGCTTCTTCAGCCACAAAGAATAAGTAGTTGACGATGTGTTCCGGCTTGCCGTTGAACTTTTTGCGCAATTCAGGATCTTGGGTCGCGATCCCGACCGGGCAGGTGTTCAGATGGCACTTGCGCATCATGATGCAGCCTTCGACGATGAGGGGGGCCGTCGCGAACCCATATTCTTCCGCACCGAGCAACGTGGCAATGACCACGTCGCGGCCGGTCTTCATCTGGCCGTCCGTTTCAACGCGGATGCGCCCCCGCAGATCGTTGAGGACCAACGTCTGGTGGGTCTCAGCCAGCCCCAGCTCCCAAGGGATCCCGGCATATTTGATCGACGACAACGGTGACGCACCCGTGCCGCCCGAGTCTCCGCTGATGAGCACCTTGTCCGCATGGGCCTTGGCTACACCGGCTGCGACCGTGCCGACGCCGACTTCTGCCACCAGCTTTACGGATACACCGGCATCCACATTGGAATTCTTGAGGTCGAAGATCAGCTGTGCTAAGTCCTCGATCGAATAGATGTCGTGGTGCGGCGGCGGCGAAATCAGTTGCACGCCCGGCGTGGCATACCGGAAACGAGCGATGTGCTCGTCCACCTTGTGCCCGGGCAGTTGGCCGCCTTCGCCGGGCTTGGCGCCCTGCGCCATCTTGATCTGCAATTCCCGGGCGTTCACGAGGTAATGCGCCGTGACTCCGAATCGGGCCGACGCCACCTGCTTGATATAGCTGTTCTTCGAATCGCCGTTCGGCAAGGGTTTAAACCGCTCGGGATCTTCACCGCCTTCGCCGGTATTGCTCTTGCCGCCGAGCCGGTTCATGGCAATCGCCAGCGTTTCATGCGCTTCTTTGCTGATCGACCCGAACGACATCGCGCCGGTGTTGAATCGTTTGACGATTTCTTTGGCTGGCTCCACCTCTTCGATGGGAATCGGCTGGGGAGCGAACTTGAAATCCAGGAGACCACGAAGGCTCGACCGCCGCTTGCTCTCGTCGTTCACGATCTGCGCGAATTCGGCGTAGGTCTTCGGGTCATTCGAACGGCTGGCATGCTGCAGCTTGTAGATCGTCTCCGGATTCCAGTTATGGTGCTCACCCTGGATGCGGTAGTGGATCTCGCCACCGAAATCGAGTTGGCGAATCGCCGCGGGCTCATACGCCACGCGATGACGGCGCAAGGTTTCTTTGCCGATGTCGCAGATGCCGACTCCTTCTACGCGCGACGGGGTCCCGGTGAAGTAACGGTCGATGAGTTCGCGATTCAATCCGATCGCCTCGAAGATCTGCGCGCCACAGTAAGACTGCACGGTCGAGATGCCCATCTTGGAAAAGATCTTGAGCAGGCCCTTGTTGATGGCCTTGATGAACTTGCCCTCCGCCGTCTGCGCGTCGAGTCCTTCCGGCAGATAGCTGTCGCGTTCCATGTCGACGAGCGACTCAAAAACCAGGTACGGGTTGATCGTTCCGGCGCCATAGCCGATCAAGCAGGCAAACTGATGTACATCGCGCGGCTCTCCGGTCTCAAGGATCAAACCCACTTCGGTCCTTGTACATTCACGAACCAGGTGATGATGCACGGCTGAAATGCCCAGGAGGCTCGGAATCGGTGCCCAGTTTTCATCGACGCCGCGATCGCTCAAAATAAGGAATTTGTAACCCTCCTTGATCGCCTCTGAGGCCTGCTGGCACAGCTCATCGACCGCCTCGCCAAGCCCATCCGGACCTTCGGCGACGCGGAACAACATGCGAAGCGTTTTGCTTTTGAAGTGCGGATCGGAAATGCCGCGGATCTTTTGCAAATCGGCGTTCGTGAGAATCGGCTGCTGCACCTTGATGCGGCGGCAAGACTCCGGCGATTCGTCCATCAAGTTCGGCTTCGGGCCGATGTTGGTCACGAGCGACATCACGAGCTGTTCGCGGATCGGGTCGATGGGGGGATTCGTCACCTGCGCAAAGAGCTGCTTGAAATACTTGAACAGGAGCTGCGGCCGATCGGACAGCACCGCCAATGGGGTATCCGTGCCCATCGAGGAAATCGCTTCTTCGCCGGTCACAATCATCGGGGTAATGACCATCTTGAGCTCTTCGACCGTGTAGCCGAAGGCTTGCTGCCGCTGCCGGATCGTCGGGTGGTCGGGCTGCGGGACATTCAGCGGCTCCGGCAACTCGTCCAGCGAGACACCGTACTGCGTCACCCAACTGCGATAGGGTTTGCGGCCGACGATATCGGCCTTAATCTCCTCGTCATCGATGATGCGGCCCTGCACCGTGTCGACGAGGAACATTCGGCCTGGTTGGAGCCGGCCTTTCATGCGGATATCTTTCGATTCAGCCGGCAAGACCCCTGCTTCGGATGCCAGGACCACGAGACCGTCGGTCGTCACCTGATAGCGGCAGGGACGCAGCCCATTCCGGTCCAACGTCGCACCGATCATTTTGCCGTCGGTAAAACAGACGGCCGCCGGCCCGTCCCACGGCTCCATCATCGCCGCGTGATACTGGTAGAAGCCCCGACGATCCAGATCCATCTGGGCATTCGCCACCCACGGTTCGGGAATCAACATCATCATGGCATGCGGCAGCGAACGTCCCCCGAGCAACAGAAATTCGAGGGCATTGTCCAGACAGGCCGAGTCGCTTTGATTCTCAGAGACGATCGGGAACAGTTTCTCCATGTCGTTCCCGAACAGCTCGGAATGAAGGCGGCCTTGGCGGGCCTTCATCCAATTGACGTTCCCCTTCAGTGTATTGATCTCCCCGTTGTGGCACACATATCGATAGGGATGGGCCCGCGACCAGGTAGGAAAGGTGTTCGTACTGAAGCGTGAGTGCACCAAGGCCAGTGCGCTCACCATCCGTTCATCGGTGAGGTCCTGGTAATAGGCGGCCATTTGATGCGGCAACAGCAGCCCCTTATAGACGATGGTGTGGGCCGATAAGCTGGATACGTAGAAATGTTCGCGTCCTTGAATGGCCGACTCCGCCACGGCCTTTTCAACCCGCTTGCGGATCACGTACAGCTTTCGCTCGAACTGGGCCTCATTCAAGGCATCGCGCGCGATGAAGATCTGCCGCATGAACGGCTCGGTCGTTCGCGCTTGGGCACCAATCTGGTCGCTCTTGACCGGCACGTCGCGCCAACCCAGCAGACGCAGACCTTCTTGCACAAGAATGTCCGTGAACAGCTTCTCGCAGAGCCGTCTGGAGTCCGCATTGGGCGGCAGAAACAACTGCCCCACCCCGTACTCACCGACTTCCGGCAATGACACGCCGGCATCACCTGCGACCCGCTTCAGGAACGCGTCAGGAACCTGCAGAAGAATTCCGGCTCCATCTCCCGTGCAGGGGTCACAGCCTTGCGCGCCTCGATGGGTAAGATTCTCCAATACTTGAAGTCCTTTTCGGACAATGTCATGGGATTTCTTCCCTTTGATGTTGACGACAAAGCCGATCCCACAGGAGTCTTTCTCGTGCTGAGGATCGTAGAGCCCTTGTTGGCGGGGAAATCCAGGAATATTCATGTACCTATCTCGTTCAGAGGATGAGAGTTTTCCCTATGGTATGGGGGAATGGAGCACGCGAGAAACCTTTGGGTGGATTTGCCCCATAGCGCCCAGGGTGAACCTCACCCGATTGTTAAGATGGGACCTTACTGGATGGGTCATTCTTCTGTCAAGGTTACGATAGGCGCATACCTCTTTCATTTGCTTGACTTTATTTCCTCGGCTGCCATACCATCCGCCGCATGGCACAAGGTCCAGTGATCGCAACCCTGCACAGCATGTCGGATGTGTGGGACGCCTATCGCGGTGAACTGGACGGAGTAGAGGATCGAGTTAGAAAAAACCTCGACTCCAGCGTGACTCTTGTCAATACGGTCGCCGCTCACATTTTGAGCGGTGGAGGCAAGCGTATCAGACCCCTCCTCTTACTCCTGTCGGCTCGCCTCTGCGGCTATCCTGGAACCGAGCACCATCAGCTCGGCAGCATCGTGGAATTCATCCATACCGCCACCCTCTTACACGACGATGTCGTTGATGACGCCGATCTCCGGAGAGGCAGAAGAACCGCACGCAAGGTGTGGGGGAACCAGATCAGCATTCTGGTCGGTGACTACCTCTATACGAAGGCCATGTGCAAAGTCGTCGAGTTCCAGAGTCAAGGCATCAATGAAGTCCTTGCCGAGGCTTGCAAGAAAATGGCGGAAGGTGAGGTCCTTCAGCTGTACTATAACGGTAATCCCTCGATGCCGGAGATCGATTATATCAAGATCGTCGAGCACAAGACCGCCGGCTTGATTGCCGCGGCTTGCCGCATGGGTGCCATTCTGGCCGAGGCTTCCGAAACGCAACAGAAGGCGCTGTTCCGCTTCGGCCAATACCTCGGCATCGCCTTTCAAGTCGCCGATGATACCTTAGATTACATCGCAAACGGCGAATCGCTCGGAAAAACGATCGGCCAGGATCTCCGGCAGGGAAAAGCGACGCTGCCCCTTTTGCATCTGTTGCAGCATTGCTCAGAGCAGGACCGCCAGATGATCAAGGATCGAATGGAAACTCGGACTCTCAGCACCCCCGACCTTGAACGGATCCTGTTTCTGATGGCCGATTTCGGTTCGATCACCTACGCGATGGATCGAGCGAGCTCCTATATCACCGCCGCCAAACACGAGCTCGAACGCTTCGACGATAGTACCGCACGGCGCGCGCTGTTGGTCGCAGCTGATTATATGATTACCCGAGACCGGTAGCTGTCTTCCCGCCAGCTGGAAGGACGCTAGGCCGTAGGAGCGGCACGGCGTAGGGCGAAAGGATCCCGCTCTCTCCTGTAACCATCAAACAAACCGTCGTCACTGTCACGACATTGCCAAGGGGTTGTTCATGTCACAGATCTTTCCGTTTCAGGGCATGCTGTACGACCAGACTCTCGTGGGCTCCATCAAGGATGTGGTCGCCCCGCCATACGACATTATTGATGCGGAGGGACAGAGGCGACTTCACGACCGTCATCCCCACAACATTATCCGAATGGAACTGGGGCTCGACCAGACCGGTGACGGCCCCGCCTACAACCGGTATACCCGCGCAGCCGCTACGCTGGAGACCTGGCTCAACGAGGGTATCCTCAAGCGCGACGCACGGCCGGCCGTTTACTATCACACGATTGAATACGCTCCTCCCCACTCAGCCCCTGATGCTCCGAAAAAGGTACTTCGGGGATTCCTGGCGCTGGCAAAGCTGGAGGCGCTCGACTCCGGACATATCTACCCTCACGAGAACACGCGCGCTGCGGCAAAGACTGATCGCCTGAATCTGATCGAAGCCTGCCGCTCAAACTTCAGCCCGATCTGGTCGCTCTACTCGGATCCGCTCGGCGCCATCATCCAAGTTCTGGAGACCGCGGTAAAAGGCAAGCCGGCGCGCTACGACTTTCAAGACGATGCAGGCTGTCGCGAATGCCTGTGGGCCGTGACCGATGAGACTGCATTGAAACAAGTAACCACTACGATGCAGAGCAAGCCGCTTTTCATCGCGGACGGTCACCATCGCTATGAAACCGCGTTGAACTATCAAAAGCTCAGGCGACAGCAGGCGGGCCCTCAGACCGGACCGCAACCCTACGACTCGGTGTTAATGCTGCTCACCCCGCTTGAAGATCCAGGGTTGACGGTATTGCCCACGCACCGAGTCGCGACCACCCCCTTGCCCTCTTCAGACCGGATCAAGACGCTGCTGGGTGACGTGTTCGAATTTCGGGAATTCCCCTTCAGCGTATCCACGCAGCATCAGGCGCGTTCACAGTTCCTGACCAGCTTGAGAACCGAAGGAAAGAACGCCCCGGTGTTCGGGCTGACACGACAAGGCGACGACCGATACCTCATGCTCACGCTGAAACCGGCTCATCGACCTTCCACTCAGGCATCGCCTCGGGCCAAACTCGACGTTTCCCTGCTGCAACAACTGATCGTGACCAGACTCTGTCCAACGCAGCAGGAACAAGAAGCCATTCTGTACACCAAAGATGACCACGAAGCCCTGGACTGGGTGGCCAAAGGAACCGGGACAGGCGCACTCCTGCTCAACGCCACAAAGGTCAGTGAAGTTCAAGCCGTCGCGGCGGCAGGCGAACGAATGCCTCACAAATCGACATACTTTTACCCGAAGCCATTGACGGGGCTGGTCATCAATGTGATGGAAGGCAATACGCTACGCCGATAACTGTGATCCGATGATGGTTTCGTAGGAGCGTTCCGTGAAGGCTAAAATTCTTATTGTCGACGATGATCCAGACATCGTCATGATGCTCGAAGATCGGCTCCAAGCCTCCGGATATGAAACTGTCATCGCGACAGAGGGGCAGCAGGCGCTGGACCAAATTGTTCATGAATCTCCGCAGCTTATCCTACTGGACCTCACACTTCCCAAACTGTCCGGTCTCGATGTTCTTAAACGCCTTTCCCACATGAAACCGGCGGAGAGCCTTCC
Organism: Nitrospira sp.; assembly: GCA_030444405.1. Classification (GTDB taxonomy): domain Bacteria; phylum Nitrospirota; class Nitrospiria; order Nitrospirales; family Nitrospiraceae; genus Nitrospira_D. The sequence continues at coordinate 10,310 of JARFPM010000052.1, forward strand.
GGTCATCGTCATGACCGCGCACGCATCCATTGAAGCCGCGGTGGAAGCCATGAAAGAAGGCGCGTACGACTTCCTGACCAAACCCCTCGACAAAGACCATCTCCTGATCGTGATTCGCAAAGCCTTGGAGCGTGATGCGCTCCGACGCCAAGTCGCCTACCTCCGCTCCGAGGTGGACGGACGTTACGCCTCCATCGTCGGCAACAGCCTGTCCGTGAAGTCCGTCGTGGAAGCGGCACAAAGGGCCGCCAAGTCCGACGCGAGCGTGTTGCTTCTGGGCGAGAGTGGGACCGGCAAGGAACTCTTTGCCCGGTCGATTCATCAGTGGAGCCATCGGTGCGCGATGCCGCTCATCGTCATCAACTGCGTCGCCTTGACGGAGACGCTGCTGGAGAACGAACTGTTCGGTCACGAACGCGGCGCGTTCACCGGCGCGGATCGGCAGCAGAAGGGAAAATTGGAGATGGCCGACGGCGGCACCGTCTTCCTCGACGAGATCGGAGATATGTCCCTTTCTTTGCAGGCCAAGCTTTTACGTGTCTTGCAAGACCGCGAGTTTCAACGCGTCGGCGGCTCCAAGACGGTCTCGGTGAACATTCGTATCATCGCTGCAACTAACAGAGATCTTCGGCAAGCTGTGAGGACAGGCCAGTTCCGCGAAGATCTCTATTTCCGGCTCAACGTCGTGGCTCTTACATTGCCGCCGCTTCGGGAGCGACAAGGGGATGTCATACCCCTTGCGCAGTTCTTTCTGGAACGACATACCAGAGATGCGAAACGACCAGGCATGACACTGAGTCACGCTGCCATGGACGCCCTGACACGTTATCCATGGCCGGGGAATATCCGGGAACTGGACAATGTCATCGAGCGCGCAGTCGTCCTAAGTCTCACGGACACCATTGAACCGGAGATATTGGCACTGCTACCTGATGACGCCAGCCTCCGTCGAAACAGCGACGCTCCGCTGCCGTATGTGAACCTTCCCTATCATGAGTCGATGGAGCAACACAGCCGCTACATCATCGCACGCGCGATGGAGAAGGCCGAAGGCAATCAGACGAAAGCCGCCGAATCGCTCCAGCTCCAGCGAACCTACCTGGCTCGGTTACTCAAACAGCAAAAGGAATAGGAATGATGGAGTGACCGGCTGGTGAAACGTCGCGGTCGAGATCAACCGCTTCTTACTTGAGCGGAACGCGCGGCTCGAGAGACTGCCGGTGTTCCAAACTAATCAGTCCTGCTCGGACATCTCGTTCCGCCTGCGCGTAGCGCTCGGCCGTGCCGATGTCCGACCAATATCCCTGCAGGTCATACCCCAACACCGGTTCTCCCTGCTCGATCGCCTTCACATAGGGATCGATGATCGAAGAAGCCACTCCTTTCGGCACCTCCCGGAGCAACCGAGGATGCAAGATGTGAATCCCGGCGAACATGCGCAGCGTCACTGGCACGGAATCCACAAGCCCTTTTCCGGTGATACGCAGGATTTGCCCCTTGTCTCCCATCTCAACCAGCCCCCAACGGGCCGCGTCCGAGTCTTCGCGAAGCACCAAGGTGGCCGCCGCGTTGCGGGTGCGATGAAAATCACAGAGCGCCTCAAGATCCAATTCCACCAGCGTATCCCCGTTGAGAATCAGAACCGGCTCTCCCGAAAAATGAGGCTCGGCCTGCTTAATTCCACCGCCGGTTCCCAGGATGACCGGCTCACGGGAGTAGATGATCCGAATCCCGAATTTCGACCCGGTGCCCAGCGCCTGTTCGATCATGGGACCCAGATGATGCAGGTTGATGACGACTTGACGGAACCCATGCCGCTTCAGCAGCAGTATGTTCCAGACAATGAGCGGCACTCCGCCGACCGGCAGCAACGGCTTAGGAATGGTATTCGTCAGCGGTCTCAGGCGGGTGCCGAGACCAGCCGCAAGAATCATGGCCTTCATGAATAGTCCTGAGTGACGAGTGCTGCGTAGCTGGACAAACCGATTACATGACTCAGCGCTCAGCACCCCTTATTGCAGCTCAGGCACATACGGGCTGAGATGCTTTCGGAGCGTATCCAGCTCCGGATATTTCTGAAGATTCCGTTTGACGTAGCTCAAGACGCGAGGGATATCGGCTAAGAATTTCGGGTTGCCTTTGACCCGATCAATGTAGACAAACCGGCCGGCCGCCTTCAGATTTCGTTGGATACTCGTCATATCAAACAGCCGCCGGAACGCGGCACGATTGGTCCAGACGAATCGCCGTTCGGCCAGCTGGTCGAGATAGTACTCCACCAAATCGTCAACGAGGGCTTCGTCAAGTTGAATGTAGGCATCCCGCAGGAGTGAGGCAAGATCGTAGGTCGCCGGTCCCATCAAGGCATCCTGGAAGTCGATCACACCGAACCGCAGCCGGTCGACCATCAGATTACGGGAGTGGTAATCACGATGCGTGAAGACGCGCGGCTGCCCGGCTAGCAGCTCCGCAATCTTTAGGAACTCGTGCTTTATCGCCGTGGCGTGCTCATCGGACAACGGTCTGCCGTTGCGCGCCACGATTCCATACTCAAGAAAGTGGTCGAACTCCCACATCAACAACGGCACATCGAAGCTACGGTGAAACGCCACACACCCCGGATCAGCCGGCGTCGTGGCATCGATCTGCATCTGTACCAAGACATTGATGGCCTGCTTGTACCGTGACTCAACGCTCGGCGCATCCGCCTGACTGATGGCCTCCGCCAACGTCACATCTCCGAAATCTTCCAGATAGAGCAGCCCTGCGGATTGATCATAGTAGTGGAGTGCAGGCACCGGCACCTTCGCTTTGGCCAGATGCGACATGATGTTGACGAACGGCAGTTCGGAGATCTGATGTATCTCCCCGCTGATCGCCTCTTCAGACTGTTTGAATCCCTCCGGTTCAGCCAGCTGCATCACGATCACAGAATGTGGTGGTCCGCCCGCAACGACGGCTCGATAGTAGCGCCGATTGGAGGCATCTCCCGCCAATGGCGTCAGGGCCCTCAAGACAAGGCCGGGAGGAAGACGAGTCTCGACGGCCTGAGCGATGAGTGTTTGATCGGGAGGAGACAGCGGAGCCTTGACAGGGGTTGTGTTCGCCGGCAACATACTCGGCAAATTATAGCGAGCGTCCCGCGACTTGTCACGAAGACCACGTATTCGATCGGCCCTACGGCAGCGCTTCTGGAATCGAGCCCACAGGCCTGAGACTCAACACCCGATGCATGGCGGTCACTCCGACCGCGGCTCCCACCGTATCTGCCAGCCAATCGAGCCAATTTGAATCTCGAAACGGAACGAAAGCTTGGTGAACCTCGTCGCTCACCCCATACAACGAGGCCAGGAAAATGGCCGCTGGAATCGCTTGCTGTCTCCACGAATCATTTCCACTTCCACGAAGAGCCCGATAGCACAACGCACCTAATACCGCGTATTCGACGGCATGCAAGACATACTCGCCACAAGAAGGGGTATCGGCATCGATGAAGAATGTGCACGTGTGTTTCCTGTGGCATATGCACCAGCCTTATTACACCGATCCAGTGGCCGGATCGGCCAGCATGCCGTGGGTACGCCTGCATGCGACCAAGGCCTATTATGATATGGCTTGTTTGTTGGAAAAATTTCCTGCTGTTCGCGCCACATTCAATTTTACCCCATCCCTTCTCTTGCAGTTACAGGAAATCGGCACCGGTAAGATCCTCGACCTTTTCCTGGAACATGCCCAACGCCCAGCGGCCAATCTGACCCTTGAAGAAAAGGCCTTTCTGGTCCGTCATTTCTTTTCGGCCAACTGGGCGACGATGGTGCGGCCCTATCCACGATACCATGAGTTGCTGGTGAAACGGGGATTGGACATAGCGGGGCATGATCTCCACCGCCTCGCCCATCAATTTTCCACACAAGAGCTGCTGGATCTCCAAGTCTGGCACAATCTCGCCTGGTTCGGATACGGCACCGTTCAACAATATCCTCGTCTGGCCGCGCTGCGCCAGAAAAACCGTGGTTTCACGGAAGACGAAAAACAGGAAGTATTGGAACTGCAACGACTGGCCGTGCGAGAGATCGTCCCCCTGTACCGACGACTCATGGAGCGGGGGCAAATCGAACTGACCACGACTCCCTTCTATCATCCGATTCTGCCGCTGGTCATCGACACCGATATCAACCGGCGGGCTAGGCCGGACCTCCCCTTGCCCGCTCGTTTCCATGCCCCAGATGATGCCGCAGTCCAACTTCAACAGGCCGTCGATTTTCATCATCAAACATTCGGTCGGCCTCCGACAGGCTTATGGCCGTCTGAAGGATCGGTCTGTCCCGAGATGCTTCCTCTTATCCATCAGGCCGGCCTTCGCTGGTTTGCCACGGACGAAGGCATCCTCGCACACTCGCTGGGGATGTGCGGCCGCCCATGGCATCGACAGTCCGCGCTCTATCAACCCTATCGCATCGGGGAAGACGGGCATTCTTTGACCGCACTGTTTCGGGACCGCGAGATCTCCGACGCGTTCGGATTCGTCTATCACAAGACGACGCCCGAATCCGCCGCAGAGGATCTCATGCGGCGTGTGCGGGGCATCCTCCATGATGTCCTGCAAGATAAGATCGTCATCGCCATCGTTTTGGACGGTGAAAACCCTTGGGAACACTATCACGACGGCGGTGAACGATTCCTTTCCCTCCTGTATGAGGCCTTCACAAACCACGAACTGGATCAAGCCGGACAGATCGCAGTCGAAACGTCGACTATTTCCGATGCGATCACCTCCGTTCAGCCCACGCAGCAACTGCCCTGTCTCCATTCAGGCTCCTGGATCAATTCCGACTACAAGATTTGGATCGGGCACCACGAAGACAATCGCGGATGGGATCTCCTCGGTCATACCCGGACACAGCTTATGAATCTCGCGCCAAGTCTTCCGCCTGACCGCGCGCGGGCGGCCTGGCAAGAGCTGTACGCCGCTGAAGGCAGCGACTGGTTCTGGTGGTACGGCGATGATTTCGACACCGATTTCAAACCGGAATTCGACCGGCTCTTTCGAACTCATCTCCGCAATGTCTGGACGCATATGGGCATTGCTTCTCCGGATCAGCTGAGCCACCCGATCTGCACCAGGGTCATCGCCTCCGAGTCCGATTCGGTCCAACAACCGCTCGTCCTGTTGAATCCCACGATCGACGGCATAGTGACCGACTTTTTTGAATGGCGCGGCGCGGGGAGCATCAATACCCGGCCCCCGCTTGGCGCCATGTGGAAAGCTGACGGACTCTTCACCGCGATCCACTTCGGCTGGAACCAGGATCACCTCGTGATGAGATTCGATCCCGAGGAAACGAGCACGACAAGACAGGGCCTCGACGTCGAGATTACTTTGCAAGGGCCTCAATTCACCTTTCGACTCACGTTTCCGCTTTCCTCACCAGGCCCGGAGGTATTTCTCTTGTCTCGCCGGACCCAGACGGATGCCTGGCAGGAAATCGGCTCCTATAGGTCGATCAATGCCCACACCATTCTGGAGTTGGCCGTCCCCTGGAAAGAGCTGTGCCTGGAAGAAGGGAATGCGATCCAGACGTTGATCATCGTGCGGGAGCACGGCCTCGAAGTGGCTCGCTATCCCGGCCATGGTCCGGCCGTCCTCACCGTCCCTGGGCCGGAATTTGAGGCCGGACTGTGGAGAGTGTGATCAATCATGGAAGGCCAAACCTTAAATGTGGAAAGTTGGGGGGAACACATCGTTCTCGGACTCAAGAAGATGAACCTTCTGCATCTCACGATTCGCGTCTAGGGAGGAAAGCATGCCCGATTTAAGACGTGACCCTATTGTGGGTCGCTGGGTGATCATTTCCACCGAACGGAGGGGCCGCCCACATGACTTTATCAAGCTCCAACCAGCTCGACCGGTTTCGACGACACTCTGTCCGTTTTGCCCGGGACAGGAACGGCTCACACCGAAAGAAATCATGGCCTATCGACCGCAGTCCGGTGGACCCAATGCTCCCAACTGGACCGTGCGTGTCGTACCGAATAAGTTTCCCGCGTTGCAAGTCGAAGGGGACATGGGTCGCGAGGGGGTGGGTCTCTACGACCGCATGAACGGCGTGGGCGCTCACGAAGTCATCATCGATACACCCAACCATGTCGAAGGCCTCGCAGATCTCCCGACCAAGAAAATCGAGGACATGCTGTGGGCCTATCGGGACCGTATGATCGATCTCAGAAAGGATCTTCGGTTCCGCTACATTCTCATTTTCAAGAATCACGGCGCGTCCGCCGGTGCGACACTGGAACACAGCCATTCTCAGTTGATCGCCCTGCCGATCGTCCCGACCAGCGTGCAAGAGGAGCTCGACGGATGCCGCAATCACTATCAGCAGAAGGAGCGCTGCATCTACTGCGACATCCTCCGGCAGGATCTCTCGGATGGAGATCGGATCGTCGCCGAGAATCCCGAGTTCCTCTGTGTGACGCCGTTCGCGCCGCGGTTTCCCTTCGAAATGTGGATTCTTCCCAAGCGTCATGCGGCGTATTTTGAAGAAAGTCAGAAGTCGCAGTTTGAATTTCTGGCGCCAATCCTTTCGGAGTCGTTGCGCCGCATGGACAAAGTGCTGTCCCGCCCCCCGTACAACTTCATCCTCCACAGTTCTCCCCTTCATGAGAAGACCGGCGATTATTACCACTGGCACCTGGAGATTATCCCCAAACTGACGCAAGTCGCCGGCTTCGAATGGGGCACCGGCTTCTACATCAATCCCGTGTCACCGGAAGAAGCCGCGAAGTTTCTCCGCGAAGCGGTGATCTAAGTGCCGACTCGGTTCCGTCTCGAAGATTCCGTGCTTGCGGGAAACCTCCGTCGTATCGAACAAACGGTTCGTCGCAATGGCGGGAGAACATGGTTGGTCGGCGGCTGTGTCCGGGACCTGCTGCTCGGTCGACAACCGCGAGACCTGGACATCGAGATTCTTGGGATTTCACCCGGTCAAGTCCATGCCCTGCTGGCTGAGCACTTCTCCGTGCAGTTCGTCGGAAAAGCGTTCGAGGTCTTCAAGCTGCAAGGTCTCCCGATCGACATTTCCATCCCCTCCCGCATCCTTGCCGACGGCATATCTATTCCGAGCCTAGCAAGACAGGCCGATCCCGGCATACCGATCGACGAGGCGCTGGCACGACGAGACTTCACCATCAACGCGATGGCTTGGGATCCGGACACCATGGAACTTCGCGATCCCTTCAACGGACGCGGTGACCTGGATGCACGGATATTGCGCCATGCGTCGACCCGATTCGCCGAAGATCCGCTGCGCGTCTTGCGTGGTATGCAGCTGGCTGCCCGCTTTGACCTCACTGTTGCGCCGGAAACCGTGGCCTTGTGCCAAACACTGTCCCAGGAGGGTCAGCCGAGCGAACGTTTGTGGGAAGAATGGAAGAAGCTGCTCCTTCAAGGACGCAAGCCGTCGCTGGGCTTGCACTTCTTACGTCAGTGCGGCTGGCTTCGTTTCTATCCAGAACTCGCCGCCCTGCAAGGCTGCCCACAAGATCCCATCTGGCACCCGGAAGGAGACGTCTGGATTCACACCCTCCACTGCCTGGACTGGTTCGCTACGGAGCGAACCGGTCATGAGCCGGACGACCTTGCCGTCGGCTTAGGCATACTCTGCCACGACTTCGGCAAGCCGGCCACGACCAGGGAGGACTATGGGCGCATCACCTCACGGGGACACGAATCGGAAGGGGCAGGCCCAACGAGTCGTTTTCTTGAGCGACTGACCAACCAGCACGACCTCATCGATGAAGTGATTCCTCTGGTGTGTTGCCATCTTCGTCCTCGTGCTCTCCATGAAGCCAAGGCTTCGGACAGCGCAGTCCGTCGATTGGCAAAGCAAGTCCAGCGCATCGACCGATTGGTGCGCGTGGCGCGGGCCGACCACGCAGGCCGTCCGCCGAAACAGTTTGATGGATTTCCCGCCGGCGAGTGGCTATTGGCCCGAGCACAGCAGCTAGCAGTGGACCGTCAGGCGCCTCTTCCCATTGTCATGGGCCGTCACCTGTTGGAATTGGGGGTGCAGCCAGGTCCTGACATGGGCCGACTCCTTGACGACTGTTATGAGGCGCAACTTGACGGAGACTTTGAAACGCTGGAAGAAGGCCTCACTTACGTAAAGAGCCGACTCTCTGCTCCGTGCTGATCAGCCTCTTAAACTCCGGCCTTTCGAACACTCACTCGTCGTTCCTGAACACTCCTTGCCCCTTGGTCGCAGGAACGCTGATCATCCTCCCATGCACGTGCCATTGAACCACCCGTCGCGATCGATCGAGATCAAGGGACCGAAGCGAGCCAAAGACCTGCTGCACGGATTGAATCTTCCGGCTGAAGCGCACTTGGCAAAGCGACAGCACATCAGCCCTGACAGTACCAACCGCCATCGAAAATCCGAACAGTGAAATAGGAACACGAATATATCGTGTTTCGAGTTGACCATCCAAGGTAATCAGTCCTTGGATCTATTCTTTGCTTGAAACTACCTTCGATGATTTGGACTCGTAAAACGTCTGTCAACCACCCATGCCAGCTATCGGAATGAGGCAGTTTAGTCGTATCCATGCCATTCTGCTACAGCACCCTGTAGGGTAAACCATTCGCGGTTTCATGAGAGGAATTTCGTAACCTGCTGATTACCCAATGGTCTATGTTTCATCTTACGAATAGGGCAGAACGGCACTACCCTTGCTCACCATCTGGACAAGTGCCAAGTGAGCGGCACACATATTTTATAATTTCTTAATTAGGGGGTTCTCATAATGAAGAGCATGTTGATGGCAGTGATGGCAGTGGCAGTGGCAGTGACCTTCACCGCTCCTTCTTTCGCCGAAGAGAAGAAGAAGGAAGAGAAGAAGGGCGGCCACGTAGTTGTGTACGGTGAAGAGAAGAAGAAGGAAGAGAAGAAGGGCGGCCATGCCGACACCTTCGGCGATGCTGAGAAGAAGAAGGAAGAGAAGGGCAAGTAAGACTCAGTTTGCTAAGGCTGGGCTGGGGGGCTTTCTACACAGTAGGAAGCCCCCTAGTATTTTTGGTGCCCTGGAGCAGAGCCTCGGGCCCTCCCGCTCTCGATCATTCATTACCCGTCCTACCCCTCTTACAACGATCGAGGGTCACAAGATCGAACCAAGGCGTACGATTCTGATTGCCTCCTCTAGAGCCTCATCTTCCTGATCGCCGCTGGCGACTCCACTCATTCCCTTTACTTCCAATGACTTCTGTGGACACATTTCCGCGCTGACATCGGTACAAGCTTTGCTGGTACACTAACCACCGAACGGACTACCATGACCAAGGAGTTCGAGATGGAGCTCCCGAGATCGATGACCAGTCATTATCGTTGGCTTCTGATCTGCTTGTTTCTGCTCGTTACTACAGCCTGCTCTTCGCCTGACTCCGCGCCAACCAGCGAAACCGCCTCGCTTTCCAGTGAAACAGCTACGCTTTCGTGGGATGCCAGTGTGGGACCGAATATTGCGGGATACAAGGTCTATCAGGCAACAGCCTCCGGTGCCTTTGGAGCACCAATTGCGGCCGTGACCATGGACGTCACGACTTACACTGCCACTGGTCTGGAAGCCGGTACCACCTATTTCTTCGTAGTCACGGCATACAACTCGGATGGCGCCGAGAGTTCCTTCTCGAACGAAGTGAGCAAGACTACTCTCTAAGCAACCGTCTCCGAACCTCGAATCCAGACTTTTCCGACGTCCTCTTGACCCCCTCTCTTCGAGAACTGTATAAACACTGACTCTGGTACGTGCTGAGACAAAAGCGCTAAGTGCTGAGGCGAGACACCATCCTTAACCATCGTCGTCAAGCTGGCCCTTTACCTCAGGACTTATACATCGGCGGCAAATGGGCGCCCGTAGCTCAATGGATAGAGCACCAGACTACGGATCTGGGGGTTACAGGTTCAAGTCCTGTCGGGCGCACCAAACCGCACTTCGTGTGGGCCGCGGGCTATTCAGGCGCAGCCTCTCTTCGATTGACGCCCGCGGATAAACACCTCAAGTGTTTCCTTCCCTCTTCCCTTGCTAGCGACGTCGACTCTTGTGACCTACGCCGTACGTCGCGCCAAGTGAATCATGACGCCCAAATAATCCTGCACATGCCGCGTGACCAGGAAGCGATTGCGCGCGAACTCCTTTGCCTGTCGACCGATCGCTTCAATCCGTTCGGGCTCATTGAGCAAACGTTTGATATAGAAGGCCGCCCCCGCCGGTGAGTTGACGGTGTAGCCGGTGTAGCCGTGGATCAATTGCACGGTAATACCCCCAGTATCACCGCCGATGACGGGTTTGCCTTTCCACATAGCCTCTGTCACCGTCAGACCGAACCCCTCGCGTACCGATTTCTGAAGAATAATGGTCGCGGCGCGCTGGAGCGCATTGATTTCCAGATTGGCCGTCGGCGGCAGCAACAGGAATTGCACATCAGGGTCCAGGCCCACAGCCTCCTGCACCTCAGCAAGAACAGCCGCGCCTTCGGGATCGTCGGTCGCCGTGCCGCCCGCCAGCACCAGCCGGCAATCGTGGCTCTGCTTTACGATGCGGTAGGCGGCGACCACCCCAAGCGGATCTTTAAACCGATCGAACCGCGACACTTGCAGCAAGATCGGTTTGTCCGTCGGTACGCCCAGCTTTTCCATGATCGACGTGATTTCTTCCTGCGTGAGCTCGCGATTTTTGTCGCTCAACGGATCGATGGACGGGTAGACGATGAATTGCGGCACCGGCAGACGACGCGCAAACTTCTGGAGAGAGACGATGGCTGCGTCGTACTGCGATACGAAGGGGCGCAGAAACTGCCACACCGCGGGTTGCGGAGCGGACACGTCGATGTGGCACCGCCATAACCACCGCGCTCCCGGCGGACGGGAGCCGATGAGCGCCGCCGGTTGGGGATCGTGGATCATAGCGACGTCGGCATCGAAATTGAGTCGTTTGGCATTCTCGCGATTGATCTCCAGGTACTCGTCGAACATGGCTTTGGTGATGTGCTGCGACATCCCCTGCAAGGCGTTATGAAAACTCTTGGTCGTGTGATAAAAGGCTTCGGAACCGGTCATGACTTCCCACCGGGTCCGGATTCCCAATTCCTCGAACAGAGGCAGCAACCGATGCAGCATTTCAGCCACGCCCCCGCCGTAGCGTGTTGAATTGACATGGAGCATTCTGGTCCCTTCCAACCGCCGACCCAGTTGCCGGAGGAATTCGATCGTGCCGGGCGGCGCGACCGCCCGGTATTGTTCAAGCAGTTCCGCCATGTGCCATCAGCTCCGCGTCACATAAGGCAACGATGCGAGCTCTCATACCTTCTAGATTGAGACCCAGGCGCACCACGCGCTGGACTTGAGCCGCGAGCTCCGGCATGCTCAAACCGTCCCTCGCGGACAGCCAATGAGAAAAATCGTCGAACCCCGTCGTTTTCCGCATCCGCGCCTCGCAGAGATGGAAGTAGAGCGCGCCGGCTTCGACCTCGCGCACGGCGTTTCGGAATTCCGACAGCGTCCAGGCTTGGCGGTCCAATGGTGCTTCAATGACATGAGACCGTATGAAGTCGAAGGGCTCTCCGCTCATCGCGCGATAAACCGCGGGATGGGAGCTCAAATGGTCGTCGATAATGGTGATAATCTCCTGACGGAGAGCGTCGAGAGAAAGATACGCAAAGGGATCCAGTACACCCAGCTGCTCACCGAGGACGCGATCATGAGCATAGAGAGCCACCCATGTGGCGAAATCGTTGGGGTACAGCGTTTGTGCGTATGAGTGGCGCAGGTAGAAGCTGTGCGTATGATAATAGATAGAGTCTAACGGAACTTCTTCCATCAGCTCCAGCAGACGAACCACGTCCGTCGCGCGCTTGCCTAATACCTCGCGCAGCTCCATACAACTGACAAACTGAAACGGACGCAGCGCTCTACGGTATTCGTTGACGGATGGGTTCATGCAGCCGACTTATAGGAGAGAATCAAATGACTTAAGAGCACCCTCCGGTGAGGGTTGAATCTCCAGAAGTAACCGTTACCAGTCGAATCTCTGAGAGCAACCGTGGAGCAGATGAGCGATATCGGCCTCCTCATAGCCCTCCCGATCCATGACAAATGCCCTCGACCAATTCATTTCCTCCACCGAGACGAATTGTACGCCCTCTCTCAAGAGCGTCACCAGCGGAGCTTCACTGAACCAGTTGGCATCGACAGTACAAATACCATTTACCGTATCCAAAAATCACGTCAATGCACTCTTGTCCAAAATAACTTTTCTGAGTAGGGGATCTTGGACAGCATCCGACCACAACACTTGGGCCTCAGGGGTATCTGAATGCGCCGCAGGGCTCTGGACAACGTGAATTCTCGCGGTATGCGCTGGCGCTGCCTTATGCGGAACCCTCGCCTGGGTTTTGGACAGCATCCGCATAGCCAGAAATCCTCAATTCAGAATCAAAATGCGCCGGCAATGATTTCAAGAGCTTAGAGGAAGAAAGACCCCGGCAAATTCTGTTTTGGAAAGCAGTGGGTCAGACAAGGACTTTCATGCCGACTAGCCTACGAGTAGGCGCGTCGTTCATGAATTAAGCGCGGCGGCATTCCATGTAGATGTGTATCGGGCAATAGCGGCAACAGTGAGGCCAATCAAGACAGTCCAGAAGAGGAACCCAAGACCAGTCAGGGTCGTGGATGTGTCCGGTCCCTGCTGAGTTGAGACATTTGCCTGGGCATGCGCCCTGGCGGACTGATAAGAAGTACTCCCCACCCAAAACAGTACTAAAACACCGACTATGGCGAGGGAAGAAAGCCAGTAATGCCCCACAGCGTCGAACCGGAATGGTATCAGCCAGAGACCACCGGCCCATATCAAGAGCGTAGGCAGAGAGGCCCACTCTTCCATATAATGATTACCCGCTCCGGCTACCATGATCGCTAGCACGGCTAACGTAAAAAGACCCGCTCCTACTATCTCCACACGTTTGCTCCGTTCCGGAGCTTGCAACGATTGAGCAAGGGTTTTGATAGGAACGGCGATCCTATCTATGCCTCCCCATGCGATGGTGATCACAAACAAACCTAACGTCCACAAGATAAGAATTTCTACCATGGAAAGCCTCTCGATGTATCTTGTGCTCGTGCTTACTCAATGACCAGTGGAGGTCACCGCTGAATCTCAACAAAAGTTTTAGTTCTATTCAGCGCTTTCTGTTCCTTCCATTCCGCCCTGGAGCGACGTGGATGACATATCACATTTGGCACTCTGCAAAATGCGCACCACGCTATTACACATAGCGAATCGTTCGCCTAGTCTTTGCCAAGATATAACTTTTTTAACCGGCTCTGGTTGGAGTTGAAGGCCGTTCGGCTATCCAATGAGTACAACATGATTGTGGCGAACGCTCTTGAGGACTTGCTGTCTAATCATTGGAGCGCGTCCCTAACAGGCTGCGGAAAAACTCATTCGGCACCCTGTAGCCGTCACGAATATCGAGGGTTGAGACGACGCTGAACAGCCATGCAGGATGCGCAAAAAGGCCGTCCAGCAAGGCCGCAGCGAGCGAAGAGGCGAATCGTACTCTGTGCTGTACGTTGAGCCTCTGAGTGATGCGAGAACGCTGCTGGCGGGTTTTTTCCGCATCCTGCTAATGGATACACATGCCCATCGGACGGCACGATGGATCTGTACTGTGTTCCACCAGCGGATTGAGCGGCAACTTAACAACTACGTGGGGACCAGGGGGTTCTACGGTGGCCTTGAATTCTGTTGTGGTTCAGATCAACCTTGCTCTTTTTTGGCCGGAGGTGTTGCTTAATCGACACGCTGAATCGGAGTACGATCACATCACGCATTTCTCATTGAGAATCGTTAGGTCGAAATTTCTCATGCAGCTTTCTCCATTTCCTCTCAATCCATACGAAAGCCAGATACTTCAGCAAATCTTTGAGCACGACCATCCCGACAAGCCTGTAGCCATCAAGCACAAGTAATCAGCTCGATCTGGCCTTGCTCATTTGAGCCAATGCTCTGAGAGCATCGTTTTCGGCTTGAACTGTATTGACTGGAGAACAGCCAGCCATGATATCTGCTACCGTCTTGTGAGGCCACTCAATGCGCGGTAAGATCGCAGCTTCCTGCTTCGAGACACAGCCCACGACTTGTGTGTCCACCACCATGGAACTGATCGGAACGCAGAATTGGGCAGCACTTTGAATTGCGTCGATGCGGAGACAAATCTGACAGTTACGGAGAATCCAACGGTCATAGTGGCTATCGTCGTGTGATTCCGGATGGCGGGTGCTCTCCGCAGAACAGCACCCGCCTCGCACAGGTAAGACGCGCTTACGGTCTGAAGATCTGAGGTTGACCGACCGCACTTACGCAATCGGTCTGGGCTCCTCTCGCGCGGAACGAATGTGCGCCCCTGTCCGAGCAAGCAGTTCCCTTTGCAAGGCCTCGATATCGGCCCTGGCTCCCAGCGCGAGCTCTTAAACCTTACGTTCACTCTCCGGACCCGGCACATGGGAAAACTCATGGGAGTCTTCATAAGCCTGCTCTGTAGTGCCTGTGGCTTTGATTACCATACCGGCGATGACTCCTCCCACAATCGCGATGACAAGCGTCAGAGCGATGCCGGTCAATTGTACACCGGCCACACCAGGCACTACAAAGATCGCACAGATACCGCCCAGCAAGCCCGGCATCCCGTGTAGATTGTGGACACCGCAGGTATCGACTAGCTTAATTCTTGATTCCAGCATGGGCAGGATAAACACGAACCCAATGACGGACAACGCGCCGGCGAGCAATCCAATAGAGAAGGCACCGACGGGGCTCACAAGATTGCAGGTCGAGCCAATGGAGACCCCACCCGCCAACGCGGCATTGGCCATATCCACCATCGACGTTTTCCCATGATGAAAACGTGTGCTGAGGAAATAGGTGGCAAGCGTGGCCCCGCTCAGAGCAAGGATTGTGTTCACGATGGTTTGGGGCATTTGCTCAAATGGCACAATCGCGGTTGCAAAACTCGGCCAAAACAGCCACAGGACCATGGAACCGAGCATCGCGAACCGATCGGAGGTTGGATCGGATTCAATCGGCTGACTGCGCTGCTGCTCGGTGGTCAAAACCAGGGACGCAGCAAGTCCGAAATAGGCCCCGAACGCGTGAATCACGATCGAGCCCGCCGAATCCTGAAACCCCTTTGTCAGTCCTGAGCCATTGTCCAGCACCAAATATTCGTTCAACGCATAGAGTGGCACCAAGAGCAGCGTGAGTAACGCATACTGAAACACCCGTAAGCGTCCGAGCACCGCACCCATCGCGATCAACGCCGTCGCCACCGAAAATTCTGCCAGCATCAGCGTCTCGACCGAATGGGCCTGTATCGTATGCCCCACCACCCCGTTCGCACGCAACAACATGTACAGAGGCAACCCGGTTGCGACCACGAGATAGGTGCCGGTCGTTGCCCCGAAGCCATACCGTCGGACGAACACCATGAGAAATCCGAAGCCGACCACCAACATGGCCAGGATGTGAATCGAATAGTTGTATTGCGCGACCAGGCGTGCCTCGTTGACGGCACCCGCCGGCTCTTCGGCACCGACCCAACTCGTGACACACAAGAGAAACAGACTTGCTGCGCTGAGCATCTTCAACCAGAAGCTGTTCTGCATTGAGTCCTCCTTGGACAGTAGGAGTGAATGGGGGATTGTGGGCTGGCAGTGTACTCTACTGGCAAGCGCGTTTGTCAAACCCCACCGAAGGGCTGCTCACCAGCTCAGTGATCTACCTCGCGACATCGATCAGTTAGAAACCACGAGGAGGCAGGCGACAAACTGTTGGAAATACCATCACTTAGCACTGATCGGCGGCGTGACTGGTAGAGGTCAGTGGCATGTATGCGATTAGGCTTTGGTGAGGTGAGGCATGCGTTTGCCCCATCGGAACAATACGTCGTCCCCCCGCGAACGGCACACCAAGAATGGGGATGTCGTACTCGCCACACGTACGCACGTCCTCCACGTATGGCGACTTGACGAATGTGTTGATCCCGGCGAAGTGCGGGAGCTCTCTACAGCTGAACGTGGGAATATTGCGACGGCCATTCCGTACATACCGCGGGTGGGGCACTCACCGACTGGTTATCTTTCAAGGGCTCACTCTTACTCTCCAGCCCTACAAACCAAGCCCTCGATTACGCTCCATTTTACGGCCCGCTAGACAGCTGGTCTTCCCTGAGTATAATGACATGAGTTCATGCCTATGATCGGACTTCTGGTACTGCTGGTCGGTCTCGCGACCTCCTTCTCACATCCGACATCGTCGTGGGCTGGAGCGAGTTATGAGGAGAGTCTCAAACAATTGGCGGAAGGAGTGACGGAAGGGGCCGCTAAAGCTAAGAAACAGCGACTCGCCTTCCTCGACTTTACCGATTCATCGGGGCAACCCACGCCTCTGGGTCAGTTCCTTGCCGAGGAGCTTGGAACACAAATCATGGTGGCCGGCGAATTGACGGTGGTAGATCGAACGTTGACATATTCGACACTAAAGAAGATGCAGGTGGACCATCTGGAGCCGGCCCAGGCGAAGGCGGTACGGCGTGCGGCGAAGGCAATACGAGCCGACCTGTTCGTCCGTGGGGTGGCGATCGAGATGCCCGAAGGGGTGCAGGTCACGGTCCGTCTGATCAACCCGTCGAATGTCCAGCCGATCGGAGCCACGCGAGGGCTGCTGCCCAAAGCCGGGCCTCTGAACGCGTTCTTCAAAAAAGAGGAGTCGCCGCAACCGATCGTGAAGGTCGAGAGTCCGACAGAGGTACCCCCGCAGGTTGGTTTAGGGACTCACCGGAACGAATACTACGAAATGGTCGTCAAGTCGATCGAACTGCAGACCGGCCGAGCCAAGGTGGATCTCACCGTCGAAAACCTTTCGCAACGCGATGTGAAGCTCCTCTGTCACTTGCAGGAAACGCTCCTGAAGGACGAACATGGAACGGCCTGGCATCAGAGCATCGAGGACAATCGGGAAGGTCTGTGTACCAGGGGCGTCGAACTCTCCCCTCGCCGGAAAGAACGAGCCATCCTGACGTTCACTGGTTCATCTGAGGCAGCACCCACTCAGTTCACGCTTTATTTTCGCGAGAAATTGCCGAGACGAGACGCCTCCTTCATCATGGACGGCTTAAAAGTTACCTCGTCGTCGGAACCTGCACAGACAACTCCGTAAAGGATCATTCATGTCGAAGACGCTGAAACAGGTGCTCACCATTGCCGGCTCGGATTCCGGCGGAGGCGCAGGTATCCAGGCGGACATCAAAGCCATGTCCGCCAACGGTGTGTTCGCCATGTCCGTCATCACCGCCATTACGGCTCAGAATACCGAAGAAGTGACGGATGTCTTTGAATTACCCCCGGCCATCATTGCGTCGCAACTCGACGCAGTCTTCGACGACTTCGACGTCGCCGCCGTCAAAACAGGCATGCTGTCCTCGGCGGCCATCGTCGAAGTGGTCGTCACCATGCTGGTGCCGCAACGCATCGCCAACTTGGTCGTGGATCCGGTGATGATCTCCAAGAGCGGTCATTCCCTCTTGCGGCCGGACGCCATCGAGGCCGTCAAGACGAGGTTGCTCCCCCTTGCCTTGGTCGTGACACCGAACATCCATGAGGCCCAGCAACTGTCGGGGATCCAGATTACGTCGTTGGCGGATGCGCGACGAGCGGCCAAAGTGATTCATGGCTTCGGGTGCAAGCATGTCCTGATCAAAGGGGGACATCTGCTCTATGAACGGGCGACAGATCTGCTCTATGACGGACGGTTTTTTAACGTCCTGAAGGGAGAGTTCATCGAGACCCGCCATACTCATGGCACCGGCTGCACGTTTGCCTCCGCATTGGCCGCTCATCTTGCTCGAGGGCGATCCGTTTTGGAGGCTGCGCAGGCCGCGAAGTCGTACGTCACGGAAGCGATCCGACATGGCTTAGCAATCGGCCACGGACAAGGCCCGACGGACCATTTTTATTTCCTAGAGCGATAATCGCATGCCGATGTTCCCCCGAACCATTCCCCCTCTCACGTTTTGCGTCACGGGTTTCAGCTGGCTGATGCTTGCGTCGATTCTGGGTATGGCAACCCTGGTCGGAGTGGTGTTTGGTACCCCATTGCCGTCCTGGGTGAGGGCGCTCCATGTCCATGCAGTCCTGGTCGGCGGTGTCGCCCAGATCATTCTCGGCGGATTTCTCCTGCTCATCCCTCCGCCGAGTTCGGCAAACCGAACGGAAGCGGACTTCCATCCCCTTACATTCTTGGGGTTGAACGGCGGCTTGATGGGAATGCTCGTGGGATTCTGGCTACATCGGTACGTGGTCGTGGCTGTAGCAGGCTTCGTGGTGATTGCCGCGTTTCTATCCGTCATCTACACCGTTTGGATGCGTGCGAGGGGGGCTTGGAAGTTCTCAAGCAAAGAGGCTTGGTATTACGCGCTCTCCCTCTTCTGCCTTGTGGGCGGGTCGGCCATCGGAGAAATCGTGGTGCTCGGGTTCATTCCGGAATCCTATGGCTACCTGCGACTCGCGCACATTCACCTCGTGGTGCTCGGATTTGCCAGCCTGGCCATTATCGGGATGGTACACCATCTCCTGCCGACGGTCTGGAATCGTCCTCGGTTGGTCTCCAAACTTACCCAGATAAGTACGATCTTGATACCGACAGGCATGGCCGTCCTCGTCGGTGGCTTCTTGAACTCATCGGTCCCGATTGAACTGGCCGCCGGCGCCATTGTTTTCATGGGTGGGATCCTCTGGACCGCCAGTCTGTTTCGCACGTGGCTCTCCTCACCCCATACCGGCAGCGCCGCCTCGGACCACCTTTTGGTCAGTACCTTCTTTCTCCTGTTCACCATTATCCTCGGCATCCTTGTAGGAGCGAATAGTCTATCCAGTCCCCCGATGCTACCGTACGGCAAGCTACACCTCGTCGCCTATACACATATGGCATTCGTCGGTTTCATCGTGAATGCCATCATGGGCGCATTCTCCTACCTGATTCCGATCACCCTAGCAGCCGACCGTATCCCTGTTACCAAGAAGCGCGGGCCGTATCTTGATCAACTGAACGCTATCATGAACCGCTGGGGGACCGTCCAAATCGCCTCACTCAGTCTGGGAACCATGGGACTTGGCCTCTTGGCCGCACTCACCTGGAACGTGCCGCTGACCTCAATCTACATCCGTGTTGCAACCTGGACCAGTCTTGGCCTCCTGATGACCGGCTCTGTTCTCTTTTCAGTCAAGCTGACCTCGATGATCGCTAAGAAACCGGAGACGCTTCGGACAGGACAGACCTCCACCGACGAACTCAAGCTCACGGCCTAACCAAACCTTCTTCCACTCATCTCCCCCCTGACTGTCAACGCCGGCTCTGGTACAATGCCCCCCGTGGAAGAACGGTTCTCTTTTCTCGATCCTCATGGTCATCGAGTCGCCGCCATCTTGACCATCCCCAACGGAGGGACGGACAAGATCTCCATTCTGTGTCACGGGTTTCTTTCATCGAAAACCAGCTCGACGAATAATGCGCTCACGAGGGCGCTGGTGAGCCAGGGTATTGCCACCTTTCGTTTTGACTTCTTTGGGCAGGGGGAAAGCGAGGGCCCGTTTGATCAGATCACCGTCAGCATGGCAGTTGAACAAGCCCATAGAGCGGTCGATCTCATGAGAGATCGCGGGTATCGGCACATCGGCCTGATGGGATCGAGTTTCGGCGGTCTGGTGTCGATTTTGACTGCTTCGCAACGGACGGACTTGGCCTGCCTCGCACTCAAATGCCCTGTTGTCGATTTCGCAGAGGAGTTACGGCTGGAGTTCGGTGACGAGGGAATGACGCAATGGAAGGCAACCGACACGATTCCGAACATCATGGGTGGTCCCGACCCGATCAAGCTTCGCTACGCCTTTTACGAGGACTGCCTCCACCAGATCGCGTACGACCCCGCTCGGTCGATCACGGCTCCAACCGTTATTGTGCAGGGCGATAGGGACGAGCATGTCCCGCTCCATCAAAGCCGGCAGCTTTACGAAGCGCTACGGATCAAAAAACACCTCGAGCTGTTGCCCGGTGCCGATCATCAGTTTACGAAGGGCGATGATTTCAAACGAATGACGAACGTGATCGCCGACTGGCTGACCAGCTATCTCACTGAATAGCAAATCGGGATACCCAACCCACTGGTGCGGCAAAGAACCTTGCCGTTAACATGCGATCTACACTGTAATAACCTGATCTTCCTTTAGAAACCCCACTCGCTCAATACCGAGCCGGCTGATTTGCTCTTCAATCTGGTTACGAAATGCGGGTTTCATGTGATAGGCGTAGACCGGCAGGTCGGGACGGTTGAGTTTTTGAAACTCTTTGAGGAACAGCGAGGGGGTGAGGTGTTTTGATCTTTTGGCCAACTCCCCCAGCTCGTCAGGAAAGGATGATTCAATGAAGGCGGCCTTGAGTTCGGGAATCATCCGGCCCAAGCTCCAAATTTCCTCCGTCTGATAGGTATCACCGCTATAGAGCAAGGCAGCTCCCCGGTCCTTCACCACGTATCCCACGGTGGGGACTGTGTGGTTGACCGGAACGGGAATGACTTCGAGATGGCCCAACGTGACCGATTTCCCCGGGTCGAGCACTTGCGTCCGCAGGACCGGATGGTCCTGATTTGGTATCTTGAAAAAATTCGGATAGACCTTGTCGTTAAACACATGGTCGATCAACCCTTGAATCACCGGTTCAGTGGCCGCCACGATGACAGGAGCAACGAACCATTCGGCCAGATTGTCGACCAGTAATGGAAGGCCCTTGATATGATCAAAATGAAGGTGGCTGAGGAGCACGAACCGGATACGATGCTGTTCTGCCAAGGTGAGTCGCGTCCCGATCGTTCCGGCGTCCAGGAGCACGGAGTCATCGATAAGGAACCCACAGCTCTCCTGGCGGACCGGCCTATCCCTAGCCTCCACGAGACAATCAGCCCCGTGGCAACCCAACACTCGTATCTGCATGTAAAGACAGCTATGCTTTATTTACGTGGCTGGCTACCGGAGGACTGCTTCATGCCGCGTAGGATCGTGCGATCCCCTACATCATGCCCAAGCCGGAGATGGTACCATACCATAGTGAGGTTCCCCCTGTCATTGCCCAAAGCCTCGACTTTCCTGATATAAGCAGCACAAGATTTGGCGTGAGGACGCGATGAGAGAGCCCATCAACTGAAAGAACCCTCCACAGACGTCTAGGCGTCATCAACACCGAATAGTTCGGTATCAGAATTTATACTGGCATTACAATGCATCCCTGCTAGCTGTATCCAAAACCATTCTGAATCTATTTGCATACATAATTCGGTTCACCCGCATCGCATAGTCGCTCAACTCCTTCATAAATCATCAATAGATCGCGAGCTCGCGTATAACTCATGAGAAGGCCCACCACATTCAATCCTG
The DNA here is from genome assembly GCA_030444405.1 of Nitrospira sp. Classification (GTDB taxonomy): domain Bacteria; phylum Nitrospirota; class Nitrospiria; order Nitrospirales; family Nitrospiraceae; genus Nitrospira_D. The sequence goes on from JARFPM010000052.1 coordinate 31,843, forward strand.
GCTCGATCCTTGCTCACTGCCACACGACAAGAAAACGAAGTTGCAAAACATCTTAAATACATGCAAAGCTCCCGTCTCAAGTGCGAAAAGGGAGAAGCAGGTTCCTCGTATTTGAAAACAACAGGAGGACCTCCAACTGGAGACATCGCAATGGTTTCAGGTGGCGCTGAGGACATCAACGACACCATCGGGTTACTCGAGGAAAAGCACACACCACAACGTTGACTGCTAGGCAGCTGAGAAGCCGCTCACAGTGAGGCCTCCATGATAGTTATGGAGAAGCGTCCGCTGATCTCGGGAGTTGTCTCAATTCCGCCCGTGATGGAAGTCATCGGTGATTTTGTTACTTCCATCCATTCTGAGTCCACCGCACGTTCGATCCAGCTCCTTCGTTGCTCGCCCATTACTCTTGCGCCTGAGAGAGCTAGCGGCCAGAAGCGAATCCAATCGGAGTCACTGAATCGGAAAAGGTTCGCCCCCTGCGCCTCCTTCTTGTGGAGCAGTGGCACAATTCTTCTGAACTTATTCATTAACGTGGGAACTCGATATGAGAGACCTGTACCTTTGCCGGAATTCAAATAGTTTCACCGTCGATTTGGCCAGGAACCGAATGGCACGTGTTGAAGATAGAGCCCACGCACAGACGGAATTCTCTCGATTGGACCAAACCCTCATGCGTGGGGACTGTAGGAACTATATTGAAGCGCAGACGAGCATGCAGCAGGGGGGCGTACCGAAAGACCTTGGGTGCGCGATCCGAATCACATCATGACATTGACCTTACACAGGAGGAGGTGCCCATGAAGTATCGAGAGGGTCGACAACGTATGAGCGTTATTTCTCTGCTGCTGGCCGGCGGAGTACTGGTCGGAGCCACCGTTACGCCTCCAGCGAAGGCGGGAACGCCGACTCTCAGATTGCAGGTTGATAGTGGCACCAGTGTAGACATTCTTGGCGCGTCAACTGGCTGTCCGAGCGGGTACACTCAATGTTACAAGGTCAATTATGCTGCCGCCAACGCGGTCGGCAGCAACAGTAGAAGTTACAATGTTAAGCTTGCTCCCAGCACCACGGATATCGCGAAACTCCTCATCAACGATACCTCGTCGGATAAGGTTGCGCTTACCGGCGTACAATTTGTACCAACGTCCGGGACGAGCAGCTGGCCCAATACTGAAACCCATGTGCTGAAAATCACCTGGACACACACTTACGACACGAGCCCCAACACGGCAGGCAGTTACGTGTTTGGCTTAAGCTCCACAGGGTATTTGCAAGCCGCAGCCGGAACCTCTCCCCTCTATACACAGTACGATGGGATTCGATTTGAGGGATGGGGAGTATTCAATCCCTCTCATACCACCCTGAATGGGGGTAAGGGTGCCGCAATTCTCAACGTGTCGCCGTACACAACGAATCTGACGCCCTTAACCCTGCCGGGAATCGCGAACCAAGCGAGTGCCACAACCTTTACCCTCAGTCAAGTCGTCACCTATCCGACTCTTGGCTGTGATGCCGACGGCAGCGGTTCCGGCACAACATGCAAGCCGAAAATTACGATTACGATGACCGTCACGGTGTATGGTCCAGACACACTAGTCCTTACGAATAGCGCGATAGGGGTCGGCGGAGGGCCTTGCAAGTTAACGCCGGCAGATGAGGGCGTCACCCAGCCGACCGGCAACCCAATCCCCTGTCACGCAAGCGGCGGAAAGAAAAAGAGCCAAGACGACCCCATCGCGGAGGAAATCACTACAGACGTTACTAGGAGCCTTAGTGACGCAGCTTTGGACGGTGTCACGGTGGCGGCAGTTGCCTGCACACCGGAGGACAATTGTCCAT
>JARFPM010000125.1 GCA_030444405.1 Nitrospira sp.
CGTCGCTGCTGACTCAGGCCAATCTTTCGCAGATCGCGCACTCGATCATGCATCCTCTCTCTCCTTTCCCTTAAACTTGTCCCTTCGGCTTCCCAGCCTTCGCTGATCGCAACCCTCCCAAGACTTGCTGAATCTGCTGCTGCAGCCGCGCGAGGGAGACGACATCCATCGCCACGCGGGTCACGAGATGGCCGTCTAAGCCTTTCGGGGCCGCCTGGCCATCCTTCGCGGTCTTGGCAATCGCAGCCAGCAACGCCGGTTCTATGAAGCCGAAATCGAGGTAGGCCGTGCCCTGGGCGATGGCGACATTCGTATAGTTCGCCGCGCGGGGATGAGCAGACGAATCGGAGGGTTTCAACCGGACGTTCAACGCAATGGTGGGGTTCTTGGATTCACTCATAGCCGCACACTCCTTTGCCATGGTTGAGAGAAGGGTACGAGAGGATGACAGCCGCACGGAACGGCCCCATATGCATTTGTATTCCTAATCGTTTTGGTGCGTGAGTCTAAGAAGCCGTTGCGAGGCTGTCAAGAACTCTTCGCTCGCCTTGCCGCTTCCAGATCCGGCCGGAGGGAATCTGCACGAAAGTGCCTAGGGGTTGTAACTAGCCGAAAGAGGGGGGATGGATCGAAGGCGACCGGTCCCCATGCTGCCGCAAATGGAGAGATGCGGTACGAGTTGCTCGTTTCCCAGCCGCCAGGTACCGCCCATCCTCTCCGACCACCGCCGTGATGGGCCGGTGCCGAGTCCCTGAACTGGTGAACGCCCTGATAGGATGTCCTACGCCATCGGCTCGAAAGAGAGATATGCGCACAGTAGGCAATCAAAGAGGTGAACCTGTCACAAAACACTCCCGGTACCTTTCTTTCGCGCGGGGAACACCTCTTGTCAACTCACTCTCGATCGACAATGAGCGGTTCATCCCCACTCGCGCGGGGAACACGTATCATGGCCCAACCGGATGGTTTGCAGAACGACTACCTCGCGGTGGTGGAGTTGGCCCATCGCGCCTTGACTTCGACGGAAGCTCCCTACTGTGTTATCGGAGCGTTGGCCCTCGGTGTCTGTGGGACTCCACGCGCCATCTACGATGTGGACTTTCTCATTCTCGCTCAAAGCAACGATCCTCAGCCGTTCCTCGGTCTGTTGCGCACAGCCGGATTTGCGATCAACGAGACCTGGTACGATGCCAATCCGATGGCTCGTGACGTTGTCCCACGACTCGCGCATCCCACCGCCCCTCATTTTCCCGTGGACCTCGTCTTTTCACTGGGTCCCTTCGATCGCGCCGTGCTCGATCGGCGCCGGGCTGTCGATTTTCATGGTTTGACGATCTGGATGAGTTCACCCGAAGACCTCGTGCTGATGAAATTACGAGCGAGCCGACCACGAGACTTTGACGATGTGATGAGCATCGTCAAGAGCCCTGGCCTGGAACTGGATCTTCCCGACCTCTGGAGCTGGGCCGACCGGCTTGGGCTTCAGGGCGAACTGCATTATGTCCTTCAGGCGGCCGGCACTGGAAGTTGACGCGTCGCGAATCCAGAACGCGCCGGAGCATGTGAGGGCGACATCCGCTTCGGTCCGCTGAGATCTCGGCAGGAAGGGGGTTGTTTTTTCTCTTGGAGGCGTACAGAATACCGCTGCGTTGTTCATGCGGGTCTAATCATCCACCCTCACTAGAAAGGCCTAACCGTGAGTCTGAGAACTATACTTCAGCTTGTTGTTGCAGTAGGAATCTTTGGTACCGTCGGCAACGTTTTTGCGTACGAGGCGAGCCCTGGCGGCAGTACAAGTGACCCTTGTACCCAAGTGTACTTTTCCGCCTTCACGCCTCCCCCATTTTCGGTGGAGAAGAATAATAAAGAGGTGGCGCCGAAATCGGAATTTTCATTCCTGGCGTCTAAGGCTACGGCGAGCGTGATAGTGAAGATTAAAGATGAACAGGTCCCGGTTACCAAGAGCGCTATGAATGAGGGGTTCCTGTTCAAAGGCAAACTGCCCCCCAGCATCAAGGGCAGCTACATCCGGCTCGATATTTTCGCGAAAGGTCCCAACAACTGCGATACGACCACTGGATGGCTACTAAAAGTGGGAAACTGACCGTGGGCGAGACGATCTGGGCAGGTGGACTTTCCTGCCCAGGTCGTTGTCCCGACGCGCGCCTCAATCATCCTCACGGCTCTCCTTCTTCGACAGACTCAATCGATTCCTGCCGCACTGCCACAAAGGCCTCCGGCTGGGCCAGGGCGTTTTGCATCAATTGAAATTCACCCGCCTACACGATGTGAAACCGTGGAGGAATGCGCAGCGGATGGATGATGGAGACAAGCTAGAAGGGGAAACGGATCCCCATCTGGACTTCATTTGGCATGAGCTGTTGTCCGAACAGGTTCTTCTGTCCAGCATTGAAGGAGCCGGCGGAAGCAGATTGCGGAGCATTGAGCGAACGATCAAGCTCCGTGGCATAGCCGCCGCCAAACCCTGCCCCGATGTAGGGGACGAGGGTCGTTCCTCCCACTGAAATCGATTTCGACACATTCGGAATGGTCCGTAGCACCAGTCCGCTCTCCACGGGCACGGTAAACGGCATCGGCCCCACTGTCGCCTCCGTTGCGGGGGGAGCCGAAGAGGTCATCGTGTTGGATGTTGCAGGCCCAATCACAGCACGTCCGTCTCTGGTCGTGCCCGCATGGGAGAGCGACCAGCACACACTCACGCTCATCGCCATACCGATCGCCAGGCACCATCTCATGATAGGGGTCTGCCGCATGGCTTTCACTATACAACTCATCCGTCCCCTACTCAAGTGGCTACGCCGGCGTCACAGCGTCTACCTGACATGTGTTGACCGACCTGTGTATCCGGTGGGCTCCTTCGTCAGACTCACGGCTTCAGACTTTATCTATTTTCTTGGTGGGTGGGACTCGCCACGATATCGTAGGCGCTACATACCGACGAGACAGATCATCGAGATCCTCTATGCGCTATGCGATCCTATGACATGGTGGTGGTCGGCAGTGGACCAGCCGGCCAGAAAGCGGCAGTCCAAGCGGCGAAACTGTCCAAACGCGTGGCCATCATCGAGAAAGCGCCACAACTTGGCGGAACATCTCTCAATACCGGTACCCTCCCCAGCAAAACCCTGAAAGACACGATCGAGTACATTCACGGATTGGGGCGGCGAGGATTGCGCCGGCTGGGTGCCGAACTCACCAAGCAGCTGACGCTCCCCGACCTGATGGTACGCAAAGACCAGGTCATCGAGACCGAAGTTGCCGTCATCACCAATCAGTTGCAGCGTAACTGCATCGAGATCATCCAGGGCACAGCCGGCTTTGTCGATCCGCATACCTTGAGCGTGGTGAGATCGGAGGGGCAAGTCGATCATGTCCATGCCTCAACCATCGTCCTAGCCACGGGGTCACGACCACGCCGCCCCGCGGCGATCCCCTTCGACGACCTGACCCTGTGCGACTCCGACTCGTTCCTCCGCACGACGAAGAACCCTGCCAGCATCATCGTCATCGGCGGGGGTGTCATCGGGACAGAATATGCCTCGATGTTGGCCGCCTTCGGGATCAGAGTCACCCTCATCGATCGGCGGACTCAGCTGTTGCGCTTCTTGGACCAGGAAATCGCGCAAACCCTCGATTCCCAGATGCAACAGAATGGGGTCGTGATGCGGCTCGGGCAGGAACAGCTGGACATTTCGGTGAACCAGGCCGGATACCCAGTGGTCCAGCTTCGAGACGGCGAAATAGTGACAGCCGACATGGTGCTCTACACGATGGGACGGGTCGGCAACACAGAGGCGTTGAATCTCCCCGCCATCGGCCTGGCCACCGATCAGCAGGGACAACTCGCGGTCAATGCCCAGTACCAAACAGCCATTCCCCACATCTACGCGACGGGTGATGTCATCGGCTTTCCCGCGCTTGCCGCGACGGCAATGGAACAAGGTCGTCTCGCCGCCTGTCACGCTTTTCAAGCCTCCGAGGCGCACGAGATCAAGGTAGTTCCCTACGGCATCTACAGCATTCCCGAGGTCTCGATGGTGGGGAAAACCGAAGAGGACCTCGCCGCCGACGACGTCCCGCACGCCACCGGGAGGGCCTTTTTCCGAGAAATGGCGCGTGGCCACATCAGCGGCGACCTCCACGGTCTCTTAAAGGTGATTTTTCATTGTGAGACGCACGCCCTCCTGGGCGTCCATATCATCGGGGCGGGGGCCACGGAATTGATCCATATCGGCCAGTCGGTCCTGACCTATGGGGGAACGGTGGAGTACTTCGTCCACAACGTCTTTAATTATCCCACGATGGCCGAATGCTATCGTACCGCGGCCCTCGATGGGCTGAATCGGCTGAACCACCGTCCACCATCACGCATCCCCCATCACGTGGAGTCGGCATAAGACAGAGGAAGATCTGTTGGATCGGCACAATACCTTTTGCGCGAGCGCTCAATGAGGTATATAATAAAATTTAATACCGGTCATCATGATCTACGTGGAGTCGTAGTCATGAGCATCATCCAGACCATCGTCTACTCGTCTCCCCGCAGTCTCCTGTCCGTATCACCCACCAACGATCTCCGTCTGGAGGTCGGCTGCTATAGGAGGTGCACCCATGCACACTGAAAACTCATCTCGATCGTGAACATGTCCATTACGATGTCTTGCCCCACTCACAAACGTTCCGAGCCTCTGCGGTCGCGCAGACGCTCCATGTACCGGAGCAGGAGATGGCAAAAGTGGTGATCGTGAAAGTGAAGGAGCGATTCGCCACAACGGTGCTGCCGGCGACGGCGAAGGTGGACGTTCAGCGCCTCCGGAAGATCTTCGGAACTCACCGCGTGCGCCTTGCGACCGAGGAGGAGATCAGGCAGCTCTTTCCGGACTGCGAATTGGGCGCCATGCCGCCACTCGGCACGCTCTATGGACTTCCGGTGTATGTCGATCGCTCGCTCACCGGTGATGAGCAAATCGTCTTTGAAGGTGGCACTCACTCCGAGGCGATCCGCATGCGCTACTGGGATTTTGCCGCGTTGGTGTTTCCCGTGGTCGCTGAGTTCAACCGTCGACCGATGACGACTTGTTGATGGAATCAGCTCATCAGTAGACCGCGAATTCTCTCGTTTCTGCCCTATGCCGGCACCAGGGGTGAGCCTTGTTCACATCCGGCGTGAACAACTGACCCAACTCAATAGCCAACCACTGCATTCATCCAAGCAGCAAGCCTCAGGTTTTTTTCGCTCAAAGCTGCTAGGATGCTCCTGTGCCTGTCGGAGAGTGCCACCCTGTTGTGAAAGGAAATCCATGTTGAAAGGTTCAAGACTCATAGCCGTCTGCACCGTCGCGTCACTTATCGGCCTACCGACTCTCTCGTTTGCGAAGGCGCGAGGGGGAGGAGGCTTTTCGAGCGGGGCCCGCGGCGGAAACTCATCAATGGGTATAGGCAGCCGTGGATCCCGTACCTATCAAGACAACGGCGCGAAGCCGATTGAACAGTCTACCACCCCGAAGCCGTCGGCAACACCGCCACCTCATAATACGGCGAGCAGCCCGACGCCCCAACCCGCACCGGCCGCATCCCCTTCCTGGTGGCAACGCAATCCCTTGCTCGCAGGAATCGCCGGTGGTCTGGCTGGAACCTGGATCGGCCATATGCTCTTCGGCGCCACGGAGAGCAGCGCCAAGACGACGGATACCGAAGAGCCAGCCTCGGGATCCAATTCTTTCGGGCTGATCCTCCTGCTGATGATGGTAGGAGCCGGTGCGCTCTATTTTTTCAAGAGAAGCCGACGGGCACCCGCTCCGGTGTTCACCGGACTCTCGCGCGGTACGTCCGCGAGGGGGAGCCTGCTCGACATCTCGTCCAACGACCGCACCGACAGGCCGACAACTGATACGGCCTACACTGTAACCACCGAGGATAAGGCAGCCTTTCAGCAACTGCTGACCGATATTCAATCTGCCTGGACTGCGCAAGATGTGGCAGCGTTGCGGCGCTGCCTGACGCCGGAAATGCTGAGCTATTTCAGCACCGCCTTGGCCGAGGACCACAGGCGAGGCGTGCAGAATCACGTGGAAGGGGTGGAGTTGCTCAAGGGAGATGTGCGCGAAGCCTGGTCCGAAGGCGACCAGGACTATGCGACCGTGGACCTACGCTGGAAGGCCCGTGACTATACCGTCTCCACGACGATCCCGCGTGGAGAACCGGGCTATCTCGTCGAAGGCAGCGAAGAAACACCGACCGAATCTTGCGAAGTCTGGACCTTCATGCGCGTGAAGAACGGACAGTGGCTTCTGTCGGCCATTCAGCAATAGTTCACAAGAAATGGCGGCTGACTCTGTGAGTCAGCCGCAGATCCACTTCCAGACAGAGGGCGTGAGTATATAGGCAGCGGACGAGACCAGTACCCCGACCACCACGCCGAGCAGCCCGGCCACGTAGAGCCCCGCAAACGGTGCTGCAAACACAATCAAGAGCATGAACAGGGCCAGCGATCGATGGTCTTCGTAGAATGTCCGGCGGGCTTCAGCAGAAAAAGAAACGGAGAGGCTAGAGCGATCAGACATGCCGGGAGTATAAACGAAACCCACCGCCATGTCTGTCCAAGCAGTCCCAGAGAATAAGCACCTCAGCAGTACAGCCTGTCAGTGGAAGACCGGGCCCGAATTTGTTCCTTTCGTCAGACCACAGCACTTCTTGAACTTCTTTCCGCTGCCACAGGGACAGGGATCATTCCGCCCGATTTTTGTGTGGCGTGAGGGTTCTGGATCGAAATCGCCGGTTTCAAGCCGCGCTTGATAGATCGACCATCCCAGGTGCGCGTACTCGCGCATGGCCTCAGGGAAGATATCGATCACAGACTTAGCCAGCTGCTCGAGAGTACTCTTCTTATTTCCTTCCTGATAATAGGCTTCGGCGAGTGTTGGTGAGGTAAAAAACGTCAGCGTCATCAGCAACGCCCCAAAGTCCTCATCGAATTCATTAGGCGTATACTCGTTCCACACCTCCGCCAGATAGTCGTAGCCCATGCCAAACCCTTGTGCCCATTGGCTCAGCGGCGCATCGGCACTCAAGTTGTCCATCGCCCACGGTTTCATCTCGCACCCTGGCGGGAGAGAGACACTTCCACCAGTTCGTTCACGAATACAATCGTTGTAGAGCGCCATCAGCGCCTGGAGCACCTCCTCTGCCTCCTCGCGTGTCTCGTACTGAGCCTCCTGATCGTTGAAGACGAGCGGAATCCATTCGGAAGGCGGAATCATCTCCGGCCCATTCGCCAGACTGAACAAGAACCCGGCCAATTGTGGATAGGTCAAAGTATCATTGGGTCGCTGAGGTGAAGAAAGGAATCGAGCTAAGAGCGCCGCCTGTTCACTGGTGAATGGTGGGACGGTAGCCATCACAATATCTTAACTAACCTCTCAGGTATCTCTAGCGCATTTCAATCCTTTCTTGAGCTTGGTTGCCTGTAGCCCGGCTTCGCCCACATGTCGGCCTCTTGAATCGCCACCGATATATCTAAAAAGACTCCCGGCACATTGTCTGTTTCCCGCTCAGCTGTGTCGAGTAATCCCCCCTCGCGGCGCGGCCCTCAGGCCGCGCGTCGGGCGGTGACGTCCTCACGGGCGTGCTTGCATGGTCAGGTGATCCTTGAGCCGGGACATCATTCGATCGATCGGCGCACCTTCAAGGCACACGCGTGCCCACACCTCCAGGTGCAGAAGTCTTAGCCGCAGCTTCTGGCTCCCCCGCTCCAGGACGTGCCGAACCTCACGGTCGGTCAATCCGAAGAGGTCCGCCACGAAGGACCCTGCGAACAACTCCGGGTGTATCTTCATCCGATACTGCGCGTTGGTCGGGAAACCCATTTTCTTGCGGTACGCCAGTTCGGGGGGCAGATAGCGCGCCGCAACTTCCCGCAGCACCCACTTGTCGCGCAGGAAGTAATGCTCACGCCCCACTGCCGACGGAGAAAACCTAACTTTGAGCTTGTACGGCATGTTGACGGCGAGTCTCACCAAGCGGCTGTCCAAGAAGGGGAATCGCGCTTCGATACTCGCCGCCATTCCCAGGCAATCGTTCCGATGCAAGAGCGTCCGCAGGTGGTAGCCTAGCTGATTGAGTGTCACGAGGTCCCGATCCGTCGGCTCGCATCCGGTCTTGTCCCGCACCGCATTCCTGAGCTCCGCTTTCTCTATGTCGCTCTCGAATCGATTGTGCAGACCCTGTACGATCGTGGAATCGTCCTCGGAAATTGCTGGTATCGCTCGCCCGATCAGCCGTCTCGCCAAGCCGCTCACCAGCTGCCACGATACACGCGGCAGCTCCAACAGGGACCGCACTACCTCGGCGCGTAGATTGAAGATCAGCCATGGATACCCGACATAGCTCTCGTCCGCCCCTTCTCCGGACAGGATCGCTTTGACCCGGTGGTCGCGCACCAGCTTCGATACCATGAGAAAAGGTACCGAGTTGAGATGATAGGTGAAGGGATGACCGTAGTGCCGGATGATTTCCGGTATGCTGTCGATGCTGTCCTGGTCGACGACCGCAACCGTCTTCAGATCCAGCCTCAGATGCTTCGCAAGCCTTGCCGCCGCTTCGTACTCACTGTTTGGGCCGATCACGTTCGCATGAAAGATAGCCAGGTGGTTATGAAACCGTGCGGCCATGGCCATGGTGAGCGAGGAGTCGACGCCTCCGCTGCAGAGAGCGCCCACTGGGGCATCCGCGACCAGCTGACCTCGCACGCTCTCGAGCAGGACCTCCTCCACCGCGTCGACCATCTGCTTCGGCCTGAGCTGCCTGAGTCGTTCCACCTCGGCCTGATCCCAGAAGTCGCTCATGCGCCAGAAGCGGCGCCAATGGGCATGGCCGTCGCTTGAGACTCTCACAGTCGTTCCCGGGGGCACGATCCGGATGTTCTGGTAGAACGTATACCCCTGTGTGGGCCCACCGAAGCCTTGGATATAGGACGAGATGGAGAGCACATCCGCCCGAAACGGCACCCACGGGCGCATCGCACTGATCTCCGATGCGAAGACGAATTGGTCCTCCGTCGCGCAGACGTGCAGGGGCTTGATTCCGAAGCGGTCGCGAGCAAGGACGAGCGAGCGCTCCTCCTTGTCGTAGAGGGCAAACGCAAACATCCCCTCGAGCCTCGGTAGGGTTGCGTCCACGCCCTGGTGGATGAGGCACTCGAGAAGGACCTCGGTGTCGCTTGTCGTCCTGAACTGGACACCGCGAGCCTCTAACTCAGCGCGCAGCTCAAGGTAGTTGTAGATCTCGCCATTGAATACAAGCGCGTACCGAGCTGTCCTGTCCCAAAATGGCTGATTGCTCCGTGGATTGAGATCCAGCAGGGCGAGGCGGGTGTGAACGAGTCCAATCCCTTCGCCGGCGAAGACCTCCTGATGATCGGGCCCGCGATGGTGGAGGAGGTGTGCGGAGGTCTGCAGACGTTCTTGGTCCGGCGTCTCAAGCGACCCGCGGTACAGCACTCCAAGAATTCCGCACACCGAGATGTTCTCCTGTACAATGCGCTGCCCGCGTCTTCCAGTCGGCGACGCGTCCGTGAACGACCCACAAGAGCAGCTCGAGGTCGAGCTAGTGCCCCGCGGGGCTGCCGGCCGTGAACTGGCGCATCGCCAGCTCTAGGTTCATATGCATAGGTGATTTAATCGATCTTTATGCATAATTTAAACGATTTTTATACATTGGTAGAGCAATATCACGGGACCGGCAGACACGTCAAATTCTTCTGCTTGGCGAAACACCCACTTTTGTACCAGGCGGTCCGCTGAATAGCGGTCGCGAGGTGCGCGGACAGGTTCATTAGGGCGCCGGCCCCCGCGGGAGTGCGCGAAAGAAAATTTCGCTAGAACACCTGCACGATAAAACACTTCAGATAGCGCGTCTCCGGCATGCTGGCGAGGATCGGATGGTCGGCGCTCTGGCCTCGTTGTTCAATCAACCGAATGTCACGCTTGGCGTCGCGCGCTGCGAGGCGAATGCTGTTCCAGAGATCGGTCTCTGAGACGGGATGGGAGCAGGAACAGGTCACGAGAAAGCCTTCCGGCTTCAAGAGCTTCAAGCCCAGCAGATTGATGTCCTTATACCCAGTCAATGCACCAGCGAGGGCCTGTTTGCTGCGAGCGAAGGCCGGAGGGTCCAGGATCACCAGGTCGTAACGTCGCCCCGCCTTCACCAGCTTGCGCATCTCCTCAAAGGCATCGGCCTGGCGATAGATGCAGCGATCCTCCACCTTGTTCATCGTGGCGTGCGTTCGGGCCATGGCCAGTGTGTCTGGACTGACATCGAGGCCCTCCACTGATACGGCTCCGGCTAGCGCTGCATGAATGCCGAAGGCGCCGGTATGGCAGAACACTTCCAGCACGTCGGCTCCTGCTGCGAGTTTGGCCGCTGCCA
>JARFPM010000053.1 GCA_030444405.1 Nitrospira sp.
ATCTGACCCGTTACGGTTATCGTCTGAGTCCAGGGGATGAAAACAATGACCAGCAGAAAAAGTACGACCAGAGTGATCGGTAAGCGTGAGGAAAACCGCCATTCTATGGGAAGTTGAGCCGCCTCCCAGGATTGAATTCTGGTCGATGAGGCGAGCTCGTCGACGGCAATGTCGCCCGAACGGGATTCACCTTGAACGAGAGCACGAACCTCGTTCCCGAGTTCAACAGACAGCCTTCCCGCGGAATCACCAGGGTTGCTCATGATAAACCGGTCAACGACCCGGGATCCTTGAAGGATCTAAAAAAAGTGCTCATGCGATCATCATAATAGGAAGAACTTGCGTCCCCGTCAATTTGATCACGGAAGGCGATCGGACTCAGGCATCAAACCATGAGACCGAAGACCATTTCTCTATGCTATAACGCCGCAAGTCCCGCTTTCGTGGCAGATCATCCATTTTTGAAATTATTACGATGCAATTTATCTATTTGTCCATGAACTGAGCGATTGTTTACATCTTGTTTACACGATGTTTACTTGATGGATATGGGAATGCGTCATTGATATAGGTCAGACTTGTTACATGGGTAAGTGGCGGAAGGACTATGCCCTTACATTGACTGCAGGGGAGGAAGAGGCCACTTACGTTTAACGTAATGGAGGAGTTGTTATGAACACAATGCGTCGGTCCATGGCACTACTGATCTTGACCATCGTCGGCTTTGGGGGGTGCGCACACGAGTCGTCTTCGATGTCAGACCCACATCCTGTCACGGTGGCGGACTTGCAGGCTGTCTTGCGCGATGAATGGTCTCGACACCTTTTTTGGATTCGCAATGTTGTCTTGGACAACGCGAAGAATGACCAGCGATCGAGAACCTTTGCGGAGAAGGCCGTGGCAACCAACACGCGAGATATGGCGAAGACATTTGCACCGTTCTACGGGGATGCAGTCTCTGAGCGGTTTCGTGCCCTACTGACGAAGCACTATGGTGTGATTAAAGCCTACTCCGAGGCCACTGTAGCTGGGAATAAACGCCAGCAGGAAGTGGCTATCGCCCAGTTTGCCTCGAATACGGACGACATCGCCAGCTTTTTTAGTGGAATCAATCCCCACCTCTCAAAAGACACGGTCCGCAGTCTGTTTGCCACGAAGGTCGACCATCATGTCGCTCAAATCGCCAAATTTCAAGAACGAGATTACGCCGGTGAGGAAGAGACCTGGCCGGTGATGGAACATCATGTCTATGTGATTGCCGATGCACTGACGACTGCTCTGGCGAAACAGTTTCCGACGAAGTTTATGTAACCCCTGTGCAGAGCGGGAGTGAGAGCGGTTGCCATGACATTATTCAAAAACATGCACCCGTTAAGACATCGATTCGGGATATTGTGCATCCTGCCAACCTTAATCCCCATTATGGTGGGGATCCCAAACGTCCTGGAAGCCGCCGAGTCAAAGTCGGCTCCTGAGCAACGGACAGGTTTGGCCGCGCGTAACCAAAGTGGTTCAACGCGTGACAATATTGTTGACGGCGATCCTCGAACTGGCAAGGAACTGTTCGAAAAACACTGCGTGACTTGTCACGGATCGCGTGGCCGAGGTGATGGTATCGAGATCGCAGGGGCAAATGTTGCGGACCTATCTTCGGCCGCGACGCAACGAAAGCTGAGCGTCGATTTGCTGACCACCATTCACGAAGGGCGCCCCGGCAAGGTCATGCCATCGTGGAAATGGCGGCTTTCTGAGGAGCAGTCCAAGAGCGTGTTGGCGTACATTCGAACGTTGAGAAGATGACACTTACCAATATCGCGCCTTTCGCCTAGCTGAGCACTTCCCGTCGAGCGGCGTCGAAGAGAGCCATGACGACCGGATGTTTCACCCGCCGCTCGACGGTGATGGCATAGAACTTCTGCCTGACAGAATCGACACGCCGTACAACCTGCACTTGATACTGCCGACAGATCTCTTTTTCCATAGCTGTAGACCCAGGAAACAACCCATGTCCTTCTTGTCCGAAGGCTTTTAACGTGGCGCTGTCTTCGAACTCCCCGGCTGTGCGCTCTACGAGAACGATTGACAGCTGCATATCCAGTGCATACGATACAAGCATACTCACAACAGGATTGCCTATGCGCACGACACTGGATCTCAACGAGAAGCTCATTCGGGAACTCATGGATGTGACTGCCGCGAAAACGAAAACCGAGGCGATCCATCAGGCTGCGGCCGAGTTGATCCGGAGAAAGAAGTTGGACCAACTCAAATCGTTGAGCGGCACGATTCATCTTGACCTCAACTGGAAGAGCTTGGAACAGGCTGAGATCCGCCATCAAGCTGTTTTGAAGCGCCGCCGACATGGTCATCGCTGACACGTCCGTTTGGATCCCGTTCTTTAACCGACCAGATTCGCCTGAAAAGATTGCCCTCGACATGCTCATTGACGCAGACGAGGTTGCATTGGTCGGTGTCGTGCTGGCTGAATTGCTTCAGGGTTGCCGGACTCCGTCCGAACGAACCACGCTCTCCGAGTCTCTTTTAGCCTTGCTCTACTTCGAAGTTGCTCAGACCACGTGGCTGCGAACGGGTGATCTATCGGCGCAGTTGCTCCGCAAAGGCGTGACTTTGCCTCTCTCGGATCTGCTCATTGCCGCCTTGGCAATCGAGCACGATTGCCGCGTCTACAGTCTGGATACTCATTTCAAGAAGATTCCAGGCCTGCGGCTGTATGAGGCGACATTAGCCTAGTGTTATGCGGGCCTTATGAGGACCTATATGGCTTTACGTTCATAGAGATAAGCCGAGGCAGGAGAATTGGAGTGGATGACGGGCTTCGGACCACGATCTTTGGATCCACAATCCGGCGGTCCACTACCGAGCTCCGTTTTGCAGTTCTCGATCCACCGTAAAGACGAAGACCCGCTCCCCGAGTTGTACATCAATATCGGTGAAGAGCCCCAGGATTTTGGCTTCGGTAATCTCGCTAATCTGTTCGCAGAGCTTGTCGCGACCTTGAGCAATGAGATTTTGTCGTAGCCGCTTCACCATATCGATACCTTCCGGAGTCTTCGCGAGCTGGCGTTCCGCCGGCGTGAGAACGCCCTTCAGTCGAACAACCACGAGATCTCGCACGACGAATGCACGGACTTCGTCGGGGCCACGCCCCAGAAATTCCTGCTCGAACTTAATGATGGCATTGCGGATGGCGCTTTCCATAAGGCTGGATCGGCATTATAGGGTGGCCTGAGGGAGCGAACAAGTGCGGCCCTCGGACTTTTATGTTGATTATGTGCCGACCGCGGGGCCGTTCGATGACGAAGGGACGTTTTGCTCTCCCATTTCGAGCTTGACGCTATACGCCGCACCATATTATTGATGGAGCCGCATTTGAGGTAAAGGGCCGTGTTGCCTCTCCCCAAGTATTCTTGTGGACGGGCAGGACGCCTGGTTTTTCCTCCGAGGCCGTAGGGCGACCCGCAATCTAGATGGATGGCCGGTCGCAGTACAAGCCAACCGCCTGGCTCGAGGTTACGTCGACCCAGTGCAGTTGGCTTTTATTTTTTAATAAGGTGCTGGCGTGGCGATGTGGTCCTTGCTTGTCCCGTTGCTTCCGCTCTTGGCAGCGCTCATCGTGGTCTGCGCCGAGGACTCGACTCGTTACGCCCACGCGAGGATCGCCGCTTGGCTGATCGGAACAGCCTGTATCGGGTCAGCCGTCACCCTCTACTTCGTCGCAACTTCCGATTCGATTACCATTCGATTCTATAACTCAGCCACTGCTGCGTCCTTGACGATCCCCATCGGCTTTTACATCGACCGATTGAGCGGAGTCATGATGACACTGATTTCCGCCGTCAGTCTGATTATCTATTCCTATTCCATCAACTACTTGTACCAGGACCGCCATTACCGCCGTTACCTGACCCTGATTTGCCTCACGGACTTCGTGCTGATCTGCATGGTATCCAGTTCCAACCTGATGATGCTGTTCTTATTTTGGCAGATGCTGAGCTACTTACTGTACCTACTCGCGCATAACCATGGTCACTCGACGACCCTTGAGGGCGCGTATAAGACCTTCACGGTCCTCCGAGTCGCCGACATGGCCTTTCTCATGGGCATCATTCTCTCGTATCAAGTGTATGGCACGCTCGATCTCCAAGAACTCTTCACGCGGGCCACTACTTCACGCATGACCGTCGCGCTCTGGCCTGGGATGGACATCGATGCCGCGACCGCGATCACCTTGCTGATGTTTATCGGTGCGATGGGGAAGTCGGCGCAGTTCCCACTCCACTTATGGCTGCCGAGTTCATTGTTCGCTCCGACTCCCGTCCATGGCCTGCTGCATGCCGGGATCATTAATGCCGGTGGGTTCATGATCAACCGGATGGCTCCGATCTTCGGCATGAGTTCCACCACCCTGCACGTGGCCTTTGTGATCGGCACCATGACGGCGGTGCTGGGCGCCTCCATGATGCTGGTGCAGAACGACATCAAAAAGACGCTCGGCCTTTCGACGATCGGCCAGATGGGCTACATGATCATGGAGTGCGGCTTAGGAGCCTTTTCGCTCGCTGTGTTCCACCTGATCGCCCATGGACTCTTCAAGGCCACCGTCTTCCTCAATTGCGGGAACGTCATTCAGAAGGCCCGTTTGGAGCCGCACTTTCCCCATACGAACCAGGACCATACACACCACGAAGATGGGCAGCTCTCCAGGCTGACGTGGTCGACCGGGTTTGCGACGACGCTGTTTATCCCGCTGCTTATTCTGCTGGTTACGCACGGAGTCCTACACATTCCGTTGTTGCAGTCACAGGGGACCGTCATTATCCTTTTCTTCATTTGGATCACCTCGTCGCAAGCGATTTTGACGCTGACGCGACTTCGGGCTGTCGCATCATGGAAAGTGTCATCCACCATGTTGGTGACACTGCTGTTTGTCATCTTCATCTACCTGTTTGCAGTCGAGTCGTTCACAGCCTTCCTCTATCCGAACCCGGAGGAAGTGGCTTCCTACTTTAAGGCTGCGGACCTTCCCGACTGGTTGTTCGACCTCATTATCGTCGCCTCGACAGCTATGACAATACTTGGCTGGTTTTATCTCTACCTGAAAGCCCATGGACGAAGCGTCTGGGTGCCGGTCTGGATTGATGGTCTCCGCAACAAAATCTATGTGGCGCTCATCAACAGGCTCTATGCGGACGAATTGTATGGCCGGTTGGGACAAGTCATGATGCGGCTGGTCCATCGGATCGACAAGCAGGAAGAAGGATGGTCGAGACGATGAAGGGTGAGCTCTTTTTTTTCTGGCTGGGTCCCGTCGTGCCGCTGCTCGGCGCGTTGGCCGGTCGGATGTTCTGGGAAGATCCCGAACAACTCAAAAAATCCTGCCAGATATGGTCGGTTCTCAGCTTGGCCCCTATCATAGGGTCGCACCCCGCCATGCCGGAAGGCCCCTTGCTGCTTTACCTCCTCCCAATCGCCGCGGTCTTATCACTGTCGGGGCAACCGGTTCACAGGGAACATCGTCTTTCCTGGCTCATGACGCTGATCTATCTAGGGCTCGGGATCGGCGTCATCTCCCATCATGATTTTATTGCTCACCTTTTTCTGTTGGCCCTGTTGGCCATCACAATCATCTTGTTATTCAGTCATCACACAATGCTCTGGCCGATTTCCTGGTGGGGTACCAGCCTGTTTGGTTTTGCCGGACTAGGCGTCATCATCGCCGCGTTCACATCTGCTCCGGTTTCGTCCTCAGCTGTCTTATTGACCTGTGTCGTGCTCGTTCCCATCGTGCCCTTTCATATCGGGTATCTGACGGCACTGACTCGACTGCCGGGGAACTTACCATCCTTCGCCGCCGTCCTGCTTCCCGCAGTCGGCCTGCACTTCATGGCGTCGGTGCTTCCGACCGTACCCATCATGATCGCCGGGTTCGTGAGCTTCTTAGCTTTAGGCGGTACTCTCTATGGGGCAGTCAAGGCGCTGGCGCAGACGCGCGTTCGACTCATGCTGGCCTACGGCAGCTTGTCGTTCTACTCAATTCTATGGTGGTTTGCCGCCGCAACTCACCTGGCGACTCCTCGCACAGCCGTCCTGGTCGCATCGATCGGCTTTGCCACCTGCGGGTTGCTCATCGCTTGGCAGGTCATCCGGACGAGATACGGAGATGATGTGGATCCGTTATCGATCAGCGGGTTGGCCTCCTCCATGCCGAGCTATGCGGTGCTGCTGTCATTGCTGGCTCTCGCAGCGATGGGCCTGCCACCTTTCGGAGTATTCGCGGGTTTCATGGGATTACTGTTGCACTCACCCATCCCTTCGTTGCTTGGCCTCCTCATCATTCTCTCGGCCTGGCTCGCCGCCTCATGGTACATCATGAGCGCGGTGCAACGGCTTTTATTTGGCATGAGACGCAATGACCTCCGGTATCACGACGTCGTGCGAGGTGAGTGGGCCGCACTACTCATTACCATCTTGGTACTGACCATGCTGGGACTTGCCCCGAACGATTGGTTCGCTTCAGGCGCGACGTCGCCGGTGATCAATGCCCAGTCACGAGGCTTTCTATGGCAGTGATGAACGATCTGATGGACCTCGAATCGAGACGAATGGAATTGCGCGGTGTGGTTCGACTCGCCGGCGAAGTCATCGCTCAGTACTGGCCGATGCGGACCTTCGTTCACCACAATCCACTCCACAGCCTGGAATACCTTCCCTTTGAGGAGACCGTCCGACGCGGCAAGCAGTTTCTGAATGGTGATGGCTATCTGTCGAGTGAGATGTATCGTGCCTACGTTGCCTCCGGTCGAATCCGCCTCCAGGATGTGGATACCGCCCTCCAGCCGTTAACGCGGAATCGGCAGATCGTCCTCGGCTCGCGAAAGATCACGCATGGGGAAGTGTTGCGAGCCTGTCTGACGGAGGGGCTCTGTTCGCCGGCGCGCGAGCCGCTGGATGATCAGCTGGAGGACCACGACAGGGATTTGATCGGGCGTATTGCCCACCGGCTGGAACCCGTCCTAGAGTCTCCATCCCTGGATGATCGAATCAAAAAAGTCGTGGTTGACAACCAATCCTCGCTCTGCCGGTGGCTCACATTGTCTCACTGGTGTGATGACACGCTCGGCACCAACATCGTGCAGACCATCAATGACCAAATGATCAAGTGGTGCGCCGCATTTCTTGACGAGGGACATGCCGCCTGGGCCATGCCCGATCGCGAGGAAGGGTTCTACCGCGCCTGGAAACGGCTGGCGGGACAAGAATGGTCGCTCATTGGCATCACCGACAGCAAGAGAAAGATTGCTGCACTGCCCGACTACCCCGAAGATGCGCTTCTTGAAAGTCTGGACATCCTGGGCATTCCAATGGAGCTGCGCCAAGACTATTTGTCGCTGCAGTTGACAGCTTTGCCGGGTTGGGCCGGCTTCATCAAATGGCGCGGTGAGGAACGGGACTATCCGTGGCAGCAAGCCCACCCCGTGGGTCTTGTAAAGTTTCTGGCCATCCGTTTGTGGTATGCGCGAGAGCTCGTGCAGGCGGCTTGTCGGGACTATCTGGATATTCAGGGACGATTCGAAGACGTCATTGCCTACATGCGGGATTATGCGGAAGAGTATTATCTCCGACGACAGCGAATCGCCGGCCATCTGCCTGCATTGTACGCCGAAGAAGTCGACCGGCTGTCGCACCGGAAGGGGCAAAGCTGGAAGAATATCCTCGCGCGCTACCGTGTCGAAGTCGTTCCTCGACAACAAGCGGCCACTCGTCGTGGGGCCGCCCGGCGGCTTCTTGCGCTGGCCCGCTCGTTGGCAATCGAGGATGCGCAGTTGGCGGAGAGCCCGGATGACGAGCTGAAGCAGGCCATTGAATGGATGGAAGCCTTCCCGGAATCAGACCATGGGCCGGTCTGGCTGAAAGCCCTTGAGGCTGGATATCATGAGCAACTGCTCGGGCAGCTCATGGACGTCTCCCGACGATCAGCAGAGAACACCAACACTCCACCTCCAATTCGTCCCCACGCTCAGTCGGTCTACTGCATCGATGTCCGGTCTGAGCCGTTTCGACGCCACCTCGAGTCGGTCGGACCTCATGAGACCTTCGGTTTCGCCGGGTTCTTCGCCGCGTTCATTCGGTACCGCGCTTGGGGGCGAGAGCATGACACGGAACAGTTCCCCGTCATCATGCGCGCGAAGAACGAAGTCCGCGAGATACCTCGCAGCTATCTTGATCACAAGGTCTCGCAACATCAGGTCTGGAGCAAGTGGGTCCACGCCGGACACACGCTTCTGCACGACCTGAAAGAAAACGTCATCACTCCGTACGTGATGGTCGAATCAGTCGGGTGGTTTTACAGCCTTCCTATTTTCGGCAAGACGCTGCTCCCGTCGCTGTACCGGCGTTTCACGACATGGCTTCGGCAACAGTTCGTCCCTTTGCTCCCGACGACCCTCACAGTCGACAAGCTGTCTCCCAGCGACATAACGGAAATGCTCAAGGTCGAACATCAGGAGCTTATACGGCTGGCTCTCCAGGAACGACTTGGATTGCGCAGTGCTGAGATTACGCCGTCACTGGTTGAAGGGCTTCGCCAGCGGGCCCTGCAAGAAGCCAATCCACAGGAGGCGTTCTTCCTCGAGGAAGCTGGCAGCGTGCGCTTGAATGCCGACGCACTCGAAGCGTTTGTCACGGTCCTGCAGCGAGAGTACGATTTGAATCCTCGGGCTTCGTCGCGGTACAAGGAACGGCTCACGAGAACCGGGTTCACGCTCGATGAACAGACTCTGACCGTCGACACCGCCCTGCGGATGATGGGGCTGACGAAGAATTTTGCTCGCCTGGTCCTCTTCTGTGCCCATGGCAGCACCTCCGATAATAATCCATACGAATCGGCGCTCGACTGTGGAGCCTGTGGGGGCAACGAAGGCAAACCCAATGCGCGTGTTCTAGCCATGATGGCGAATAATCAACACATAAGAGATCGGTTGAGGAAGACCGGCGTTGATATTCCCTCCGACACGCATTTTCTCGGCGGTCAGATGGATACAACAACCGACGCCGTCCAGCTGTTCGACCTGGAAGACGTCCCACCCACCCATCGCGCCGACCTGGCTCGGCTTCAAGAAGATTTGAAAGAAGCAGCGGAACGGGCCAGCCGCGAGCGGTGCGGTCGATTCCCTGAAGTCCTACAACCATTAACCGATGTGCAAGCTACAGCACATGTGCGCCGTCGGAGTGTCGACTGGAGTCAGGTCCGTCCGGAGTGGGGGCTGTCGAGCAACACCACCTTCTTGATTGCCCGACGTGATTTGACGAAAGGTTTAGACCTCAAGGGGCGCGTGTTCATGCATTCGTACGACTATCATGAAGATCCCAGCCATCGCTTCCTTGAGGTACTCCTCACGGCGCCTCAGGTCGTCGCGCAGTGGATCAACATGGAACATTATTTCTCCACCGTCGACAATGAAGTGTATGGCAGCGGCAGCAAGATTTACCACAACGTGATGGGCCGGTTCGGCATCATGTCCGGACCTTGGAGCGATCTCCGGCTTGGATTGGCAAGACAGACCGTCATGAACGGCGAGATGCCGTTCCACGAGCCGATGCGATTGCTGACCATCGTTGAAGCCCCTCGTAATGGAATCGAAAAGCTCATTGCACGACATGATGTACTTCAGCATTATTATCACAATGAATGGGTGCATTTGATCGTGCTCGATCCAGCGGATGGAGGTTGGTATCGCTATACACCTACTGGAGAATGGACCCGTATCGTGCAGGAAGTGTCAGCGGTGGCATCTTGATCAGGTGACCGTCAGATCCGGAGGTCGGAAAGGAGAGTGTCGATGGGGGGGTTAAGTTTGCATCCGATGAAAGAAGTTCGTGTGATCGTCGCAGGCGAGCATCGTGCGTTCGTGGCCGAACTGCTGGACAGAGTCCAGGCCACCGGCTACACCATTATCGGCAACATTTCGGGGAAGGGGCATCATGGAGTGCGAGAGGCGCATTTCATGTTTAGCGAGCAGGAAAGCCTCGAGATGATCCTTACCGTTGTGCCGGAAGAGAAAGTCGAGCCCATTCTCGCCGGTCTTCGTCCCCTGTTCGAACGGCATTCCGGTTTCATGTATGTCGCCGACGTCGCCGTCAGCCGTCAGGAATACTTCGGCAAAAAGAAAGGTGCTCATCCCTGACAGCCGGTTCGACCTTCTACGACAGTGACGGTATCCTACCTGGGACGTAAGAATTGGTATATAATTAAGGAAAGTGCGTAGTTCTTACGTCATAATTGGTTCTTGTATGCCGATGGTGAAGGATTCGTACGGGGGAAGGGCTGACGCATGAGAGCACTGGCGCTGTTGCTTGCACTTGTCGCAGTTCCTGCGCTGAGCCTCGCGGAAATGCCTCAGCATACAGAGGTGTGTGTGGCGGCCAGTGAGCAAGACATTGCCGCTCTGTTTAATCGTTGGAATGAATCGCTGAAGACAGGCGACCCCTACAAAGTTGTGGCGAACTACGCGTCGAAGTCCGTCTTGCTGGCTACGGTGTCGAGCAAGCCTCGGTTCACCGTCGAGGAGAAGGCAGACTATTTTCGCCACTTTCTCGAGAATCAGCCCGTGGGTCGTATTGATTCTCGTACGATCGAGCTCGATTGCAACCTGGCAATTGACGAAGGCCTCTACTCCTTCACTTTCCAGAAGACCGGGGTCACCGTGAAGGCCCGGTACAGCTTCACCTACAAGTGGGATGGGAAGCAATGGCTCATCACAAGCCACCACTCATCCAAATTACCGGCTGAGCAAGCGCCTCCGGAAGAGCCTGTCCAGGCTGTCGCACGCCATTCAGAAGTGTGTGTGGCGGCTAGTGAAAAAGAAATCGAAGCCTTGCTGGACCGATGGAAAGAATCGCTCCAAAGCGGCAATGCCCACAAGGTCATGACTCATTACGCAGCCAGGTCAGTCTTGCTTCCACTCTCCTCGACCAAACCCCGATTAACGCTCGATGATAAAGAAGACTATTTTCGCCATTTTCTCAAAGACCGTCCGTTAGTCCACGTTCATTCCCGCACGATCGAACTCGACTGCAACATGGCGATCGATGAAGGCCTCTACACATTTACCTTCCAGAAGACGGGGAACATCGTCAACGCCCGATACAACATCGTCTATAAATGGGATGGCCTGCAGTGGTTGATCACTAGTGACCACTCGTCAATCTACCCACAATAGCTTCAGCGAATGCCAGAGTCGTGTTGACAGTACCAGACACCTCCCGTCCTGACAGGCCACTACGTATGCACTTAGGAACACGTACATATTATACTGAGCATTCTCTCACCCCATTAACCGCTAGTTGCGAATTGGGCTTCCTCGAAACTATAATTTCCCCTCAGTGTGAGCTCCGTTTCAAGAAGCAACCTGCTTCTACATATCAATAACGTGTCAGGGGTGATCAATCCACAAGTGAGAGGAGAGGTCATGAGGGCATTTTCTTTGTTGCTGGCGGCTATTGCGGTTATCGTAGCGGGCTGCGCGGAAAAGCCTAAAGTAGACACACTGCATAAGTTCGACCACGCGGTCCCAAAACATTCCGAAGTGTGTGTGGCGGCTACCGAGGAGGACATTGCGGCCTTGTTCGACCGCTGGAATGCCTCACTCCAAACCGGCGATGTTCACAAGGTCGCGGCCAATTACGCACCAACCTCCGTGTTGCTGCCGACGATGTCGAGCAAACCGCGACTCACGGCCTACGATAAGGAAGACTATTTTCACCACTTTCTCGAGAATCAGCCGGTAGGGCACATCGACTCGCAAGACTCTCGCGAGATCGAGATTGATTGCAATACCGCGATCGATACCGGGCTCTACTCCTTCACCTTTCAGAAGACCGGCGCCACGGTTAAAGCCCGCTACACCTTCACGTACAAGTGGGACGGGAAACAATGGCTCATCACCAGCCACCATTCGTCTGCCCTGCCCACGGTAGACGCCCCTCCGGCACACGTTCACCAGGCTGTCGCACAACATGCGGAAGAATGCGTGGAAGCCAGTGAGGAACAGATTGCAGCTTTATTTGACCGCTGGAACGGAGACCTACAAACAGGAGATGTTCATAAGGTGGCCGCCCATTACGCACCAACCTCCCTCTTGCTGCCGACTGTTTCGAGCCGACCGCGATTCACGGCCGTCGACAAGGAGGACTACTTCCATCATTTTCTGGAGAACCGCCCCGTGGGGCGCATCGACTCGCGTGAAATCGAGATCGATTGCAACACGGCCATCGACACCGGACTCTACACCTTCACCTTCCAGAAGACAGGCGCCAGCGTGAAAGCTCGCTACACCTTCACGTACAAGTGGGACGGCAAACAATGGCTGATCACCAGCCACCATTCGTCCGCTGTGCCACCGAAAGAGTAGGTTACACCCTGCAGTGGGTCTTCTGGTGGGAAGCGAGATCTGGAATGGTTACGCTGGCTGATCTCTAGATGGCTGGTTTTTCCGCAACTCGTCACGCACTACAGGCTGTCTACCCCATTTCGCAATCACCTGCTTCAGCCGGGGTACCGCTTGAAGCAGGTGACTGCCATTGTCGGCTATACACTTGCGGCCATTACGATGGCATGCCTACTTTCTTCAGGTTTGCAAGATAGTTGCTGACGACTACCTTGGCCGGCTTCTTCTCGACCCGAGTGTACACCAGGTAGTGGATGGCGGCGTGGATGGCCATCGCCACAAGTAGGCCCTCAAATATTCCAATCTTGTAGACAAGGGCTCCCGTCAGGATGGCCAGGACCATGGCATAGGGGCCATGGTGGGTGACGTGCATGAGTCCGGCGATCATCTTCCAGCCGGTGAACATCATGACGATGGCCACGGCGAACTTTGGCAGCAGTTCCAGATATTGAGGATTGATGACAAAGAAGGTGACCACACAGCCGATGATCAAGACGGAGAACTTTGTGTAGGCGCCAGCCAGCCGATTGGTGGTGCTCTTAGCCAGACCGTCCAGATTGGTCATGCCACCGAAGAAACTTGATCCAATGTTGGCAATCCAGATTGCCAACAAACTGTTATTGCTGTTGCACTCACGCTTGAGTGGATCGATCTTCTGAATCGCGGCGTTGCTCATGACTTGCTCGATCACATCGATCACCGCCAGCATGGCCGCAAATCCAAAGACATACAGCCACGTGAGGGCACTGTCGAAATGGGGAACAGGAAGTGCGAGGGACAGCGGCACGTCTTCGACATGCAACATGGGAACGTGGACGAATTGTGCCGCGATCACACCCGTGGCGATGATCACAAAATACGGCACAGCCGGCTGTTGATACTTGAATTTCCTGAAGAGAGCGATAAACAGAATCAACCCAGCCAAGGAGATAAGCAGCATCTGAATGCGAGGCGCATTGAAGAATGCCTCGGCCGATGCCAATTCGGCCGGGATCTCATAGGTGAAGGCGAAGAACTTGAGCGCAATTTTCAGACCGATGCCTGCTAATAAACCTTCCACCAGGTATGCGGGAACAGCCAGCAAGATGTATCGCTGCCAATTAAACTTCCAGATAGTGGCCTGCATGACGGCCGTGAGGAAAATCACGAAGGCCATATTCTCCATGCCGAAGATCGAGACTCCCATTGCCAGGACCGGGGCCAATCCTGCGGCAATCCCGGGACAGCCGATGAAGTTCCCCGGCCTGATCCAGGCGTTAATCCACCCGATCAAACAGGCAAACGCGACGGTGGCCAGTCCTACTTTGATCGGATAGTCAGACATCATGGCAATCCCTACCGACAAGGGAATGGCCATGACGCCGGTGATGAGTCCTGCCGCAATGTCACGACCAACGTACTGAGCCTGGAATGCAGCTGACTCAGGCACTGATATTGTGGGGAGTGACCCCTGATAGAAATTTTCTTCTGTTGTGGAAAGGGAGCTCGTTGAAGTGACAACCGAGGTGCCGTCCATGGCCGTGCCCTCCAATACAGTTGGATTTTGCTAAGAGGTACAGCAACAATAAGGCCGGTGGAGTGCTTGGCTGTAAGTCACTGAAATGATGCAGGAGTTTTATTTAAGCAGATTGATATCTATCCCCACTGTCATGATACGCACGATGGAATCGTGCCCCCGCGCACAGCATGTGCGAGAACGCACGAGGGCCTACTGGATTGAGAAGGAGGCGCTAGGGAGTCGACGATGTCCTGGGGCTGAGCGTCACACCCCTACGTTTGTGGCATTGTGGAAACCTAGTCGGCTTAGCCATAAGTGACACGCACCGATCACGGCAAACCTGCACCATGTCGCAAATCTTAAATTTGAGTCAGCACGCCAGTGAGGAGGAGGTTGAATATCTGACGTCCCTCCTTGTCTATCATCTCGTCGAACGGTGTGGAGGGCAATTGCAACTCACCGCTGAGGAGGTTCGACAGATCCAAATGAAGTTGTCCAGTAAGATGGTGCAGATCCAACTCGGGAATGACTTACGACTTCGCATCATCGACCGCCTTCCTGAGCTCCAGTGATCCGCCTATACAAGACGATCGCAGACCCTAAGGCTACCCCATCTGGCCAATTTTTGAGAATATGAACCACCTGCCATGATGACGCCAGAAACTCTTTCGACCGTCAGGCCAGTGAGAATGGGCCTCGATGCCTCCCCCCAGCCTGTTGCGATTCGTGATGCTCACGGCTAGGGAAATCTTTGCTGCGCTTGCTCACAGATTGATATAAAAATTCAATAGGATGACATGGTTCATCTGGTTTGCAAGATTTGGAATTGACCTGCTGTTGAGGAGCTGATTTTGGTAGCCGAAGTCCATATTGAAATATTTCGAGAACGTCCGGTTGATGCCGATAAAAAATCGGTTTTGATCGAATCCGGCTTCTGGTCCATGATCGACCGTGTTGAGGTTGATAAACACCTCGTCGTAGCTGACAAGCGCCCACTTCGGAGCAATGGGCAACGGATACATCCCCCGCAGCATCAGACGGAGTCGCAGCGCAGTACCGTCTGCACCTTCGATCCAGCGTTCTTCCAGGCGAGCGCGGCTCAGAGTGTTCAAGGATTGGAACTTGTGCGCATAGTTGATCTGCTGATAGATGCGGTTTTCATCGAAGAAGTCCGGCTTAGATGGTGTAGGCTGGAGAGCCCAGTTCCCTACCCAGGCATAACCTTGCCAGATGGAGACCTTCTCCGTCAGCTGATAGCCAACCGCCGGACGGAGTAAGAGCTGACCAATATTGCCGCCATCGTCGAGATCTCCAAAGCGCGGGTTGACTTCCATGTAGGCAAGAAAGGAAGAGGGCAGCTTCACCGTCATGAAAACAGGTGCCCACAGGTCAAAGTCCTGTTTGAGTGCCGACGTGGACTGGGCGAAGGCTTCTCCTCCAATCAGCAGACTCCCGGCGAGGGCCACAATTGCGATCCCCCGTCCCCAGTTGCGCGTTCGTTGATTTTCTGCTGCAGACTGCATGATTCCTCCTCAAGCGGGAGCGTGAGCGCAGCACTCGAGAAATCCCCCGCAGACTGTTCTCGAGACAAACGAGCGCTTCCTCCTCCTGTATTCCTCACCTCACAATGACCCCTTGTCGAGTTGAGGCTGCAGTTCCGTGCTTTGTCTTTCGCAAGACTTTTACCTCTTCCAGCCAGAGAAACGCTAGTCAAAAATTTGAGTGATGAGACTCGTCGGGTGCCATAGATTGCGCCCCCAAAGGGATTATGCTAGCTACTCATCATGCTGCACATTTCACCCTCTATTTCCATCCCGGATCACGAGATCGAGATGCACGCCGTGCGGTCGCAAGGCGCGGGTGGGCAGAATGTCAATAAAGTCTCAACCGCCGTACATTTGAGATTTGATGTCCAGGCGTCGTCTTTGCCGCAGTTCTACAAAGATGGGCTGTTGACACTGCGAGATCATCGCATATCGGCCGACGGAGTGATCACGATCAAGGCACAGCAGCACCGGACGCAGGAGCGAAACCGGGAGGACGCGCTGGAGCGGCTCCGCCTCTTGATTCAGAGCGTAGCCATACCACGCAAGAAGCGACGAGCCACGAAGCCGACGAAGGCCTCGCAGAACCGGCGGATTGAAAGCAAGAAGAAACAGGGCCGACTCAAGACGTTGAGGAGAACACTTGAGTGATAGACGCTACACGTGTGGTTGAAGGCACCTGATCTCGACGAGCTAGGAACGGTGTTCCTTGGTTTTTGCAGCATTGGTTTTGGCCTGCTGCAGTACCGCTTGGGCCTCCGGGATGAAATCAAGCCGTTGATGTTTTTCAGCGATAGCCAACGCCTCTGATGCCAGTGCCACTGCATCGTCATGTCGGCCTTGCTGACACCAGACCCTCGCAAGCGCAAGCCTGGCATTGACGGATCTCGGAGCCTGCTTGACGACATGTTGTAACAGCTGCTCGCCCTTTTCTGAGTCTCCTCCCAGGAAACTCGGCAGCTTGACCAGTAACGTTCCTTTCGCCGACAGGGCGTCGACGTATGCCGGATTGATTTCCAGTGCCCGGTCGAGTTCGTTCATCATGCGGCGGAGCCCGAAGATCGAAGTGAGGGTTTCTCCATCGACGCGGAGCAGTTCCCCCAGATTGCAGAAGAGCGCAAAGTGTGCATCGGCGCTTCCCTCCTCCGCTGCCACCGCCCGTTCTCCAAGGGTTTGTCCCTGTCGAAAATGGGCGAGGCGCGTTGGACGATCCGTGGCCAGTCTCCCTTTATTACATTCTTCGAGAGCCTGTTTAGAAAGTGGTGCTCCGGAATTCTGTGCCATAGCCGGCATCGGGAGAAAGGGTATGCCACCTGCGATCAGAACTACTAAGGTAAGGAGCTTCCTCTGCATAGTTCATCGATCCTGTGACAGGAGGGGGCTAACTGATCAGACGGGGCTTAAGACAGCAAACATAATGCCAATTGGTCTGCTTTCAAGCATTTACAACTGATTGATAACCCGACAGGAGCCACAATGACACCCTTCTGATCCAGCAAGTAATGGAGGCTGATGGACATGTTGGCGCAATGATGTGCTCAGAGAGGTACAGAAATTCTTCTTACGCCCTTAGATTTGCTGTTCGAATTCTGATCATCGTTCAGGCATTTGCCTGTTCGCCGGATGCCACCATCCCCAGAATATTGAATCCTCCATCCACGTAGATTACTTCGCCGGTAATGCCCCGTCCCAACGAGCTGACCAAGAATAAGGCTGTGTCGCCGACCTCACCCTGTTCGGTTGGGCGGCGGAGCGGAGCAAATTCCTTGTGAAGGTCGACCATCTTCGTGATGCCTGAGACCCCGCGTGCAGCAAGGGTCTTGATTGGTCCGGCGGAGATCGCGTTCACACGAACATTGAGTGGACCAAGATCATAGGCCAGGTAGCGGACGGTGGCCTCAAGCGCAGCTTTGGCAACCCCCATCACGTTGTAGTGAGGGACGACGCGTTCGCTGCCGAGATATGTGAGCGTGACGATGGAGCCTCCGGCGGTCATCAAGGGCAATGCGGCCCTTGAGACGGCCACGAGCGAATAGGCGCTGATGTCGAGCGCCATCGCAAACCCTTGTCGAGTGGTATTCACGAATTGTCCGCTCAGCTCTTCCCGTGGAGCAAACGCCAGGGAGTGGACGAGAAAATCGATTTGACCGACTTCCTTTTGAACCTGCTGCATGAGCGCCGCAATCTCTCCGTCGTTGCTCACATCGCAGGGAAACGCTTTCGCGCCGGGCAAGGTGGCAGCAAGCTCCTCTACGTTTTGCTTCAGCCGTTCGTTTTGATAATTGAAGAGGAGCTGAGCTCCCTGGCCGGCCGTCGATTGCGCGATGGCCCAGGCGATGCTGTGCTTATTGGCCACACCGATGATGAGTCCTTTTTTCCCCTTGAGCAACATTAGCAGGGTTCTCCTTTTTTTGAGGATCGCTCGGAGGAGCCCATGGCATGACACGTTGGCCGGGGTTCCCATTTCGCACATGCCTTGCTCTCGCACACCCAACGATAAGGTTCGGGTGGCAGGAGGAACATGTCAGCGTCGGAAACGGAAGATAGCACGATTCGGTCTCGCTGTGAAATACGACATGTGCGACAGGAACCCGTGCTGGTCCAACCCTGAGGCAGTTTAGTAGACATCAACTCCATTCTGCCTCAGGAATTCACGGAAATGCCTCTTGGGGCATTATGGGACCGCACTCAAACTTCGTGATTACTCGACCTTATCGGGCCGTCAAACGGAAAAGCACCGGTGGCACTAAGTTTGCTCAACCACCTCGATAGGTGCCGAATGATTGGTACACATTTACTTACATCAAGGAGGTAACCAGTATGAAGCGCATGTTGATGGCAGTGATGGCAGTGGCAGTGGCAGTGACCTTCAGCGCTCCGGCGTTCGCAGGCGAGGAGAAGAAGAAGGAAGAGAAGAAGGGCGGGCACGTAGTTGTGTACGGCGATGAGAAGAAGGAAGAGAAGAAGAAAAAGTAAGAATTCTTTTCGTCTGGCGAGGCTAGTTGGCGTGAGGGGGCTCCCACAGGAAGTGGAAGTCCCCTCAAGTCGTTTTATCGCGGGTGAGTTCTGATATAGACCGCCTGCAAGCCTACGATCGTCTTTGCGTCACGAATCGTCCCATCATCAATTTTCGCCACCGCCTCCGAGAGCGGCATCTCGATCACATCGAGCACTTCGTCACGGTCCAGCTGCTGCCGGCCCTTTGTCAGCCCCGTCGCCTTGTAGATATGGATCACTTCATCTGCAAAACCCGGCGCGGTGAAGATACTCGAAAGCAGCTCGAACGATGACGCTCGATAGCCGACTTCTTCTTCCAGTTCCCGTGAGGCGCAATTTAACGGATCTTCGCCGGGATGAAGCTTGCCCGCCGGAATTTCATAAATGAACCCTCCGGCTGCGTGACGGAACTGCCGGATCAAGACCACCATGCCATCATCTTTGACCGGCACGACCGCGGCTGCCCCTGGATGGCGAATGGTTTCCAGGTCAACCGTCACCCCATTTGGTAATCGTACTGTGTCAACATTCAGCGTGACGACTTTCCCGGTATAGATGTTACGAACCATTCGAGATTCTCCTCAGCTGATCACCGTACACGCTGAACCGGACGCTGCCCCCTGATGAGACAAACTTCAGCTACTTGGCAGGACGTTTATAGAACGCCGGCTTCACAACTTGCGCTGGAACCGCTTTCCCACGAATGTCGATGAAGAGGTCGGTCCCGACTTTGGCATATTCAGGAGATACATACCCTAATCCAATCCCCTTCTGGAGAAGCGGGGACAGATTGCCGCTGGTGACTTCTCCGATGGGAGACTGGGGTGAGGAGGCAGAGAGAATCGTGAACCCGTGGCGAGGGACGCCTTTTTCCAGCAATTCAAAGCCGACGAATCGTCGAGATAGGCCTGCTTGTTTTTGAGCCAACAGGACAGGCTTTCCCACAAACTCCCCTTTCTCAAAACTCACGGCCCATTCCGCCCCAGCTTCAATCGGCGTCGTCGCTTCGTCGATATCATTGCCATAGAGCAGGTAGCCCATCTCCAAACGCAGGAGATCCCGCGCGCCAAGTCCCGCTGGTTTCACACCGAACGACTTGCCCTTCTCCAACAGCTGGTCCCAGACCGTGCCGGCTGGTCCGTACACGTAGAACTCGTAGCCGAATTCTCCGGTATAGCCCGTTCGTGCGACAAGGCAGTCCACATCCACAACTCGCACCATCGTAGATTCTCTGAGCTTGAGCTGACCCAGCTGTGGCAATCCGAGAGCCGCGACGATCGCCCGCGCAGCCTGGCCCTGCAAGGCGATCTGGGCGATCTCAGCTGAACGGTCGGAGACCCGACAGTCCGGAACCTCACGACCGTGCCCCGTAAGCCACGAGACGATCTTGTCTCGATTGGACGCGTTGACGCACAGAAGAAACTCTCCGGCCCTCGCCAACCGATAGACGAAGATATCGTCCTTGATGCCGCCCTGCTCGTTGCAGACCATCGAGTACTGCGCCTGCATGGGTGACATCGAAGAGACCGGCCTTGCTGCGAACGGCGTGGTACTCATCCACCACGCCGCTGTACTGGATGGGCATTTCCCATCCCGCGAAGTCGACCAGCTTGGCACCGGCGGCGCGATGTTGTGCAATGAGGGGAGTCTGCTGCACGGCGAGGTTACCGCACTCCGAGCAATTCGACGTCGAAAATCAGTGTGGCATTCGGTGGGATCACTCCGCCTGCGCCACGCGATCCGTATCCCAAATCGGATGGGATAGTGAGTTTGCGCTTGCCTCCCACCTTCATCCCCTGTACCCCTTCGTCCCAGCCCTTAATGACCCGCCCGGCGCCGAGGGGAAACGAGAAGGGCTGTCCACGATCGACGGAGCTATCGAACTTCTTGCCGTTCTCCAGCCAACCAGTATAGTGGACGTTCGCCGTCTTGCCGGCGACTGCTACCTCCCCGGTGCCCACCACCTGATCCACGTATTTGAGTCCAGACGATGTGGTGACTTCCTGTGCATTTGACGGTTGTTCACCTGATGCCATAGCTCCTCCCCATCCGAATAATGTTGATGCGAGAACCAACATCGCAAAGATTGATGAAATGGATCCAGATTTCATACGAGTCTCCTTCGTTTCTTCGTTTCACTGTATGGCATGGGAGCGATGGTGCGGTCAACCACGGAGTGGCTAGACATCCCGTTCGGCAAATAGCGCCAAGCTGGCCGTATACCCGTGCAAGAAGTTGCGGTTTCCAATGGGCCCTATCTCACCTTGCGCAAAGAACCCCGCGATGGGAATCGGCCCCAGGCATTCCATGGTCGCGGCCGCATCATGATTCGGCCGTCCAAAGAGTCCCCGACCACGGCCGCAACAGCTGAACATGAGTGCGCCGAGCGGACGACGCCGGTGGCCGGCTCGGTCGGTCGCCAGCAGAGAGTGCAAATCTTCCGTGGCTGATTCCGCGTCGCGCAGATGGAATTGGACCGTCTGGCCTTCTTGCACCACATCCCCGATCGCGACGGCACCCGTGGTGCGGTCGGCTCCGAGCAGATTGCGAATCAGAAAATCTCCGCGCTCGAAGCGGTTCCGATGTTCGTCGATGACGATGCCGAGATGGAGCGCCTGATGCGCGCGTTGTTGGTCTTCCTCCGTCAGCGATTCGAAGACGGCCTGCAACCGTTCCAACGCCGGCGCACCCCCGAGTTCATGAATCAGATTGTGTTCGGCCTTCGTCACGACGAACCGGTCGCCGATCAATCGACATCCTTGAGAGATGATCGGCCGAATATCCACGGCGCCTGAGAGGTGGACACCCACTAGCCCGCCATCGAGGACTTGATCGTTGAGCACCAACCGATTCATGCCGGCCTCTCGCCCACCTCCGGCCAATCCTCCGACCGCCTTCGCTCCAGGATAGCGCTCCTCCAAAATCGCAAGGATCTCTTGAACCGGCGTGGTGAAGGGATCGGCGAGCAGGAGGAACGAGGCGGCTTCAACCTCCGGCTTAGGCCATCCCGAGAGTTGAAATTGATCCTGCGTCGGTGAAAACGACGATCGGAGTGGATGCAGATTGACGTCGGGAAGTACACCCGCCCAGACGGTGATCGCCGGGGCCGTTTCCAGTTCCTCTGCTCCGGCAATCACGCCCTCTCCACTGCAGCCGATCAGAAGTCTCGGAGCGAGTATCCGTGTCAGCGTCCTCGCTAACACGCCGGCCTGCTCTGCATGATGGGCGGAAAAGAAGAGACAGGCAAGATCCACCCGTTCGGTACTCAGCTGCGCCCGAATGTCCTCGGCCACGGCCCGAGCCGCAAATTCCGTGTCTACTGTTTTCGAGAGGGCTACTGCAAACTGCAAGTTCTTGCCTCGTGAAGTGGAAAGGCGGGTGAGCCAGGCATGAGTGGGAGCCGCGCGAGCTCGCAACTCGCCGGGAGTCAGACTCCTGGATCCAGCCGCTGGGCTCGGGTCTGCGCTAACTTCTTATAGTACCGCCACAGGTACGAATGGTAGTCGTCCACCTGCGCGAGGAGGTAGTGCAACTCTGTCGGATCTTCGGTTTCCAGGGCATGGACCATTCTTGTTTTCAGGAACTCACCGAAGGCTTCAGTCTTCTGCACCGCCGTCAGCAGTTGTAACCCGCCCCCGATCTGGTATTCGCTCATACCATTCCTCCTATTTAACGTTCCGCAGGATAACGAGGGAATCGCCACATTTGCAAGCTTGGTTCACTTTGCAACAGGCTCTGAAATTGAGCCGATCAGCAGGTTTTGACAAACCATTTTGCAAAGCGTCGGAAGCAGGAGATCCAGAAGTCTCAGGCCATCTCACCAGAGCCCCGGGCCGGTCAACAAGGCCGTCCAGCAAGGCCGCAGCGAGGTCCGCGACGCGAAGAATAGTGAGCGTCACGTCTACGGACGGGCGCGAGTCAGTGAGCGCCCAGTGTCTGAGAAGGCGAGGCGTAGGCTTTTCACCCGGCCCGTCCGGAGCTGCTCTGGCAGCTCTTGCCAGGCCGTACGTTGAGCGTCTAAGCGCCGCGAGAACGCCGCAGTCGAACTTTTTCAACAGTCTGGTAGTTTCATCGGGAACTCGACAGGAGTGTTTTGAGGCGGCCCAGGTCGATCGCTTCAATGCGATGGCCGTCGCGACCCACGACGGTCGTCGCCGTCGTGAGAGCGTTGAGAATGGCTTCTTCTGTGGCTTCGACCGTGGCTGTGATGAGGGGATTCAAATGGGTATCAGCCAGATGCGTCAGCTGGTAGGTCGGCTCTTTCGGATAATGGGGAATGACGTTCGCCGTCGAGAAGGCGAACATAAAGTCACCGCTGCTGTGGCGCGCGGTGGAGCCGGTGCGGGCGAGGCCCAGCGCAGCTCGCTTGGCCAGCCTGGTGAGCTGCCGACCATCCAACGGTGCATCGGTGGCAATCACCACGATGATCGAGCCTTCGCTCTGGCCGGCCGATGGCGCTTCGGATATCTGCTGAGGGGGATCATAGAGTTTTCCCACCGGGATGCCATTGACCACCAGTTCCGGTCTTCGTCCGTGGTTCGCGTTGACCAGCACGCCGACCGTATAGCCGCCTTCTTTCTCGGGCAGCTTTCTCGACGAAGTGCCGATTCCACCCTTGAAGCCGTAAGAGACCATGCCGGTGCCGGCGCCGACCGTGCCTTCCGCCACCATCCCGCTGCTCGCGCCGTCGAGCGCTGTCATCACGTCTTCCTCCGACACATGGCGGCCTTGGATGTCGTTCAATCGCCCGTCATCGCATTCGGCGACGACCGGCGTCAGCGTATCGTCGGAAATGCCGATATCCGGATTCTGTTTAATCAACCAACTCATGACGCCATTGGCCACGCGCGGAACGTTCAGTGTATTGGTGAGGGCGATAGGATATTCAAGAAATCCGGACTCGGCCACCCAGGCGAGGCCGGTCATTTCACCGGTACCATTGAGGACGAATGACCCTGCCGGAACCTTCTGGTGCCAGACATCGTCGCGTGGAATGATCACGGTGACTCCGGTACGACATCGTCGCGTGGAATGATCACGGTGACTCCGGTACGGACCGGCCCTTGCCCCGGCTTCAGCGGGCCTTCTCCTCTTATAAGTGTGGCCTGGCCGATCTTCACACCGGCCACGTCGGTTATCGCGTTGAGGGGACCGGGCTGATACTGCCCGATCACGATGCCGATTTCTCGTAGGCGCTTGCGCTCTTGGTCCGACTCCGCCGCTGCCGCGTAGAGACAGCCTGCGAAGACGCTGACGAGACACGGCAGGATTAGTAGCCGAGCGATCCCTTGCCCGATAGCTGGGCTGGGGTGCCTGGCTCTAGACCTCATGCGTACTGCTCTGGTGGGGAATTCGCACATCGATCTTCGGATGTTCCGCTTGGATCGCGGCGCCCAACGAGAGAGCCTGTTTCTCTTCGCCATGCACGATGAAGATGGTGCTGGGCCGTGGGCTGATGGCTCGCACATACGCCAGGAGATCGTTCCGGTCGGCATGGGCCGATAGGCCATTCAACTTCACGATCTGTGCACGCCGCTTCGTCGGCACGCCGAAGATCGGCACCACATCCCAGCCTTCGACGAGCTTCCGTCCGAGCGTATGTTCCGCTTGAAAGCCGACGAACATGATCACATTCGCTTCGTCCTGAATCGCATGTTTGAGATGGTGAATAACGCGGCCGCCTTCGCACATACCGGATGAAGAGATGATGACACAGGGTCCGCGCATGGCATTGAGCCGCTTGCTGTCCTCCGGCGAGGAGATAAAACGTATATAGCGTGATGCGAAGACATCGCCGCCCGATGAAAAGGTCTTCAACGTCTCCTCGTCATAGCATTCCGGGTGACGTGTCCGCCCCACTGCAAAGGCCGGTACGATGATCTTGCTCCTGTGTTCCCGTGCGTGGGCGATCAGGTCCTGGGCTTTCTTCTTCATCTCCTCGCCAGGCTGTTCGTGCAGCCGGTCGCCATACGTCGATTCGAGAATCAGGACGTCACAGGGAGGCGGAGGTTCAGGATCGCGCAGGATCGGCATATGGGAACGGCCTAAATCACCGCTGAACAAAACCGTGGTGGTATTCCCGCGCGCTGTATACTTCACACGGACGGCGGCGGATCCTAGGATATGACCTGCGTCGTGAAACGAGGCCGTGACACGAGGCGCAATTTTCAATTGCTCTCCATACCGACTTCCCTCAAACCGTTTGGCAATCTTCTTGACGTCATCGCCGTCGTAGAACGGGTGAATGCACGTTTTCCCACGTCTCTTTTCTTGCTTATTGACATACCGACAGTCGTTCTCTTGAACACGGGCCGAATCTTCAAGCATGATCCCGGCTAAGTCGGCCGATGCCCTAGTGAGATAGACTTTCCCGGAAAACCCTTGTCGAGGTAAGACGGGCAGGATTCCCGAATGATCGATATGCGCGTGCGACAACAATACGGCGGCAACGGATTTCGGCTCAAACCCCAGATCGCGGTTTCGCCGGACCGCTTCTTCCCTGCGTCCCTGAAACAGTCCACAATCGAACAACAGCCGGAAGCCCGGCACTTCCAACAGATGCCGGCTCCCGGTGACGGAACGAGCGGCCCCGTAGAAGGAGAATTTCATGCTGGGGATACTCCATTGTGACGTGCAATAAGATCCCAGGCTTCCTGGGCCGTCTCGGCATAGTGAAAGAGCTGAAGGTCATTCTGTGAGATCAGTCCGCACTCAATAAGAAATTGCCAATTGATCAGGTGCTCCCAAAAGCCCCGTCCGACGAGCACAACGATCACGCTCTCGGTCTTGCCGGTCTGTAGTAATGTCAACGTTTCGAACAACTCGTCAAGGGTGCCGAATCCGCCGGGAAATGAGACTAGCGCCTTCGCACGAAGCAAGAAATGCATTTTTCTGAGGGCAAAATAGCGAAACTGAAAATTGAGCCTCGGCGTGATGTAGGGGTTCGGGTTCTGTTCGTGCGGCAGAGTAATGTTGAGCCCGATCGATTTGGCGTTTACGTCAGCCGCCCCGCGGTTGGCCGCTTCCATAATGCCCGGCCCCCCTCCGGTTACAATGACGTAGTCGCACCTCCCGTTAACTTGGCACGTTGACGACACCAAACGACCGAATTCTCGCGCGACATCATAATACTTCGAAAGAGCGAGCTGCCGTTTGGCGGTCGCGACTCTTTGCTGGCATAGAGGATCGTTCAGAGCACGAGCGGCTTCCACTTCGGCCATGTGAAGCGCCTGTTTTGCGGCGACAGGCTCTTGGAGCCTCGAACTTCCGAAGACGACGATGGTGGACCTGATTCCTTCTTCTGCCTGAATCAACTCAGGCTTTAACAGTTCGAGCCCGAGGCGGACGGAGCGAAGCTCGTCTCGTTGGAGAAATTCCATATCCCTATCAGCCGGGATATAAGAAGAGGACAGGACGTCACTGGAAAGGCGTTGAGGATGATCGGAGGATTCCGGCTCCATAGCGTGCTATTATAGCCAGGCCGGTGAAAAGCGGCAATTCCGGTGGAAAGGGAATGTGGAAAGGGAAACTACTAGAAGGGATAGGGAATGAACAGAGGACTCGATGTACGTCGCTGAAAACTCCGGTGCAACACGATCCACTGAGGGTCACACAAGACTTCAAACGCATCAACTCCAAAACCGGTGCGGGAAAAGATTAAATCGGCGTCTACACGTGTCCAGGGTTTGGCTAACCACCCAAAATTGACCT
>JARFPM010000170.1 GCA_030444405.1 Nitrospira sp.
GTTTCTGCTCCGAAAATAAGCTCGGGTTACGCGACTTGGCGTTCACCGAGCACAACAGGGTAACCAAGGTCCTGGAGTCGTTTTACATGGTAGCGTCGAATCCTGTCATGATGCAGGCGGTCGAAGTGATCTCCTCCCAGCTCCCGATAGGATGCCCCGGCCTTAAGAATATGGTACGTGTCGGTGAGGATGGAATGAGCCACCGCGACAATGGCGCGCTTCTTGCCCCGACGGCCGGAGAGCCTGCGAAACTGGGCCTGAAAGTAAGACTGCTTCTTGCGAGAGGCAGCCCATGCCACTTGGACCAACGTACTTTGGAGCCACCGGTTGCCGTGACCAGTTGTACCACTCTTCCGCTTCCCGGCACTTTCGTTGTTTCCAGGACAAACCTTCGCCCACGAGCAGAGGTGGGCATCGGTAGGAAACTGATTCATATCCGGCCCGATCTCGGCGATTACGCTTTGTGCCGACGCCTGGTCATATCCCGGCATCGGAATCAAAGCCATGATCGCTTTCTCGAAAGGGCGAGCGGCCTCTTCGATGCGTTGATTGAATCGATCGATCTGACCCTCCAGGTATGTCAGGTGATCCATCAGTGCCTTCAGCAAGAAACGATGATGCTCGGTCACCTTCCCCAGCAAAGCCTGCTCAAGCAGGGGAATCTTTTCCCGCAGCCGCCCGCAGGCCAGGTCCGCCATCTTGGCCGTGTCGGTTTCTCCACCAATGAGCGCGGAAATCATCTTGCGGCCCGAAACCCCAAGCGCGTCAGTGGCGACCAGTCCCAGCTTCACGTTGGCATCTTCCAGTACCTTGTGAATGCGATTGGCAACTGCCGCCATTTCGCCGGTCAACTGAGTTCGCATCCGGGTCAGATCCCGCAACTCTCGTTGAGGCTTCGGCGGAATGAAGCTTGCTCGGAGAAGCCCACATTGCAGCAACTGGGCGATCCACTCACAGTCCTTCACGTCCGTCTTGCGTCCGGGCACGTTCTTGATAT
This sequence comes from Nitrospira sp., assembly GCA_030444405.1. Taxonomy (GTDB): domain Bacteria; phylum Nitrospirota; class Nitrospiria; order Nitrospirales; family Nitrospiraceae; genus Nitrospira_D. The sequence continues at coordinate 998 of JARFPM010000170.1, forward strand.
GGCGCGCATTGACCAGGAGTATCTCGAATTGCCCCTCGAGAATGTTATAGATAGGCTTCCAAAATACTCCCGTGGATTCCATAGCAACGTGAGTGACTCCCTCGGATCTAAGCCAGTCGCTGAGCGCCAGCAAATTCCGCGTCATCGTCTCAAAGGTGCGAATCTCTTTAAACACCTTGCCGTCCGTTACGCGTCTGAGGCATACGGCAATGGTCTTACTGTGAACGTCAAATCCAGCGACACACCTAAACATCGCTTCCATCATGAGCCTGTCCTCCAGATGCGCTTGCGATGGAGGCCACCGGAAGAAGAAACAATCTGCTCCGCGTGCTCGATTCCGCGGAATCGGCAACAATCGTGGATACGTCGCGGCGACCAGGTCAGACTGTCGCACGAGCTCAAGGCATCACTGAAAATCGACCTTCGTCCATGGCAAGCATCTGAGGCACGATACACCATTTTCATGCGCGTGGGTGCGCCCCCGGCGCATGGGGGACTGTCGCGAAACTGACTATTAGCGTGCAATCATCACGAAAACAATCGAGGTTCCAGCGTTTCGAGACTC
>JARFPM010000126.1 GCA_030444405.1 Nitrospira sp.
CATGCCCACGATCACTATTTTTAAAGACGATTTAGAGTCGCTTCTCACGAGTGATCGCGATGCCGGTCGTGGCGTCGTCACGATGGCTCAGTTGGAGGAGTGGCTCATGCTGGTGAAGGGCGAACTGAAGGGGCACAACCCTGAAACCGGGGAGTTACGCATCGAACTACAAGATAGCAATCGGCCGGACCTCTGGTGTTGCGAGGGGATTGCCAGACAAATTCGCATCAAGCAACAAGGCCGGCTCAAGCCCTATTCCTTCTTCGCCAAAAAACCGAAGTCGCTACATCATCTGATCGTGAAGCCCGGCATGGAGCAGGTGCGCCCGTATGCAGCAGCCTGTACGGCCAAAGGGTATCGAGTGACCGAGAAGGGGTTGGCTCAGTTGATTCAAACGCAGGAGAAGTTGGCCGACATCTTTGGGCGTAAGCGCAAGACTGTCTCCATCGGAATTTACCAGCTGCGGAATATTACCTTTCCTGTAACCTATGAGCTGGTGAAACCGGACGAAGTGCGGTTTACCCCATTGGGGGTGGGCGATGATGAACTCTTTGTTGAAGTGACCGGGACGGACTTGCCCATGGTGATACTTACGTTGAACATCTTTGCGACGAATTTGGCCGACCGTGGCGCAACGATCGAGCCGGTTGAGATACAGTATCCCACGAGCACAACGCTGGGCAAACGAGTCAAAACACCACAAGATTTCGGGAAGCCCAAGACGATTCGGATCAAAGCGATTGAACAGGCACTAGGCCAGGAGATCGGCGAGACGGTCGTGAAGCAAGCTCTTGAGGCGTATGGGTACGGCGTGTCGGCAGAAAAGGGATCGGTTAAGGCAAAACTCCCGGCGTACCGGCATGATCTGATGCATACGATGGATGTGGTTGAAGACGTTGCGATGAGCCGGGGCTATGCCGAGTTCACGCCCATCATGCCGGCACAATTTACAGTGGGAGGATTATCCGCCATTGAACAGCTGTCCGATCGATCCCGAGAATTAATGGTGGGGCTTGGTTTTCAGGAAATCATTTCGAACATTCTCGGTTCACCGGACCAATATTCAGGATTCATGCGTCTCGACGGTACGGAATGGGGACGGACGGTCGACGTCGATAATGTCATGTCGTTGAGCTTCTCTTGCCTCCGGCAATGGATGCTGCCCTCATTGCTGCGTATCGAAGCCGCCTCGAGCCGGGCGTTCTATCCCCATCGCCTCTTCGAAGCCGGGGATGTGGCGATTCCCGACGGTACGCACGAGTTGGGGTCTCGAACGGAAACCGTCTTGGGCGCCTTGATCGCTCACGCCGCCACCTATTTCTCGGAAATCCATTCTAGTCTCGATGTCCTGTTTTACTACCTCGGCAAGGAATACAGTCTTGAGCCGGTGCAGCATCCGTCTTTTTTAGAAGGCCGGGCCGGCCGCATTCTCGTCTCGGGCAAGCCTGTCGGCGTCATTGGCGAAGTCCATCCAGAAGTCCTCGAACGTTGGCAGATCGCCATGCCGGTCGTCGCGTTCGACGTGAATCTCTCGCAACTGGCGACCCTTGGGTAGGGAGTTCTTATTTGAAACGACGGAAGGGGTAACGACAATTTGTCGCTTCCCCTTCCGTCGAACATTCTAGTGAACGCGTGAAGTTAGGCTGTGGCGGGAGTCAAGTGCTGCTTGGCAAGATCAATCAACTTTTCAAATCCCGCGGCGTCTTTAATCGCCATGTCCGAGAGGACTTTTCGATCCAATAAGATATTGGCTTTCTTGAGCGCATTGATAAACCGCGCATAGCTCATCCCCTGTGCGCGAACGGCCGCGCTGATGCGAGCGATCCACAGTTGGCGGAAATCCCGCTTCCGGTTCTTGCGACCGGTGTAGGCGTAGGTCAAGCCCTTATCAACACTTTCCGTCGCTGAACGGAACAACCGGCTCTTCCCGCCGTACTGGCCTGAGGCCAGCTTGATCCGCTTCTTCCGTCGGGCTCTCGTTTTTGGTCCACCTTTTGCGCGAGGCATGATTCATTACTCCTTTATGGGTCAGATATGCTGTCTCCGTGGGACTGCTGTCCTATTGGTACGGGAGCAGTTGGTTCAATGACGAGACAAACCCCGTATCGACGACCGTGGTGCCGCTCAAGCGGCGCTTGTGGTCATGCCGTTTGTGCGTCAACAGATGCCGTTTGCCTGCCTTGCGGCGAACGATTTTCCCGCTTCCGGTCTTCGTAAAACGCTTACTTGCCCCTTTATGCGTCTTCATTTTCATGAGGAGATTCCTTTGGTTGAGCAATCACCGAGCTGCATGTCAATGTTTCGGAGCTACGATCATGATCAAACTGCGTCCTTCCATCCGAGGAGCATACTCGATCGTGCCGGCTTGAGCCAACTGTTCAATGACGGAATTCATCACCGCACGCCCCATCTCTTGGTTGGCCATTTCTCGCCCACGATAGGTGAGGGTGACCTTGGTCTTGTTGCCCTCCTCTAGGAAGCTCTTCATCTGGCGGACCTTAATCTCAAGGTCATGCTTATCCGTCCGTGGACGCAACTTGATTTCCTTTACTTGGGTAGACTTTTGATGTCGCCGGCTTTGGTGATCCTTCTTGCTCAACTCATACTTATACTTCCCAAAGTCCATAATCCTACAGACCGGGGGAACGGAGTTGGGAGCGACCTCCACCAGGTCATAGCCGCCTTCTTGAGCCTGACGAAAGGCATCCGGTGTCGGAAGGATACCGAGTTGTTCTCCCTCCGGGCCGATCACACGAACTTCTCGGACTCGGATTTCACGATTCACGCGCAATTTGGGAACGATAGGCCACCTCTTGTTTAGTGTGTATGTTGAAGTTCGCGCTGTGTGTATTTGACCTCGGCTTGCAGGAGATCCAACACCTCAGCCACTGTCTTATTCCCTAAATTTGACCCGCTTCGGCCTCGTACCGAGAGAGTCCCATCTTGCATTTCGCGATTCCCCGCTACCAACATGAACGGAATTTTCGCCTTTTCTGCTTCACGAATCTTGAACCCGATCTTTTCATTCCGAAGGTCCGTTTCGGCACGAAAGCCGGCTGTCTTCAATTGTGTGACGACGGCGGCGACATAGTCTTGCTGGCGATCGGTGATGTTCATGACCACCGCCTGCACCGGTGCCAGCCAGGTCGGGAACGCGCCCCCGTAATGCTCGATCAGAATCCCGAAGAAACGTTCGATCGAACCCATTAACGCGCGATGGATCATGATCGGGCGATGGGCTTTCCCGTCCTCTCCAATGTAACTTAACTCAAACCGCTCTGGATTGTTGAAATCCACCTGGACCGTGGAGCATTGCCATGAGCGGCCCAATGCATCTTTGATCTTGATGTCGATCTTCGGTCCGTAAAATGCCCCTCCTCCCGGATCGAGATGAAAGGAGATATTACGGCTCTTCAGCGCCGCTTCCAATGCGCTGGTGGCTAAGGTCCAATGTTCATCACCGCCCACGGACTCTTTGGGCCGTGTGGATAAAAACACTTCAAATTGATGGAATCCGAATGTCTGTAGTACGAAAAATGTAAAGTCCAGCACCCGGCTGACTTCGTGTTCCATCTGGTCCGGGCGGCAGAAGAGATGGGCATCATCCTGCGTGAATCCACGAACCCGCATGAGCCCGTGCAGAACGCCGGTCCGTTCATAGCGATAGACCGTGCCCAGTTCCCCATAGCGAATGGGGAGGTCTCGATAGCTCCGCAGGTGAGATTGATAGATCATGATATGGTACGGACAATTCATCGGTTTCAGCTGGTACTCGCTGCCTTCGAGCTTCATTGATGGGAACATGTTTTCGCGGTAGTAATCGAGATGCCCGCTGGTTTTCCAGAGATCAAGACGTGCGGTATGAGGCGAATAGACCAGTTCGTACCCATCCCGAATATGTTGTTCTCGCCAGAAATTTTCAATCGCCAGGCGGACCGCCGCGCCTTTCGGATGCCAGAGTACCAGGCCTGGTCCGATCTCATCCTGAATGCTGATCAAATCCAGCTCTTTTCCGACTTTTCTGTGGTCGCGCCGCTTAATTTCCTCCAGCCGGGCCAGGTAGGCATCCACCTCCGCTCGTGTCGGAAAGGATGTTCCGTAGATCCGCTGTAGCATTGGATTCCGTTCATCGCCACGCCAATACGCTCCGGCCGTGTTGAGCAATTTGATGGTCCCAACGGAACCGGTAGTCGGGAGATGGGGGCCGCGACAGAGATCGACGAAGTCGCCTTGTGCGTAGGCGGTGATCGGCTCTCCGTCGGGGAAACCTTGGATCAGCTCGACCTTGTAGCGCTCTCCACGGGCTCTGAAAAAATCTATCGCGTCCTGTTTTGAAAACTCCCGCCTTGTGATAGTGAGATTACGCTTGATGATTTCCGCGGCGCGTTCTTCGATTCTCTCCAAGTCTTCAGGCGTAAAGGGACGTTCGAAAGCAAAGTCATAATAAAAACTATCTTCCAGGGCTGGTCCGATGGTCAGTTGCGCCGTCGGGAAGAGTTCTTTTACTGCTTGAGCCATGATATGGGTACTGCTGTGGCGGTACACCTCACGGCCCTCTGCACGATCGAACCGTAGTGGCTCCACTACCGGACTTCCACAGAGAGGACGTGACAGATCAACAACTGCTCCATCGACTTTGGCTGCCAGAATATCCTGGCCTGCGATTCCTAACTCAGACAGAGCGTCACTCACCGTCTTCCCGGTCTGAATGTCACCGCTTGGACCATCATTAACTGATACGTTCATGACTTATGGATTTGATCCACAGCACAAAAACAACAAAGATACCGGGCCTCCAAGAGGCAAACCAGTATCTCCGCCTGTTATGGTAGGCGCGGACGGTCTTGAACCGTCGACCTCTACCGTGTCAAGGTAGCGCTCTCCCCCTGAGCTACGCGCCTATCTTAGAAAGGAGGCATGCTAATATAGCCTCGTTGACACTGTCAAGAAAACGAAAGAGAAGGCCGCCTTCTCTCGGCCATCCGACAGAAGGGCGACCTTCTCTTTCATCTCCTGGGGACAGACATCTTCAGCCTGCGGACCGTCACCTAACTGCAGAGCGAAGCTCTTTTCCGGCTGAAAACTTCGGGACCTTCGCCGCCGGAATTCGGAGTGACTCACCCGTCCGTGGATTCCTTCCCATTCGTGCTTTCCGCTTTGAAATCGTAAAGGTGCCGAAATTGACGAGGGAGACGCGTTGCCCTTTTTTTAATGAGGAAGTCACTGCCCCAGTGAAGGCTTCGAGGGCGGTTCCGGCCGCTACCTTAGTGATTCCTGCTGAAGCGGCCATCTTTGCGATCAGCTCTTCCTTTGTCATGATGTCCCTCCTGCATGAGTTTTGAGAGATGATGTGGGAGTGAATTCAGCAGCACACCTGTGAAAGTCGTGTTCAGGCACTATGACTCGCTTTCGCTTTCGTTTGTTTCAATGGAATGTGAAGATTAACGATCTTTTTTCGCAACGTGTTACGGTTGAGTCCGAGAAGTTCAGCTGCTTGTATTTGATTGCCTCCTGTCTCTCGCAGTGCTGACGTGATGAGAGGGCGTTCCACGGCGGAGATCAGGATCGGATGCAGGTTTTTAGCCGATCCGTTCCTCATCCCCTTTACGAATTCCCCCATTTTCACCTCTAAATAACTCTCCAAGGAAGCGTCGCGGGCTTTGTTCTGCTGATGGCTGCCTGGCTGATTCATCGGTTGGATTGTTTTCAGCATCTTTTTCAAGACAGCCTTAGATCCCCTGATATAAAGCGTGCGAGAGGGATCGAGGTGATCATTAATCGCGTCCATCTGTTCCTGTCCGCCTTGCGACTCCATCACGACCGCATCAAATCTATATTTTGACAGCTCCTTCTGAAAGGACGAAACGTCCCGAGCAAGCGAAACGGAGGCGTCCTTGAATATCTGTCTCACGAGAGCTTGTACAGCCGTATCGTTCGTGAGTACCAGAACGGTAATTGAGGATGACGACACAGACATGAAGGCACCCACCCGAAGAAGAGGGCGGATTATTGCCTGGGGCGTATACAATGTCAATCGGATTTTATGGACATGACGGCCTTCCGA
>JARFPM010000127.1 GCA_030444405.1 Nitrospira sp.
GAAAACATCGCCACCTTTAGGCGCCAGATGAAGCGAGTCGGACTCTCGTATGATTGGGAGCGAGAGCTCAGCACCACGGACCCGCAGTACTATCGCTGGACCCAATGGATTTTTCTGAAACTCTTCGAACGAGGATTGGCCTACGTGGCGGAAGTTCCTGTGAACTGGTGTCCTGCGCTCGGCACGGTGCTGGCGAATGAAGAAATCGTCGACGGCAAGAGCGAAGTCGGCGGTTTCGACGTGATTCGCAAGCCGATGCGGCAATGGGTGCTCAAGATCACCGCCTATGCCGATCGATTGCTTGAGGACTTGAAACTCGTCGACTGGCCTCCCAGCACGCTGGAGATGCAAAAAAATTGGATCGGGCGATCCATCGGCGCGGAGGTTGATTTTTCACTGGCCGATCAGACGGGTGTGATCCGAGTGTTCACGACCAGACCGGATACGCTGTTCGGGGCGACCTACATGGTCTTGGCGCCTGAACACCCGCTTGTCGACGTGGTCGCGAGCGGGGAGCAAAAGGCTGCCGTCCAGGCCTATCGCGAAATGGCGGCGAAGAAAAGCGATCTGCAACGACAAGAGCTCGACAAGGAGAAGACCGGAGTCTTCACCGGCGGCTACGCCGTCAACCCGGTGAACCATGAACGTTTGCCGATTTGGATCGCCGATTATGTGCTGATGAGTTACGGGACCGGCGCGATCATGGCCGTGCCGGCGCACGACGAACGAGACTGGGCGTTCGCGCGTCACTATCATCTGCCTATCCGCGAGGTGATTTCAGGTGGGAATGTGCAGCAAGCGGCCTTCACCGACACGGATTGCGGCAGGGTCGTAAATTCAGCGACCAGCGACGGCAGTTTTTCGATCAATGGTCTCACACCGTCCGAAGCGATCCCAAAAATCACTGAATGGTTGGCGAAGCAAGGCAAGGGAACCAGGGCGGTCAACTACAAACTACGCGATTGGCTCTTCGCCCGACAACGGTATTGGGGCGAACCGTTCCCGATCGTGTGGGTCGATGGAGAAGCACGTCCGCTTTCGGAGGAGCAGTTGCCTCTCGTCTTACCGGAGACCAGCAGTTTCAAGCCGTCCGGTACCGGTGAGAGCCCACTGGCCACCTTGGATTCGTGGCTGACGACGATCGATCCTGCCACCAGTCATCCGGCTCGGCGCGAAACCAATACCATGCCTCAGTGGGCCGGCTCTTGCTGGTACTACCTGAGATTCATCGATCCCAAGAACTCGACACAACTCGTCGACCCGGCCAAAGAGCGCTATTGGATGCCCGTGGACCTGTACATCGGGGGCAGCGAGCATGCCGTTTTGCATCTCCTGTATGCTCGGTTCTGGCATAAAGTCCTGTTCGATATCGGCGTGACGAGCACTCCCGAGCCGTTCCTGAAGTTGGTGCATCAGGGCATCGTCTTGGGAGAAGACAATCAGAAGATGTCGAAATCACGCGGCAACGTGGTCAATCCGGATGAGATGATCGATCAGTTCGGCGCGGATGCGGTACGGCTCTATGAGATGTTTATGGGACCGCTCGAGGCGATGAAGCCATGGAGTACAAGAGGTGTGGAAGGCGTGACCCGTTTCTTGGAACGAGTCTGGCGACTGATGGTCGATGAGCAAGGCCGACTGTCGACTGCCATCGTGTCGACCGCACCGAGCCTCGACCATCAGCGCCTGCTGCATCACACGATCAAGAAGGTCACGGAGGACATCGAAGCCCTCCGCTTCAATACGGCCATCTCGCAGATGATGATCTTCACGAACGAGATGACGAAGGTGCAGCGACGGTTTCGATCGGTGATTGAGCCGTTCGTCTTGCTGCTTTCGCCGTTCGCCCCGCATGTAGCCGAGGAGCTCTGGGGCTTGCTGGGGCACCAGCCCAGTGTGTCGCAACAGCCTTGGCCGATCTTCGATCCGGCGATGACGGTGAGCGAGCGCATGATCATTCCCATTCAGGTCAACGGGAGGCTCAGGGCTAAACTCGATGTCGCGGTTGACACGTCACGCGATGCCATCGAACGGTTGGCTCGGGCAGAGGCGGCGGAGTGGCTCCAAGAGAAAGAGCCGAGGAAGGTGATCTACGTCGAAAAGAAGCTGCTCAACTTTGTTATCTAGGAGTGCTGAGTGCTGAGGGCTGAGTCCACGGCGAACAGGAATCAGGAGGAGAGGGGGCCGTTCCTTTTTATTCTCAGCACTCTCGTCTCAGCACTCATCGCTTCGACGCTCGCCGCCTGCGGCTATCAGTTTAGGCTGGAGGGAGCCGGACCGACCATCGGCGGCACTCCTGTCTCGACCTCTCAAGAACCGCCGCCGCGTCTCATCATACGGACGCTGATCAACAGCAGCTTTGAGCCGAATTTGGAAATGCGCTACACCAACTATTTTCGTGATGAATTTTCCACCGGCAGCGGGGCGCAGGTCGTGCCTGATTCCGGAGCGGCGGATCTCGTGCTGACCGGCCAAATCCTTTCGGTGACCGTGCCGACCCTCAGCTTTTCGCAGACGCAGACGTTTGAAAGCAGAGTCGAGGTAGTCGTCTCGGTTCGAGTTGAAGATGTCCGGTCGAGAAAAGCGGTCTGGACGCAAATCGCAAAAGGAGCGTCGGAGCTCTTCGTTACATCCGATCTGCAGTTTAATCGTGCGCTCCAGAATCGGGCAACGGAGCAGGCGGGTCGCTTTGTGGCGGCTGACCTGGCTGCGCGGTTCCTCTTGCAGCTCGAAACGGGTGGACTCACGAAGCAAGCATCCACCCCGGCATCGGTGTCCCACTAGAGTCGAAGGCTTGGACCAATGGCATCGGCCCTGAATCATGTGCAGCTGGAGTCGGCGTTGAAACAGCAGGGGCCAGGGTCTCTGTATCTCGTCGTCGGGGAAGAAGACCTTCTGCGGGATTCTGCGCTCGCCGCCATCAAGCGCGCGACCCTTGGCAGCGAAGGGGATGAGTTCAATTACGAACTGTTCTATGGAGATGAAGCGAACGGAGCCGATATCCGAAACAGTGTGTCGGCCGTGCCGGTCTTCTCGGAGCGTCGCTTGGTCGTGGTGAAGGCAGTGGAGAAACTGACCGCTCGGGAAAGCGAGGTCCTTCTCGATTGTGTGAACAACCCGGTGGAATCCACGACGCTGGTGTTCGTGAGCCCGAAGCTGGACGGCCGGCTGAAATTTTCCCAAGCCCTGACTCGATCGGCGATTGTGGTCGATTGCTCGTCTCTCCGCGATGCGCAGGTGCCTTCCTGGATTGCCCGTGAAGCAGCAGGGCTCGGTCTTCGCTTGGAGGAAACGGCAGCTCATGTGTTGCAGGAGGCTTGCGGCGCATCGCTCTATGGCGTGCGACGCGAATTGGAGAAGCTCGCCTCCTATGTGCCGCCCGATCGTTCCGTCACCGCTGAAGACGTCCATCTGCTGCGCGGCATGGATCCCGGCGCCTCGGTGTTTGATTTGACCCTTGCCATCGCGGAGGGTCGCCGGGGACGAGTCCTTTCCATCCTGGCGCGCAACCTTGAAGCAGGGGAGGCCCCGCTTCGGATACTCGGTTCTCTCGCGTGGCAGTATCGCCGTCTCTGGAAAGTCAAAGAGTTGCTGGCCAATGGCGCTCGTGAAGGCGAGGTGGCCAGAAGCTTGCGCATGGACCCATGGAAGGTCCGTTCTTTCCTCGATCGGTTTTCTGAGCCACACCTCCGATCGGCACTACAACTCTTCTTCGAGACTGATGGGAAGCTCAAGGGGGGAAGCGGTAGCCGCCCAAGAATGGTACTGGAGCGTGTGTTATTAAGGCTCTGTGAAGACGCCGCAGGCAAACAAGGTACGGTACCGGAGCCACCTCGGCCGGCTCCATCGAAGCGAGTTCCTGCGCGGGTCGTGTCGAACGTGCGAACGATTAAGAGCCGGAACTGGACAGGGCATTGACGCGAAGAGCCAAACGCGAAATTCGGCGGGATGCGGTATTGCGATGAAGGATGCCTTTAGAAACAGCTTTCCCGATCGCCGAGGTGGCTTCCAGCAAACCGGCCTTGGCCTCGTCTGCTTTCTTCCCCGCTACGGCGGACTGAACTTTCTTGATGAGCGTCTTGACCGTGTTGACGGTGGCCCGATTCCGCTCATGTCGTCGCTCGGCTTGACGGGCTCGTCGAATCGTCGATTTGTGAGTCTGAGGCATCGATCACTCCTATGATTAAAGAGGCAAATTACTATCATAGGGCGTCGCCGATCGTCAAGGATCGGCCTGAAGAAGGAGTAAGTATGGTGAAGATCGCGGCACGCGACCGACTCATCTTTGCATTGGATGTGCCTTCAGCGGCAGAAGCAGATCGACTCTTGGACCGACTCCAGGGTCACATCTCCTTCGTCAAGGTGGGCCTTGAGCTCTATACCGCGGCAGGCCCGGAGATGGTGAAGCGGATTGTAGAGCGGGGCATGCAAGTGTTTCTCGACCTAAAGTTTCTCGATATCGAAGAGACGGTCCGTCGTGCGACGAGTCGGGTCGCGGCGATGGGAGTCGATTTCTTAACCATCCATGCGAACCGCAAGGCGCTCACGGCCGCGGTGCAGGGGCGGGAAGGATCATCGCTCAAACTGTTGGCCGTGACCGTGCTGACGAACTTCGACAGTCAGGATCTCCGAGAAATGGGGATTCAGCGGACCGTCCAAGATCTGGTCACAGCCAGGGCGTCGCTCGCCTCAGAAGTCGGCTGCGATGGTGTGGTGGCATCCGGTGAAGAGGCGGCGGCCATCAGGCAGAAAGTCGGGCCACACTTTGTGGTTGTTACGCCGGGAGTCCGGCCGGCCGGCAAGGGAGTCGACGACCATGCCAGAGCCACGACTCCCACCCAGACCATCGCCTCCGGCGCCGATTATCTCGTGATCGGGCGGCCTATCCGCGATGCGGAAGACCCGGCAGCGACCGTGGCGGCCATCACCGCGGAGATGCAGGCAGCCTTCGATGCACGGCAGTAAAGCCTGTCGGTTGCGACGGCAATCCATGCTTTGTTAATATCATCCTTCGTCAAGCCCCTCATGGTGGGTGTAGCTCAGCTGGTTAGAGCGCCGGATTGTGGATCCGGAGGTCGCGGGTTCGAAACCCGTCATCCACCCCATACCCCTTCCTCATAACTGCTTGTGGCATCAGCCGATCTGAAGAAGTAGGTCTCACGAAGGTTGCCGCTGGTTGCGCCTGGGTTGCGGAAATGGGCTGTACCTCGGGAGTATCGAGGCGATCGACGGCTTGCTTATTCCCACCAGGAATCAAATGGCCGTAGAGGTCCACGGTCACCTGAATGGAGCTGTGGCCCATCTGATCCTTGACGTATACCGGACTTTCTCCGTTCTGCAGGAGGAGCAATGCAAATGAATGGCGCAGGTCATGGAATCGGACTTGTCGCACGCCCGCACCTTTCAGCAGACGGAAGAATTTCAGGCGGATCCGGTTCTGATTCAGTGGCTGGCCCTGCTCGTTACAAAAGACCCATGGGGGGACATTGCTGTCCAAGATAGCCGAGACCGGGTGGGAGCCCACCTGATTTTATGCGGGTTTTGGACGGGTGATGACGGGTGTTCACGTTCGTGCCTCCTCCTGCTGTCCAAGATTACGCGAAGGCCAACAGGGTTTGGGGGTGGTCCTGTTGCTGGGGTGGCGTGGTGAACGGTTCGTCGAGCCAGGCCATCAAATCGCGATGGGGAAAGAGGTTCATACGCAGCAGCGCCACGAGATTCGCCAAGCTCCAGCCGAACCGGGAGGACCGTTGCAGATACCGCA
>JARFPM010000054.1 GCA_030444405.1 Nitrospira sp.
GGGAGGGTCAAAAAGACTGTCAATCAGACCCTTGCGGGAGGCCGCTCACTTCCCCTAGAGTGCCCCTCATGATTCGCACGTTTCAGGGCATCAAACCGACTATCCCAAAGTCGTGCTTTATTGAAGAAACGGCTGTTGTGATCGGCGATGTGGTCATGGGGGAGGACTGCAGTGTCTGGTTCAATGCCGTGATCCGGGGTGATGTCCATTACATCCGGATCGGAAATCGAACCAACGTGCAGGACCTCTGCATGCTCCATGTAACTTACGACACCCATCCGTTGGTCATCGGAAACGACGTGACGATCGGTCACAATGTGGTGCTACACGGCTGTACGATTCAGGATCGCGTGCTGGTGGGAATGGGCGCGATCATTATGGATGGGGCAGTGATCGGAGAGGATTCGGTGGTAGGGGCCGGTGCCCTGGTCGTTGAAGGGACGGTCGTGCCGCCGAAGAGTTTGATTCTCGGCTCACCGGCTAAGGTCAAGCGCCCGGTCACGGACAAGGAGTTAGCCTGGGTTAGAGAGTCGGCAGAGAACTACGTGAAATACGCCCGCCAGTATTTGTCTGATTCGGGCAAAAATGCCGGTTTTAAAGTCTGAAAGTCTGCAAGTTGGAAAGTTGACTTTATGACTTTTGGACTTTCCGTCTTTTAGACTTTCGCACTCCGATCCGAACAAAACAGATCGGATCACCGACGAGCGCCGTCGGAAACTGCCGACGCTCTACGCGATACGGAATCTTGTGGCGGTGGCACCAGTCCGCAATCCACACCACTTCCTCCGTTGACGTCGTCACCAGGCCTGTCACACTCAATTTAGGCATGCAGCGATTCACGATGGATTGGATGATCCGTCGCTCCTTCTGAAACTGCACTGGATCGAACGTAACAGGATCAGCCCGCCCGTAAGACAACGGCGCCAGGTGAGGGAACCGCTCCGGATCGTTCAGCACGCTGACGATCCAGAGATGATCGAAGCGTCCAGCTGCTGAGGACGCATCCTGTGTCTTAAACTTTACGGGTAGAGATCGGCAGGCGCGATTGAGGACTGTCACCTCAGACCGCCGGAGGTTATAGGGCTCAACCTGGCGCCGAAGCTCGAGCGCTTCTGCTAATAAGGCCGGCAGCTCCATCACACCAGCCCCCACATACAAACTTCGCCCTCCAGGCGACAACTTCCGTATGAGAACTTCGGCTACCTTGACGCCCAGTCGCCGACAAGGTTCCCGCTTCGCCCGCCAGAACTCATCACCGCCTTCGTAGCAGTAGACCGACTCCAGGCTTTTGTAATCGAGGTGATCAAACACCTCCGCGATAGCCTGCCGAACTGAACCAGATAGGCGCGTCCTCATTGAATCCTGCTATGCCTTGCCCTTCGACTGGAAGCCGATTGGGCGCTTGGGTGGGTCCTCTGAGGGCTGCAAGAGCGGCAGAAGTTTCTCGCAGAGGTTCAATAACGCTGTGTCATAGGTGGTCACAATTTGTGACCACCTCCAACCGCTCCTTCGTCGTGAGTCGAAAGGCGAAATCGCAGGGAAAACGACTCTCGTTCCGCTTGACTGCTTGGTTCAAGGCTTTCGGCGGCACGCTATACAACGCAGCAAGATCGGCATCGAGGACCACCCTGTGGTTGCGAATCGTGAAGATCATGAATTCGAGCGGCTTGAGTTACTTCAAGGCAAGGCCCTACCGATGCAGCAAACGACTCTGTGCTTCCGTTCCGCCGTCAGCCTATCGATTCGATTGAGGAGGCTGTCGGGATGGCTGTGTCCAGCCAGAAGCGGCGGTGCAACCGGCTCAAGTGCTCATACTCCCCCTCCACCGCTTCATCGTCGTTGAGGCGACTGACGAGCTCCTAAGCTTCAACGAACAGCATCATAACTTTCTGATCCCCCGCGTTCAGCAGTGGAAAGTCTAACTAAATCAGTCAATGAAAGCTATGCAAGCGGCTGACCGGCCAGTTCAAAGAGCGCCGCTGTGAGGCCAGCCGCCACAGAGGCGATGAAGTCAAGATTCAATGTGTCAAGGGTATCCGTTGGACGATGGTAGTGGGGGTTACGGAAGTTGGCGGTATCCGTGAGCATGACGGCGGGAAAGCCTTGCTCCCAGAATGAAGTGTGGTCGCTGCGTCTGGTGTCCGGCAGCTTTTCTCCGTTGCCCGGCACGACCAGTGGCACGATCGGGAGGTGCGACTGCATGGCCTTAGCGACAGAGCGGGTCAAGGTGTGTGACCGCTCGTTGCCGATCACGCCAAGGAAGTCGCCGGTTGTGGGTATGCTGATTGGTAGGCCCGGCGGCGTTTTCTGCGAACCTTGTTGATGACTTGCATAGCCAACACATTCCAGCACGATCGCTCCTTGGATCGCTTCACGATTCTTTTTCAGAAGCCCTGTATAGGCAGAGCTGCCGAGCAAGTTCTCTTCTTCCAAGTTAAAGGCGATGAAACGGATCGGTCTGGCCAATTTCATGTCTCGGACCTGGCGAGTAATGGACAGAAGTACCGCGAGGGCGCTGGCGTTGTCATCGGCGCCGGGAGACCCTTCGACTGTATCGAAGTGTGCAGCGACGATCAGCGGCGGCGCGGATTGAGATGGCTGAGTGTCGGGACTCGCCGTTCCCATCACATTATGGTAGGTGCCGCCCAGGGCCTGGAAGGGGTGCTTTGTGACGGTAAGTCCTGCTTCAGAGAACTGTCGGTACAGATAGGCTTCTACTTCTTGAAGGCGTGTCGGAGAAGAGAGGGGATGGCGCTCGCCGACCAGGCGATGCAGGTCCTGTGTGAGGCGGTTGCGGTCTACGGGCACGTGGTTGGTCCGTCCACGAAGCAATTAGGTCACGATCTCGGTCCCAATGCCCTTGTGCGTGAAGATTTCAAGAAGAAGGGCATGAGGAATACGCCCGTCGATAATATGGGCTTTTCCGACCCCTTCGGCCAACGCGTCCAAGCACGCATGGACTTTCGGGATCATCCCCTCCGTGATGGTGCCCTTCTTCATCATTCGCTGCACGTCTTTGCGCGACACGGTGGAAAGGTGACGCCCGTTGGCGTCACGAATGCCTTTGATATCCGTCATCATGAGGAGCTTCTCCGCGCGCAGGGCTCCAGCTACGGCTCCGGCGACAAGATCGGCATTGATGTTGTACGTATTGCCTTCACGATCTGTTCCGATCGGAGCGATCACCGGGATGTAGTGATCTTCCTGGAGGTTGCGTAACAAACCAGGATCGACCTTTTCGATATCGCCCACCAGCCCGAAGTCCCCTTCGCCGTCTTCTCCGTCGAGATCACGATCGAGGCTTTCCGCCCAGGCCTTGGCCGTCAACGGCTTGCTGAGAATCAATCCTCCGTCCTTCCCGCTTAAACCGACCGCACTGCCGCCGTGCCGGTTGATCAGGTCGGTGATCTCCATGTTGATCTTTCCTGCCAGGACCATTTCCACGATTTCCATCGTGGCCTCGTCGGTGATGCG
Source organism: Nitrospira sp. (assembly GCA_030444405.1). Classification (GTDB taxonomy): domain Bacteria; phylum Nitrospirota; class Nitrospiria; order Nitrospirales; family Nitrospiraceae; genus Nitrospira_D. The sequence continues at coordinate 3,475 of JARFPM010000054.1, forward strand.
AACGCCATGGCGGAACTTCGCTTCGATGCCGAGCCGGTCGAGCATCTTGTCGATTTGGGGCCCGCCCCCGTGGACGATGACGGGATTGATGCCTACATACTTCAGCAATACGACGTTCTGCGCGAACCGTTCCTTGAGGGAAGAGTCCGTCATCGCATGGCCGCCGTATTTGACGACCACGGTCTTCCCGCGAAACGTTCGAATGTATGGAAGGGCTTCGATGAGGACGTTGGCCTTCTTGATCAGTTTGTTCATGCTGAACTCCCAGTGATCAACACCGAACGCTTATAATATATACCGGCTCAGATCCTGGTCCTTCACGATATCTTTCAATCGGTCCCGTACATTGGCAGCCGTGATGCTGATCCGTTTGTCAGGCCAGCCGGGTCCCTCGAAAGAAATTTCTTCAAGCAACCGCTCCATGATGGTGAAGAGGCGGCGTGCACCGATGTTCTCGGTCCGTTCATTCACCTGCACCGCCACCTCGGCGATCTCCTCCAGACCGTCTTTGGTGAACTCGATGGCAAGGCCTTCCGTGGCCAGCAAGGCCTGATACTGCCGGACCAACGCCCCTTTCGGTTCCGTGAGAATGCGGACAAAATCGTCTTTGGACAGAGGACTGAGCTCGACGCGGATCGGAAATCGTCCTTGGAGCTCAGGAATCAGATCGGACGGTTTCGCCACATGAAAGGCACCGGCGGCGATGAAGAGAATGTGATCCGTGACAACCGGGCCATGTTTGGTGGTGACCGTGCAGCCTTCCACGATGGGGAGTAGGTCGCGCTGTACACCTTCTCGCGAGACATCGGGTCCCATGGTGTGCTCACGGCCGGCGATCTTGTCGATCTCATCGAGGAACACAATTCCGGTCTGTTCCACCTTGGTGATGGCTTCCCGCGTGGCGTCATCCATATCGATCAGTTTCTGGGCTTCTTCCTGCGACAGGTGTTTGAGCGCTTCGGGAACCTTCATGAGCCTATTCTTTTTCTTGCCTTGGAACATGCCGCCCAGCATGTCGCGGAGATTGCTTTCGAGATCGTCAAGGCCGCCCACGTTGGAAATCACACCGATGGGAAGACCCCGCTCCTTGACTTCCATCTCCACCGTTCGTTCATCCAGCTTCCCTTCTCGCAGCTGGAGACGCAGTTTTGATCTCGTCGTGTCGTGTGAATCGTGAGGAGCTTGAGCAGTCGTCTCGCTCGTGCCATCTACAAAGCCTGGTCGAGGGGGCGGCGGCGGCAAGAGAAGATCGAGCAATCGTTCCTCGCCTTGTTGTTCCGCCTTGTGCTGAACGGACGACAGCCGTTGCGTCTTGACCATATTGATGGCCAGTTCAGTCAAGTCGCGAATGATCGATTCCACATCACGCCCGACGTAGCCGACTTCGGTGAACTTCGAGGCTTCGACCTTTATGAAGGGGGCTTCGGCCAGCTTGGCGAGCCGTCGGGCAATCTCCGTCTTGCCCACGCCGGTCGGCCCGATCATGATGATATTCTTCGGCATCACCTCGTCGCGGAGGTCGGGAGACAACTGCTGACGGCGCCAGCGGTTGCGAAGCGCGATGGCGACCATCCGCTTGGCATCCTTTTGTCCGATGACATAGCGATTCAGTTCCTCGACGATCTGACGCGGGGTGAGACTATTGAGATTCAATGGTTCGGCATCGCTCGTGAGAGGCTTCATGATGGCGAGTTATCCTCGAAGTTCTTCAACAATAATCTGTTGGTTGGTGTAGATGTCAATAGAACCCGCGATGTTCATGGCTTCGGTGACGATCACCGGGGCCTCGAGCTGGGAATGGCGTAGAAGCCCCCGGGCAGCAGCCAGGGCATAGGGTCCGCCCGACCCGATGGCCAAAATGCCGTCTTCAGGCTCCACGACATCGCCGGTTCCTGAAATGACGAACGATTGTTCACGGCCGGCGACGGCAAGCAACGCCTCCAACCGTCGAAGCACACGGTCGGTTCGCCAATCTTTCGCGAGCTCAACCGCCGCCCTGGTGAGGTTGCCGCGATACTCCTCCAACTTACTCTCGAATTTCTCGAACAGCGTGAAGGCATCTGCGGTGGCGCCGGCAAATCCTGCCAGTATCTGGTCATGATGCAGGCGCCGGAGCTTCTTGGCGTTGTGCTTCATCACCGTTGTTCCAACGGTCACTTGGCCGTCGCAGCCCATGGCAACCCGTCCGTCGCGCCGGACGCAAAGGATGGTGGTTGATCGAATGGTCATGACGATTTTCGGTCCTTTCCCGACAAGGGGCTTGCTGCCGCCCGCGCTCGGGGGTGAGCCCTATCGTACGCGGCGAGGAGTTGATCCATTGCCAGATGCGTATACTTTTGTGTCGTACTCAGCGAGGCATGGCCGAGCATTTCCTGTATCGACCGGAGGTCTGCGCCTTCGTCGAGCAGATGTGTCGCGTACGAGTGCCGCAGGGCATGGGGACTGACCGCTCCACCGACGAGACGGCTGGAGTATCGAGAGACCATTCGAGCGACGCTCCTCGTGGTGATGCGGCCCCCACGATGATTCAAGAACATCGGAGACGATAGATAACCGCTGCGGGCCATGGGTTTCAAAGACTTGCGATACTCTCGGATCGCGCGAAGCGCCAGATCCCCGATCGGAACGATCCGTTCCTTGCGGCCCTTCCCCCTCAAACAGACGATTCCGTCCGTCTCGTTCAGGTCACCGAGATTGATTCCCACGACCTCGCTCACCCGGGCACCGGTCGAGTACATCGTTTCCAGCAGCGCACGATCGCGCAAAGCGAGGGGCGATTGCCCGGTCGGAAACTCCATGAGCGCCGCCGCGTCGTCCTTTGTCAACACTCGAGGGAGGGGCTTTGGTAGCTTGGGACTTCTCAGGTTGTCCGTGGGGTTCTTAGAAAGCTGCCCATCACGAACGAGAAACCGAAAACAACTTCGGAGGCAAGCCAGCTTTCTGGCTAAGGATGACGCTTTCTCGCCTTGTTGATCCAAGCTGTGTAGGTAGGCACGAATCTCGTCGCTGGTGACCGTATCGATGCGACTTGGCAGGGTTTCCTGTCTGGTTCGTTGAAGGAACCGCGCCAGCTGATGAAGGTCGGATCGATAATTGCGAATCGTCTCCTGTGACGCGTTGCGCTCGACCTGGAGGTGCATTACGAAAGCCTTGATTGCATCGTCCATGAGTCAAAATCCTCAAGGGCTCGCTGGCTCAACGCGCGACGCTTCTTCTCTTTGTCTTTGGGAAGGTTCGACAAGGGAGGAAACAGGCCGAAATTGGTGTTCATCGGTTGAAAATGGCGCGGATCCGATGAGGCGATATGGGAAACCAGGCAGCCGTGCGCGGTCGTGGGTGGAGGTGTGAGTAAGGATTGTCCGGCGAGCGCCCGCGCAGCATTGATGCCGGCCAAGCCCCCCATGGCCGCCGACTCGGTATAGCCCTCCACGCCGACGAGTTGCCCGGCGAAAAACAATGTGCCCCGAGCTTTGAATTGCAGGGTATTCAATAGAAGCTGAGGAGAATTAATAAACGTGTTGCGATGCAAGCTGCCATAGCGGAGAAACTCCGCCTGTTCGAGGCCGGGGATCAGGCGAAATACGCGCTTCTGTTCCGGGTAGGTCAGTTTGGTTTGAAACCCCACCAGGTTGTAACAGGTTCGATGGATGTTTTCCGTCCGCAGCTGGACGACAGCAGCCGGCTCAATCCCAGTCCGCGGATCTTTGAGGCCCACCGGTTTCATAGGCCCGAACTGCATGGTTTGTCGGCCACGCTCGGCGAGGACTTCAATCGGCACGCAGGCCTCAAAATAGGATGTCTTCTCAAATTCCTTCGGCTGCACCTTCTCCGCGGCCATCAGGGCGTCATAAAAGGCATTGTACTGTTCTGCCGTCATGGGGCAATTCAAATAATCATCTCCGCCCTTGTCGTAGCGAGAGGCGCGAAAGACCACGTCCATGTTGATCGAGTCCGCATCGACGATCGGTGAGATGGCGTCGTAGAAATACAAGTGTTGGGATTGCGTCGCCGCGAGGATGGCTTGCGACAGCTTGTCGGAAGTTAACGGTCCTGTTGCGATGATGCAGAGGCAATCGGTGGGGATCTCGCTGATTTCTTCGTGGAGAATTCTGATGTTCGGATGCCCTTCCAGGGCTCGTGTAATGTATTGGGAAAACTGGTCGCGATCAACGGCCAGCGCCGACCCAGCCGGCACACGGGCCTGCTCCGCGGCGGAGATAACCAGTGAATTGATCCGCCGCATCTCTTCCTTCAAGATGCCAGGCGCGTTCAGGGGATCGAGGGACCCGAGCGAGTTCGAGCAGACGAGTTCGGCCAAGTTTCCGGTCTTGTGCGCCTTCGTCATTTCCTTCGGACGCATCTCGTAGAGCGTGACCTTGCCGCCGCGATTCGCCGCTTGCCAAGCGGCTTCAGAACCAGCCAGACCACCCCCCACGATGACCACATCATCTCTCATGAATCGACATTCCTTGCAGTGAAAGGAGTTCATTCTAGAAACCGTCTTTTGATGAAGTCAAGGAGAGAGACAACCCCTAAAACAGAGATAGAAAGTGGGTGGGAGGCAGAAATCCGACCTTGTCGGCCGCGTCAGACGCGGATATAACGGATGCGTCGCCAGACACAACCGGTAACCGACAAGGTGAGACGATGGGACGCCAAACTGTGTTGCCCTTCAAGCTGGAACGGACGGACGAGACACTGACGGCTCAAGGGGGCCTAGCCCTGCCGGCCGAGTTCAATCATGGATTGGGCGTCTGCGGGTTGACGGATCGATATCTGCCGGGTCCTGGGAGTAATCGGGGCTATGCCCCGTCGGTGTTTGTGGATCGGCTGATCCTGATGCTCCAGGCCGGAGGGCGGAGCCTGGAAGATCGGCGGGAGTTACGACGTGAAGCGGGGCGGCTGCGGCTGTTGGACCGAGCTGTGCTTCCCGATCCCGATACGCTGGGCGATTGGCTGCGGCGGATGGGCGATCCGCAGACGGGACAAGCCCGGCTCGTCGGGCTGGGGCAGGTGCGGGATGGCCTGAATGCACGGCTCCTGCGCCGTGATGGGCACGAGACCTATACGTTGGACGTGGATGCGACGCTGATTGAAGGCGAGAAGCGGGACGCGCACTGGAGCTACCAAGGGGGGCGCGGGTATATGCCGCTGCGGGGGGTTCTGTTTGAAACGCCCCGCTGTCTGGTCGATGAGTTTCGGGAAGGGAATGTCTCGCCCGGTGCCGGGCACCTGGCCTTCTACTTGGCGTGCAAGGCGCGGCTGCCTGTAGGCAAACGGCGGGCCCGCTATCGCGCCGACAGTGCATCGTCCCAGGCCGAACTGATCAACACGTTGGCGGCGGATCAGGTCCGGTGGGCCATCACGGCGGATCAGGATGTGGCGGTCAAGGCCGTGATCGCCGGGGTGCCCACGGAGGCGTGGCAGGAGCCGGAGAAGGGGTGTGGCTATCAGGTGGCGGAGGCCGTGCACACCATGACCCAGCCGGAGGCTGCGTTTCGCCTGAGCATCAAGCGCGAAGCACGGCCCCAGCCCGATCTCTTTGACGCCGCTGCCACCCCGTATGCGTATCACGTCGTGGCGAGCATTTGGCCGGCAGAGGAGAAGCCGGCGCATGAGGTGTTGGGCTGGCACAATCAACGGGGCCAAGCCGAGAACTTCAACAAGGAATTAAAAACCGGATTCGGGATGGAACAGCTGCCGTGTGGCGATTCCGGAGCCAATGCCGTGTTCTTCCGGATCGGCGTGCTGGCGTACACCCTCTTCATTGGCTTTAAACGCCTCGCCTGTCCGGCCGCGTGGGCGACGCAGACGATCACGACGGTCCGGTGGAAGCTCGTGCAGGTGGCCGGGCGGCTACTGCGCCATGCGGGGCGCGTGATCGTGCGACTCGTGCTGGATGCCGAGGCGCTCGCCTGTTGGCGCGCCATCCGCCAGCGGGGCTGGGCGCTGGGCGTGGCGACCTGAGGGAGGGAGGCCGTCGCAAAACTGGGGACCGGTGGAGGAGAGGCAGTGGTGTGCCTCCGCTCGCCGTCCTGCAGAGAGCGTTGTCCTTGTGCGCCCAGCAACAAGGAGTGCGGCATCCGGTTCCCTGGAAAACGAGTGCCAGAAGCCCAAGGCGAGGCGTGCCGCCCTGTGAACAGAGACCTACGGAATTTCTATCTCTGGATTTGGGTGAACGTTGAACCCCGCCGAAATCCCGTGCTAGACTCTCGTTCGGTCGGGCGATTAGCTCAGTGGTAGAGCGCTTCCTTCACACGGAAGAGGCCACAGGTTCGATACCTGTATCGCCCACCATCTTTTCAAGCACTTCCAAGACAACGCTTTCCGAGGTCCTCAGCACTGTGGTCGATTTTGTGTCACAGCGCCCCCGTCGGTCCAATATCTCCACCCCATCCCGTAAGCTCTCCGGGTAGTGGTGGGCATACCGTTGCGTCATGATCGGAGACTTGTGCCCGAGCAATCGCTGCACTTTGTACAGATCGATCCCGGATTGTACTAGCCTCGTTGCGAAGGTGTGCAGGAGGTCATGGAAATGGCAGTCCACGATCCCAGCCTTGGCCATCGCAGGCCGTAAGGCCCGTCGAAGATGGTTGGGATCGAGCCGTGTGCCGGCCTGGCTTGGAAACACGAGACTTGTTTTCAGGTGGCGCACCTTGGCCTTCTCTGTGAGGAGCGCCATCGCGGTATGATTCAACGGCACCGTGCGCCGTTCTCCGTTCTGGGATCGAAAAACCGTGACCGTTCTCCGGAACAGATCCACTCCGCTCCACGTCAGCGATAGGATCTCACCCAACCGCATCCCGCTATGCAGCGCGAACACCACGAGGTCGCGTAACCACGACGGACAGGCGCTGAGCAATCGCGCCTCCTCGTCTTCTGCCAGCCAGCGTTCCCGTTTGTTCGCGCCCTTTTCGAGGGACACGCGGCTCACGGGTTTCTCGCGGCACCACTCCCACTCCCGCTTGGCGAGGTTGAAGGCCTTTCTCAAACAGCTGAGCTCTCGATTGATTGAGGCCGCTTTCACGCCAGCCGCGTACCGTGTGCTTTTATAATCCACGATCAGTTTAGGCGTGATCTCCGCTAAGGAAGGTCTGATTAATTCACATTTGCACGAAGCACTCTGTTCCTGACTGGATCAATGCAGGGACTCAGCTGGAAATTCGCTGGCCCGGGATCGTTTTTCTTGGGAGTCGCCCGCCGTCGGGCCGCCCGGAACCTCATTCGCACCCCCATCCGCTAGACTCCCGCCAAGAGCCGCCGCCGCGCCACGTACAGGTTCGCCAACCCACAGCGGATCTGGAGCCAGTGGGTGTTCTTCGCCAGCCCCCGGTACCGGACTTTGGCCCACCCAAAGATCCGCTTGATCACCAAGAACGCGTGCTCGACCTTCGCCCGCACTTTTGACTTGGTGCGGTTCCGGGCCCGCTCGGTCTCACTTAGGGGCCGCTGGCGATGCGCGTTCGCCTGGATGAAACTCTTGGCCTTGGGCGCGTGCTGCCGGATCACCTCGCGTTGCCCGCTGGAGGCGGCATCACCCCACACCCGGGTCTCCTGGCCATGCAGCACCTCCGGTAACACCTGGCTGTCATGCACATTGGCGGCGGTCGCAGCGACCGAATGAATCAGTTTCGTCTGGCTGCCCACGCCGATATGGGCCTTCATGCCGAAATACCACTGACTGCCCTTCTTGGTCTGATGCCTCTCGGGATCCCGCTCCTTTGTCCGGTTCTTCGTCGAACGGGGCGCACTGATGATGGTCGCATCCACGATGGTGCCTTAGCTCACCTGCAGCCCCTGCTTCGTCAGATACTCCCCGATCCGGGCAAAGAGCTGCTGGCCCAACTGGTGGGTTTCCAAGAGATGCCGAAACTTGCAGATCGTCGTCTCATCGGGCACGGGCTCGCGGCTCAGCTCTGTCTCAGGTCGTCGGCTCTCCCCCAGTGTGGCGAGCTGGCCTCGCCGGGCTCGCCCCACCCAGTTCTTGAGCGTGTTACCCGACATAGTCAGGCGCCGGGCTGCCTCCGGAATCGGTAACTTCTGTTCCAGGACCAGCTGCACCGCTTGCTCCCGGAACTCCGTCGTATACTGCTGTCGTGGAACTCGTTCCATCTCACACCTCCAGCCCTCTGATCATAGGTTGAAGGCGTCCACTTTTGCGAGCCTAGCACAGATCAAGCTGGTGCCTGGCGCAATGGGACGTCCTTCGGTCTTACTGACCTTGAGGCGCTCGTCACCGTGGCCCACCAGGCCAGGGAGTGGATGGCTTCTCATGCGCTGAAACGCTGAGGTGCTTCGCAGGGAAGCCCCTGACCCTCGGGGGCTTCCTTCAGCCGTGGGCAATAACTGTCCCGTCGTTGCACATCTCTACAGCCTGTAGGCTCCCGAAACCTTTCCGCTTGCGAGCTGAAGGCTAACAGGACTGGCCTTGCCGGCTTAACCCGCATCATTCCCAACGGTTCCTGACGAATCGGATAACGCCGCGCGATTACCGCGAAGAGTGAGGCTCACGTGACAAGCACATCCAGCGGCTGATAGTCACGCTTGTCTCGCCCATCTCGACCGTCGCGTACGAGTCAAGCCTCCGTGTTGGCGCTCATGATCACCCTGGAGCCCAGCCCATCCTGGCGGAATGCTCTCGACAGACGAAGGCCCCGCTCGAACTCGTCACGAGAGAATCGCAGGAAGACCGGGTCGGCGAAGAGAGCCGGAGACGATCGACAAATTACTGACCTCGGTCCACGACAGCACCGCAATCTCCGGTTCGGCGCTGAGAGATTGGAGCAGCAGGAGTACACCTAGAAATAGGGCAAAGATGGCGGGCCAGATCATCGAGAGGGCACCGATAACTAGGAAGAGCGTCATCGCCGTCAACGTATGCTGCACGAACTGGCTCTTGACTGTGATCATACGGCCCTCCTTCGTGTGCTCTCTACTGGAACACATAAGTATTACTGATTGAATGGGTTGCATCCTATGATAAAGACGCATAACAAACAACTAGAAATACTACCAGTAGGAATAAGCCATGTTGGCAGTGTTTCGCGATGATGCAGTTCGACGTCAAATGTCTAAATCAACCCGGTCCCTTTATAAACACGCATAGCGGTAGAGCCGGACAGGCAGTTGTCTGGGCCGGCAGTCGGCTTTGGCATGAGTATGTGAACGGCGTGAAGGTCGAATGGAACCGGCTGCCGGTTCCATTCGCGGTATTGCTGCCGAACAAAGCGCGGTCCCTGGTGGGGCCGACGCTCAATCACACACAGGCCGGCGGAGCGCCGCCTGCTGCGATGGCTTGCTCAACAGCGCAAGCCGGTCAATCCGTAAGGACGCCGGGAACGTGCTGAATGTGAGTTCCGTGAAGCAGCCGGCGGACGTCTTGTGCTATCTTGGGCTCATCAGCCGGTGGAATCTGGCAGAGGGCGCCAAGCTGGATGCGCGCTGCACGCTATTCAATGACTGGTGCTTAGCCGCGACAGATGAGTGCTAAGCCATGAAGCTCACACGAGCGGCCGTGGAACGGTTGAAGGCATTAGTCCTTGAGCATCCGGAGGACCCCATCGTGAGGGTGCAGGCGAAGGATGTGGACGACCAACGGCTGGCCTTCAGTAGCACACTGGAGAGTCGGGTTCAGCCGGATGACCAGGCGCAGACATTCGACGGCTTGACGGTGGCGATCCCCACCGCCAGCGCAATGCGCATCACCAGGGACTACCAGGACACGGGCTGGTTCAAATTCCACCACAGCGATCAGCAGAACGATCCCCGGCTCAACGTCGTCAGCTTAAACTGATACCGCATCTCAGATTAATCCTCCCTGGTCCTGCCTTTGCACATTCCCTCTATTGAGAGTCCAGGCATCGGCAAACTGATGCATAATGCGCCACATGGGTTGCTTTCCTGTCGCATCTTGGGACAGATGGAAGGTCTGTAGCATTCCTATTTTTGCACCGGAGAGTGTAATGACCGAAGAATGGGGCGCGATTCTTGTCGTGGATGACGATGCAGATATGCGGGAATTGGCCTATGACATGCTGAAAGACCGAGGTCATCAGGTCACGATGGCGGGAAGCGGTGAAGAAGCTCTGAAACGATTGACCGAAGAAGACTATGCTGTCGTCCTGACGGATCTTCGCATGAAAGGCATGCAGGGGCTTGAATTGTTGACCCAGATCAAACGAGACCATCCCGATATCAACGTGATTCTTATGACCGCTTTTGGGTCAGTGGAAACAGCGGTCGAAGCGATGAAACACGGGTCGAGCGATTACCTCACCAAGCCGGTCAAGAAAGACGAACTGATCCGCGTCGTCGAACGGGTGATCAGGGAAGCGGCGCTAAGGCGGGAAGTCAGCCGGCTCAGAAAAGAGGTCCACAAGGAATACAGTTTTCATCACATCTTAGGTAAGAGCAAGGCGATCCAGGCGGTCTTCGACTTAATTCGGCGGGTGGCCGATAGTCCGACCAATGTGCTCATCACGGGCGAAAGCGGGACCGGCAAGGAATTAGTCGCCAAAGCCATTCATTACAATAGTGACCGAAAGGATGCCCCCTTTATTCCGGTTAACTGCGCGGCGATTCCGGAACAGCTGCTGGAGAGTGAATTGTTTGGGCATATGCGGGGGGCCTTTACCGACGCGAAGATGGACAAGCGGGGATTGTTTGAAGAAGCGCAGAAGGGCACGTTGTTTCTCGACGAGATCAGCGAATTGCCGCTCATGCTCCAGGCGAAGATTCTGCGGGCCATTCAGGAAAGGGAAATCAGGCGGGTGGGAGCGACGAAGCCGATCTCAGTCGATGTGCGAATCATCGCGGCCACGAACCTGAATCTGAGTGAGGAAGTGAAGAGCAAGCGGTTCCGCGAGGACCTCTATTATCGACTCAACGTGATCGAGCTGAAGTTACCGCCGCTCCGGGAACGACGCGAGGATATTCCGCTCCTGGTGGAGGCCTTTCTTAGGAAGTGCGGCGAGACCCGCGGGAAAGAAGTCAAGGGTTTAAGCGAGGCCGCCCTGGCCATGTTGCTGGAGTATACCTGGCCGGGTAACGTGCGGGAGCTGGAGAACGTCATTGAACGGGCTGTGACGCTCAGCCGAGGCGAGAAGATCTCTCCGGATGATCTGCCCGCCGCGGTGCAAGGGGCGCGTGGGGAGCGGCGTGTGCTGGACGAAGCAGCTGAGAAGGCTCTGCCCCTGCACGAGCTCGAGAAAGAGTACATCAAGAAGATCCTCGAAAAGACCGGCGGCAACAAATACCAGGCCGCCCACGCCCTTGGCATCGACCGCAAGACCCTGTATCGTAAACTTGCCGAAATCGAAGGTAAACCCCACCCGGAGGAATGACAACCTCCTTCCGATCATCGAGCCAGGATTGCTCGTACCAATCCCGACTCGGGCAGGGATTGATCGCAGGAGGTTCATCAGTGGTCTCGCGATGCATGGTATGCCTTGGGCTCTCCCGCTCCTGACGATCGGAGTCTTTACACTCGACCTCTTCACTCCGATCGGAGTGGCGGTATCGATTCTGTACATTGTTCCGTTGCTGCTGACGTATACATCCCCCCGCACAAAGGATCCGCTCTACTTTTCCGCTGTGGCTACTGCACTGACCTGGGTTGACGTACTGATCAGCCCGCCCGGTCTCCCAATTCCCTATGCTTTGTTCAATCGTACCTTGGGCACGATGGTCATATGGCTCATCGCCGTGGGACTGGTCATGTATAAACGGACTCAGCGCGAGTTGCAGTCTGCGCAGGTCGAACAGGCCCACGCCGAGGGCTTGATGATGGAAGCGCAAACGGCACGCTATCACGCGGATCGGGAAGCGGTGCGTGCCACGGTTGGCCGCGAGGCGGCTGAAGAGCAGCTGCTGGTCAGCCGGCTCAGGCTAGAGGGCATCATCGAATCCGCGATGGATGCGATCATCACGGTGGATGAGGATCAGAAAGTCGTATTGTTTAACCGCGCGGCCGAGCAGATGTTCGGTTGTTCCGCGCGAGAAGCAATCGGGCAGCCCCTCGACAGATTCCTGCCCGCTCGTTTCCGCGACGTTCATCATCTTCACATTCAGACATTCGGACAATCAGGCGTGACGAGCCGAAAGATGGGCAAACTTGGAACAGTCATGGGACTCCGCTCGAACGGAGAAGAGTTTCCGATTGAGGCCGCTATCTCGCATATCGCCGTGGATCGGAAGACATACTATACCGTCATTCTCCGGGACATCACCGAACGTAAACGGGCTGAAGACTTCCACCAAGAGAGCCAGCGACAACTTGCTACTTTGGTCGGTAACCTGCCTGGTTACGTCTATCGGTGCCGAAAGGATCGTGACTGGACGTTGCAGTACATCAGCGAAGGCGTGTTCGATCTGACGGGATACACGCTGGATGAGTACTTGGTTCAACGATCTATCACGTACGGAGAGAAGACACATCCGGGTGACAGAGAGCGTGTCTGGAACGAAGTTCAGGCCGCGTTGGAGCAACACCGCCCCTTCGAATTGACCTACCGAATTCTTACAAGATCCGGCGAGGTCAAATGGGTCTGGGAGAGAGGCGAGGGCATCTATGCGGAGGACGGCACCCTCAGTTACCTGGAAGGTTTCGTGACCGATGTGACTGAACGCAAGCGTGCTGAGCACTTGCTGCGACAAAGCGAAGAACGTTACCGGCGCCTGATCGCCATCTCACCTTACGCAATCCTCGTGAACCGGGGCGACCGCATCATCTTTGCCAATGATCAGGCCATCAAGCTGTTCGGGGCGGTGAAGGCCGACGAGATCCTCGAAAAGTCACCCATGGACCTGTTCCACGCCGAATATCATGACATCGTTCGAGAGCGGATCCATGAACTGCTTGAAGGCAGGGCTCAATTGCCCATGCTTGAGGAGAAAATCGTGACGCTGGATGGGCGGGCCGTTGATGTAGAAGTCAGTGGAGCCCGATTTGTTGACGAAGAGGGACCGGCTATTCTGATCATGCTCCGAGATGTCAGCGAGCGGAAGCGCCTTCAAGAACAATTGCGGAGGACTGAGCGGGTCGCTGAACTCGGGACGATGGCGTCCGGCATGGCCCATGAGATCGGGACGCCGATGAATGTTATTCTTGGACGGGCTGAATATTTGATGGATCGAGTGAAGGAGGAGCCGATCAAGAAGGGCCTTCAGACGATCATTACGCAGGTTGAGCGGATTACGAGGGTGATGAATCAGCTGCTCTCGTTTGCAAGGCGCAAAGCTCCCAAGCGCGTTCCCCTCGACCTAAGAAAGGTGATCGAAGACGGCATGGAGATGTTTCAGGAGCGTCTTGCAAGAAATCAGATCCGGGTCGAAATGGAGATGGCCGACCATTGTCCCAGGGTGCTGGCCGACGCGGATCAGATGAGCCAAGTCTTGCTCAATCTCATCATGAATGCCATTCATGCTATGCCGCAAGGTGGTACCCTTCGAGTCGGCTTGGAGCCGAAGCAACCGATGGTAAAACTCACGGTCGCCGACACGGGCCATGGAATTCCACGGGAAGTGATCGAGAAAGTCTTCGATCCGTTCTTTACGACGAAAGAATTCGGCCAGGGGACCGGGTTGGGGTTGACCGTGGTCAAGGGTATCATTGAAGAACATCAAGGCTCCATCGTTGTTGAGAGTGAAGAAGGTAAGGGCACGACGTTCACGATTCTGTTACCTATAGCTGATCGTCAGACGTGAAACGTCAGGCGTCAGACGAGACCCAAACCATTTCCTCGCGTCTTACCTTTTACCTTTCACCCCTCACCCCGTTCACTGTGGCGTCCCGCAACAGCTGATCCACCCTTGACTGTGGTTTTTCTCGTCAGGCGAGACATCTTTATTCCTCATCAGGGCCTGATTTTCTTGGAATTAGCCCTACAGCTCTTCCCCTTCTCTCATGGCATACCCCTTGCCAGTTAGCCAACCTAAGAGCTTGCGAAAGACCGGATGGGGGCCGGACAGGATGTCACGCATGACGAAGGGAAAGGCCGCTGTGTTGCTGATCGTCGAGGATGACCGTGAGATGCGGAGTCTGCTGTGTGATGAATTTTGCGGAATGGGGTATCAACTCCGTGAGGCAAGGGATGGAGACGAAGCATTTCTGGCGGTCCTGCAATCCGTGCCCGACCTGATCTTGACGGACCTCCGGATGCCTGCCGGGGGGGATGATTATATCAGCCGGTTGCGGACCGTGGCACCTAGATGTCCAATTGTCGTGATCACGGCGTTCGGCGACTCGACATTGAAAGCGCAGGTGGTGAAGGCCGGCGCGGACGCCTATTTCGACAAGCCGGTCCGTCTTGCGGATCTGAAGAATTGTGTGCAACAATTCCTTGGCCACAGATCTGATAACTGACGGTACATGGCTTGTGGCGGGATCGAAACCTCCGATGGTTTCGTCCGTTACCGTCGTGACTTTGCTGTGCGCCATGCCATAGGTCCTTCATCCAACCAGTGAGGTGACCTTGTTCGAATCAGAAGCTTCCTCACATGCATCATCACCGCTAGATCCGATCGTTGCCGCACGAATCGAAGCGATCAAACAGTTGGCACAGGGACTGTCCGACCGTGTGGCGGTTATGGACCCATCATTCAATGTCCTGTACGCGAACGAAGCTGCATGGACCGCCGGCCAGACTCAGAAAGAGCAGCGGCATCAAGCCAAGTGTTACGAAGCGTTTGCGAACCGCTCCGACCCTTGCGGGACCTGTCCAGCCACTAAGGTGTTCGAGGCGCCCGAGGTGCAGTGCGTGTCTTGTTCGATCGGAGGAGACGGCACGGCCTGTGGGATGCAGCAAGCATTTCCCTTAGCGGATGCGCAGGGAACGGTGGTGTCGATGTTGGTGCTCTTTAATCCCACACCGAAGTCGCATAGTCGGGCAACGCCAGAGGACTTCACTGGTCAGGCGGGAGGCGATTGTCTCGGGGATTTGATCGGTCGAAGTCCGGTGATGAGGCAGCTGCTCAACATGACTCGTCTTGTGGCGGACAGTTCGGCGACCGTCCTCATACAAGGGGAGAGCGGAACGGGAAAAGAACTCCTGGCAAGAACCATTCACGCCCTCAGCAACCGGAGGGATCGGCCGTTCGTCGTCGTCGATTGCGGCTCACTGCCGGAAACGCTGCTCGAAAGCGAACTGTTCGGGCACGTGAGGGGAGCCTTCACCGGAGCGGTGGCGAATAAGCGTGGATTATTCGACGAGGCCGACGGAGGAACCATCTTCCTCGACGAGATCGCCGATACCACACCGACCTTTCAAGCGAAGCTGCTTCGCGTTCTGCAAGAGGGCGAGATCAAGCCCGTCGGTGGAACACGACCGATCAAGATTCACGCGCGTGTCATCTCCGCTTCGAACAAAGATCTTGCGGAATTGGTGAAAGCCAAGACATTTCGGCAGGATCTTTACTATCGACTGGCCGTGCTGCCTCTCTATTTGCCGGCGCTTCGCGAACGGCGAGAAGACATTCCGGTGTTAGTCCAACACTTCGCCGCCGCTTCGTGCGCGCGACATCATCAACCGGTGCGGAAGGTTACCGAAAGTACGATGAGGGCGTTGCGCGACGCTCCTTGGCCCGGCAATGTCCGGCAATTGCAGCATTACATCGAACGGGCCGTGGTAACCACCACTGGGCCATGGCTTGTATGTGAAGATCTGGTTTCAGGTAGCATTGTTACTGAAGACGAGAGTTTACGGTCAACGTCGCGTGGGGCTGTGGCTCAGGCCGAACGCGCTCGGATCGTGGACGCGTTGCAGAAGACTGCAGGAAACCGATTGAAGGCCGCGAAGTTCCTCAAAATCAGCAGAGCCGGCCTTTACAACAAGCTTCGTGCCTATAGCATTGAATAGCTTCGGTTTTCTCTTTCTATCTCCTTCCTTGGTCGCAACTGTCCAGTAGCGGTGAGTCAAATACTTTGACATTCCTAAATGGCCATTTGGTCGCCTGTCGGAGCCGTCCATTCACCTCGATCGTGAACTAGGTGCGACGCACCGGTTAAGCCCACGATTACCGCTTCCATCACCGCAACAGGTGTTGCTCACCGTCCCGGTTTCTTTCCGCCTCGATCATGTGGAGCTCGAATCGCTTTGCCTTGTGCTGTCTAGCCGTACTGAGCTGACTGAGTAAGTAATATATAGTATGGACGGCGTCTCTCGTGTCCCTTTTCGCCCTGTGTTCATCGGACAGGTCGTCCATCAGTCTGGACAGCATAAGTGAGTGATATCTAGTGATATCTGGATGATCCAAGGGAGATTTGCGTTGCGACTGTCTAAGCTGATGGATTTCTGGAGAAACAACAATAGCACGGAGGTGTGATGTAGAACGCGGATCTTCGTTTCCAGCGCACACATGGCCGCGTTTGAGAGATCGCGAACAATCATGGCACGAACGTTGCGGAAAGGCGGATAGTAGCAGAGCCATCCAGCTCTTTGGATGTTGGGTCGTGATTCGCCCTGTCTCGTTCCAGCACAGTTCGCCTGAATGTGAGCGGTTGACCCGACCGCCACGAAGTAGCGGTGAGGGAGGCACAGGTGAGAGTGACCCCCCTCATTTCTTTTCAAGCAGGGGAGGTGGCCGCCCATCAAGGACGATGACCGGGGGAAGTTGTTCTGGATAGAGGAGGAGGCCCTATGCAGTGCCAGACGATCGATGTCGAGGATCATCTGACTCGCATATTCACAGAGGTGGATCAAGCGCAATCGGGTCGGACCTACTGGGAACAGAACGAATGCCTCGTTCTCGATCGGTTCATCCCCAAAGAGATCGTGAATCCCTGTCTCACCGAGATCGAACGGCTTCGGAAGAACGTTCATCGCAATTACGTTCCTGGCCATAAGCAGGGAGGCAGCGTCAGCTATCATGCGATTTTGAATGAGTCACACCAGTCATCCGCCATTATCACTCTCTATCGATCACCGGCACTGCGTCGGTTTCTGAGCCACATTGTGAAGGAAGAGCTGCTGCTCTGTCCGGAGCACGATCCCCATTCCCGCGCCCTCTATTACTACACGCAGCCCAGAGACCATATCGGATTCCATTACGATAGATCGTACTACAAGGGTAAACGGTACACGGTCCTCATGGGCTTGATCGAGCGATCCGACCGATGCCGACTGGTGGCCCACCTGCATAAGCC
>JARFPM010000128.1 GCA_030444405.1 Nitrospira sp.
GTGGCGGTTCCTGGACCGACGAACCGGTGAACTTGCGTGTCTCGTACCGGAACGGGGGCTACGCCGTCGACCGGTGGCGGCGTCGGCTTTCGTCTTGCCCAGGACATTGAGCCCTAACCCTTTGCCCTTTGTTCTTTTACCCTTTGCGTCTTGTTCCGCGTGGTGAGATGTCTGCGGGCTGGTTGAAAGAAGGCGCTGCATGATGACGCCCAGCGTGCCCCAGGCAGTGCAATCGTGTCATGAGTTGCTGCTCTGGCTGATTCCGCAGCTCGACAAATTCCCACGATCGCGCCGGTTTACGCTGGGGGAGCGCATCGAAGACGGGTTGCTCGCCGTCTTGGAGCTGTTGGTTGAAGCGGCCTACCAGCGCAACAAGGAGGCCCCGTTGCGGCGCGCGAATCTGCAACTGGAGGTTGTGCGCCACCTCTGGAGACTGGCTCATGAATTGAAGGTGATGGCCACCCGACAGTACGAGCACGGTGCCGCGTTGATTGACGATCTTGGCCGGCAGATCGGCGGCTGGCTTCGCAGTCACAGTCCGGTTCAGCCGAACACATGAAGCGGATTGATGGCATCTGGGACGCAGTAGCGAGTTTTGAGAATCTCCTGCGGGCCTACCGCAAAGCTCGTCGTGGGAAACGTAGACGGCCTGGTGTGGCAGAGTTCGGGCTCAATCTCGAACACGAGCTACTGACTCTCCAACGCGCCCTGCACGAGGGGACCTATCGACCGGGTGAGTATCGTCTCTTCACGATCTATGAACGCAAGCCCCGCGTGATCGCCGCCGCGCCGTTTCGTGATCGGGTGGTGCACCATGCGGTGATGCAGGTGATCGAGCCGCCGTTGGATCGCACATTTATCCACGACAGCTATGCCTGCCGCAAGGGCAAAGGGGTGCATGCCGCAGTGGATCGCTACCAGGCCTGGGCGCAGACCTATCGCTACGTGCTGAAAATGGACATTCAACAGTATTTCCCCTCCGTCGATCACGAATTGTTGAAGGAGAAGCTCCGGCGGCGAATCAAGGATGCGCAGGTCTTGGATCTGCTATACCGCATCATCGATAGCGCTCCACAAGGAGCACCGGCTTTCCCGTATTTTCCTGGCGATGACCTGTTCGCCCCGCTCGACCGGCGAACCGGCATTCCCATCGGCAATCTGACCAGTCAGTTTTTTGCCAATCTGTATTTGGACGACTTCGATCAGTACATCAAGCAGGTGTTGAAGGTCAGGCCGTATTTGCGATACGTGGACGATATGGTGGCGCTGGACCACGACAAGGCTCGGCTGGCGGAGATCCGTGCAGCGGTCCGAGAGCGACTCGCGATCGACCGGCTTCAGCTCCATCCCCGAAAAGCGCAGGTCTCTCCGGTAGCAGACGGCCTGAATCTGTTGGGCTATGTCGTCTATCCCACGCGGCGTCGATTGCGCAACGATAATGGGCACCGATTCGCTAGAAAACTTCGTCGCATGGCGGCGGCCTATCGCGCGGGCCGTTTGGAATGGGCCAAGGTTGCCGCCTCGACCCAAAGTTGGATTGGTCATGCGAAACACGCCGACACGGAAGGCCTTTGCCGTGCGATTTTCTCCCAGGTCGTGTTCACCAGGGGAATGGGCCAAGAGACGGCCAGCGCGTGATCCGTGGCGGTTCCTGGAACAACAAACCGGAGAACTTGCGTGTCTCGAACCGGAACAGGAACAACGCCGACAACCGGAACAACAACATCGGCTTTCGTCTTGCCCAGTCCGCCCGCACGGCACGTCACATGGTGCCGGCCCGGAGCCGGCCTGTTTATGGACAGGTCGGGTGTGGTAGCGGGTGTCCATGAGCCTGTTTCCCGGTCTCCTGTGCGAGCAGGAACGCCGAATAGAGGGCCTGGGGTGAGGCGGATCGGGGCCGGTGGGCGAAGCGGCTGGCCCCGGGCGCTGCCATACCGACAGGCTCATGCATGGAGCGATTCGCTGTTGCTCGTGCCAAATGCCAAGTGCCCCAGCGATTAGTGACACTAAACGCTAGGTGATTGGTTCCGGGAGTGAGAGGATGGTGGCATTTAACCGGGAGGACGCATGATTCTTTCGACGACCAACAGTATCGAAGGGAAGAAAACGGTGAAGTATCTCGGCTTGGTGTCCGGGGACGCGATCTTGGGCGCGAATATCTTTCGGGACTTCTTCGCGTCGATCAGGGATATCGTCGGTGGTCGCTCGGCGGCCTATGAAGCGGAACTCCGCAAGGCCAAAGATATCGCCCTCGGAGAAATGCGCCAGCAGGCCAAGCATCTGGGCGCCAATGCGATCGTCGGGATCGACATCGATTATGAAACGATCGGCGCCAACGCCAGCATGTTGATGGTGAGTGCCAATGGGACCGCGGTGGTGGTGGAGTGACAACCTCGGTGCTGATCTACCGTAACATCATCTTTACGAGACCGATACATCCCATATAGAGGACAAGCGATCCCACCATCGCCGGCCAGAAGCCGAGGCGGGGGATGCCCATGATCATGGCGACGACATAGACGGTCCAGGGCGGGACAAACCACAGCAAACTCTTGGCGTAGGCGACCGTCGTTGCCCCGCCGCCGCTTGCATAGAGCAGGATAAATGTCACGCCGGTGATGGCGGGAAAGGTGCTGGCCATGGCGGCGAGAAACGACTTGCCCTGCGACCCAAGATAGGTGGAGACGCTCACGATCGAACCGCCCAACAAAAAATAGAGCACATACTTACCGAGATCGTTCACCCTATCGCCTCCTTCACTTGAGATACCTGGGCGCTCACCGACTCGCGCCCGTCCGCAACCTTGGCGCTCATTATTCTTCGCGACGCGGACCCGTGAAACGCCTCCATTGCTTCTCGTTCCAGCTCCTCGCCCTGGCCGGTATAGCGCGGTGAAAAATGAAACACCACAAGGTCGCGGACCTGAGCCTTGCGGGCCATGAGGCCCGCTTGCCTGGCCGTTAAATGATACCGGTCGTATGCTTTTCCTGCGTCACAATCAAGATATGGCGACTCGCAATAGAAAACATCTGCGCCTTGGGCAAGGGCGACGATCTTGGCTTCGTTCTCTTCGTCATAGCGCGTGTCGACGACGTAGGCGATCTTCTGCCCCCGTGAGATCGTCAAGAACCGTTCCTTCACTTCTCCCAGGATAAATTCCCGCTCTTCCCGTCGATGTTCGTCGTAGAGCGCAACGGAGAAGCGGAAATCGTCCGGCTTGCCTTGCCAGATATACTGCTTCACGTCTTTGAGCCAAGCGCCGACCCGTAGCCCCGCCTCGTGCAATTTTTGTTTGTTGACGTTGATGTGAAATTGCTCTTCCAGCGAGTAGGCGAATGAGGGAATACGATGGTCCAAGGCCGCCGCTTTCACAGTGAACATCGGATCTTCCAGTACGGTGAAGAGAGGGCCGCCGGTGGGTGGGGCAGGAACCGTTGCTTGTTCGGACGGCTGGAAGCCATCATTCGCTCGGAACATGGTCTGTTGTATCTCGTTTGCGTGGAATTCCCGGACTTCGATCGTAAGGGGATAGCCATCCAGGAGATTCCAGGTATAGCCCCTTAGCTTGCCCTGCACGTTGTCGATCAACCCTGGAGGACCGAATAGTTTGAGCGTTTTGCCGCGACCGAGCGCAACGCGAAGAACCGCGTCAAATCCGATGAAATGATCCATGTGTGTATGGGAGACGAAGATTTCTCCTGCCCTGAGTAATCTGGTCGGCCCCAGCCCATCGTTGTGCCCGAGATCAAAGAGTAAGGCACGCTTCGACCAGCGTACCTCTACATAGACGCCGGGATCCCCGAAGACATCGTTGACCAGATAGCTGGAGAAGGACGGGTTCATGAGAGAATCATTCAGAGATCTGTTGACTTGATGATCTGTTGAGTTGGATTCGAATCAACAGATCGACAGATCGTCAAATTCTCATCCTATCGCTATTCTTACAGCACTGTACATGATGATAACTTCGAGCGCGTGGGCCACGATGGTCATCCAGAGATTGCGTGTTTTGAGCCAGATGATTCCCCAGACGAGTCCATCCCACAGGGCGATCCAGTGCAGATATCGAAAAGTATTCACCAGGAACGGGTCGAATGCAAACGTAAGTGTGCTGGCCGTGAGGGCTAGGGGGGACAGGCGTTGGCTTGGATGAGAGCCTCGCCAGTGCGATTCGAGTTCGACAAGACGCCCCAAGAGAAAGCCGCGAAAGTTCAGCTCGACGAAGAGTGTGATGCCGCAGATGAACCATGGCACCATGACAAGAACTGGGAGCCGACCATGGGGTGTTTGCTTCAAAAAGGTGATGTCGTAGCCGAGAGACGGGTAGGCAGCAAGGATTACGAACGTGTTCAGACTACCCAATAATAGTCCCGTCACGACTCCCCACCGCAGTCCGTCCCACACCTTCTCCTTCTCCAACCCGAGTTGAAAGGAGACCTGAGAGGTATGTGAAGCCCAGAGACTCAGGGCTGCATAGGCAAGAAGCTGTGGCACGAATTGCACGAAGAGGTCTTCTCTGAGCGAGGCAGGTAGACCGTAATAGCCGAAGGTGGCTCCGATGGGGAGCAACGGCAGCGCTGCTCCCATCGTGACAACTTGGCTTGGAGCCGGCTGATCTGGCCCCGTCGCCATCAGCGGCTAGGAAAGTTCGAGGTGATAGCGGTCCAACGTCGTCGCCTTATGGCGAGAAAGGTTGGAGAGCGATTTGTTGTAATCGACGACTGCCCGTAACTCGTTGCCTTGAGCGGTGGCCAGGTCTCGTTGGAAATCGAGCACGAAACGAGTGGTACTGAGCCCCACCTTCAACCGTTCCTGTTCGGCTTGTAGCTGTTTCTCGGCCATAATGCGTGCTGAACGGGTGGTCTCGATGCGCTTGAAGTCGGTCTGGACCCGGCGCACTGCTTCACGAATGCCGACAATGATCTGCTGGCGCACGCTGGCGAGGGAGGCCTCGGCATTTTGGGCCTCCAGTTTTCGTTTGTTGTACGTGTTGACGGCGGCACGGTTGCCGAGCGGATAACTGAGCACCAGTCCCGCTCCATAATTGTAAAAGTCACCGCTGAAGTTTCTGTTGAAGGAATCGGGGTAGTCGCTCCCTAATCCGGCGAGTCCTATCGTGCCTTGGAATGAGAGAGTGGGAAGCAGCTGGTTGCGGGCAAATCGCTGATTCAGTTCACCCGATTCGACATTCTTCTTTGCTTGCACAATTTCCGGGCGCTGGTCGATCGCGGTATCGATGGCTTCCTGGAGGCTGAGAGGCTCAAGAACCGTGACGGGGGAATCGACGGGGGTAAGGCGTACGTCTTGCCGCAGCTCCTCTTCGCCCGGATTCAAGAGACGCCGCAGTTGATCTTCCTGGTCCCGAATGGATTTCTCGGCGACCAACACCTGCTCCACTCGCGAAGCGACCGCGGCTTCGGCTTGGAGCACATCGACAATCGACATGACACCTGCTTTCGCCTTGGCGCGGTTCGACGCCAATAGTTCTTCGGCGGCTTTCATGGCGGCTTGCGCCACTTTCAAGTTTTCATTCGCAAACACCAGCTCCCAGTAGGTTTGTTCCACTGTGGTGATGACGGTCAGCACTCGGTCTCGAAAGACATGCTGTTCGATCTCGGCATTATTCTGGGCGACCTTGATGAAGGTCCTATTGATCTCGATGCCGGCGTTCCTCAGCAATGGTTGGGTCAATGTGAAGGCCAGGCCGCCTGTCCAT
>JARFPM010000055.1 GCA_030444405.1 Nitrospira sp.
TTCCGACGGTCAGCCTACGCCGCACAAGCCATCAGGAGAAGCGAAGCCACAATCTCAACCCAGTCCTCCGACGAAGGCGGACTCGTCAGCGGATCATAAAGAAGTTACGCCGGAGAAGGCGGTGCCACGTCTTCAACAGGCCCCGGCCGCTTCCGACGGTCATCCTACCCCTTCCAAGCCATCGACGGAAGCGAAGCCGCAGTCCCAACCGCCTCCTACGATAAAAACCGACGTACCATTGGCTGAGCCTGAGAGCAAGGAGAAGGATTCTCTTGTCAAGAAGCCGCTGGGTTCACTGATTCTGTCGGTCAAGCTTGCGTTGATGGGGGATTCACGGCTTTTCCGCTACGAGATTGAAGTTGGAGACGACCAGCAAGCCGTGACCCTGACAGGACGTGTCTCGACCGAAGAAGAAAAGGCCGCCGCGACGGAAATCGCGCAGGCTGTTCAAGGCGTCAAGGCCGTGGTCAACAAGCTTGCCGTCGACAAAGACCTGGCGAAGACGCTGTTGAAGAAACAGGATGAAATCCTCACCAATTTGATCAAAGAACGCTTCTCCAAAAGCGCGACCTTAAAAGCAGCCAACTTCGACGTGAAGACGGAAGACGGTGTCGTACAGCTCAATGGAACGGTGCGTTTTCAGGTCATCGCCCTCGAAGCCGCGGAGACTGCCCGTCAAGTGCCGGGTGTCCGAGCCGTGAACACGGCCGCTCCGGCCCCTTGCCGTACCCTCCTGCTACGGTGGAGAGCGCAGACAGCATCTCCGTCCAGGATCGTCCGCTGTTCCTGACTCGTGACTTCGGCCTTGTCTGGTCCGGTCAACTGATCTCGCAAATAGGCGACGGCGTCTCAAGACTGGCGCTCCTGTGGTTCGTCTATGCCGTCACCGGATCACCCCTCAAAACGTCCATGATCGGCCTGCTGCAGACGATTCCTCCGATTGTGTTGGGCCCGATCATCGGTGTGTATGTCGATCGCCTCCCGAAAAAGGTGCTGCTGATCACCAGCGATGTCTTGCGCGCGTTGTTGATCGGGTTGATTCCTTGCCTCATCCCCGTGGAATCATTTACGGTGTCGGTCCTCTATGTCTTGGTCCTCTTGCACGCCATTGCCACGGCGGTGTTCGGTCCGGCTCTCACGGCCGCGATACCCGCATTTGTGCCGAAGACGCAATTCACGGCGGCCAATGCTCTTCTGCAAAGCACGACCAGCCTTGGGATTATTTTCGGTCCGGCGCTGAGCGGCTTGGGCATTGCCGCCTATGGGTCACAAGAGGTCTTATGCCTCAACGCGGCCACCTACCTGATCTCTGCCGCGTGCCTCACGCTGGTCCGCTTTAAGAAACCTGCGTCAACGATTCCTTCAATTGCAGCGAGGCAGACCATGTTGCAGGATCTGGTCGAAGGGTTTCGCTACAGCGTCGTGACTCAACCGAGATTGTTGCTCTTGACGAGCACCGCAGCTCTCTATACATTCGGCACCAGTGCGCTGACGGCTCTTTTCCCAGTATTCGCTCGGAAGATGCTCGGACTGGGACCCGTCGAGGTCGGCTATTTATGGTCGGCGCTCGGCGTCGGATTGTTGGTCACTTCGATCGGACTCCTGTGGGTGACGGATTGGCTAGTCAAGGATCGAATGCGTCTGATCATGGCCACCAGTCTGGTGAGCGGTGCAGCTCTCTGTGCGTTGACCGTGACACCTGATCCGTATCTAGCCGGGCTCCTCATGGGAGTGATCGGCTGTGGAATGGGGGCATTCACACCGATAGCCTGGGGGATTATCCAGGAGCTTGTGCCAAGCCAGATGGTCGGGAGAGTGTTGGGACTCTATGGGACCGGCGCCATGACAGCCGCCATCGGAGGAATCTCAGCATTCGGGTGGATTACGGAACAACAGGGCCCTGAAACCGGCCTGCTAGGGATTGCGCTGGTTCTCTTGCTGACGGCCCTGGGGGCCACCCGAATGAGTCGAGCGAGCGCTGGGTAGAAAAGGGAGCTCTTCATGAACGACGTCATCCGATGGAACGATCAATACTATATCCTTGCGTCATCCTCACTGGCGGCTGGGCGCACGGAAGTCTTGAAACAGGGCGAGACCTTCGTGGTCTTTGATCGATACGGCGATATTCACCAAGTGCTCTCTGGTCCGCAGGGTCTCTATCATGAAGGGACGCGCTTCCTGTCCCGATTCGAACTGTTGATGCAGGCGCAGCGTCCGATGCTTCTCAGTGCCACCGTGAAGGAGGACAATGCCCTCTTCACCGTCGACCTCACCAACCCAGATCTGCTACTTGACGGACAAAAGGCCGTACCGCGTGGCACGGTCCATCTGTGCCGCACGCGGTTTCTCTGGCAAGGGACCTGGCACGAACGCATCCATGTTCATAACTACGGGGTCACGAAGTTCCCTCTCTTGCTCACAGTCACATTGGATGCGGACTTCGCCGATCTCTTCGAGGCGAGAGGCCGACAGCGGGAACGTCGCGGATCGCGGCTCAAGACAGTTTGCTCAAAGAACGGACTGGTGCTTGGGTACAAGGGACTCGATGAGACTATCCGCCGAACCTCTGTCCGATGCTCTCCAACGCCGAAACAGGTAACGTCCGACGGCTTCATCATCGAGTTGCCCGTCCCTCCGCATGCAGACCGCACATGGGAGATCGCCATTTCTTGTGAAATCGCGCGACAGCGGAGCCGGGTGTTTCTCACCTACGGTCGTGCCAACAAAGAATCTAACCGAGCATTACAGGAAGCCACATCCAACAACGCCCATGTCTATACGGCGAACGAACAATTCAATCATTGGCTGAACCGGTCGCTTGCCGATCTCCACATGTTGATCTCGGAGACTCCGCAGGGGCTCTATCCCTATGCCGGAGTCCCCTGGTTCAGCGTCCCGTTCGGGCGGGATGGTATCATTACCGCGCTGCAGATGTTGTGGATGAATCCGTCGCTTGCTCGAGGCGTGCTGGGGTTTTTGGCCGCGACACAGGCTACAGAGATTCGGCCGGAACAGGATGCCGAGGTCGGGAAGATTTTGCACGAGACACGCCAAGGCGAGATGGCGGCACTCGGAGAGATCCCCTTCGGCAAATACTACGGCAGCGTCGACGCGACGCCGCTGTTTATCGTCCTGGCAGGTGCGTACTACGAGCGTACCGGCGATCGCACGTTTCTCTCCAAGCTCTGGCCACATATTCAGCGCGCCCTCCAGTGGATCGATCGCGACGGCGATCCGGCCGGTATGGGTTTCACCACCTACGCGAGGCAGTCTGCCAGCGGGCTGGTGCACCAAGGATGGAAAGATTCCCACGACGCCGTCTTCCACACCGACGGAACCGCTGCGGAAGGCCCGATTGCACTGTGCGAGGTCCAAGCCTACGTGTATCGAGCCAAACGAACGGCGGCGGACTTGGCACGGGTACTGGGGGAGTTCGATCAAGCTGATCGTTTACTGAAGGAAGCCACCTCACTTCAAGAGAGTTTTGAGCGAGCATTCTGGTGCGAGAAGCTTGGTTCCTACGCCTTGGCCTTGGACGGTCGGAGCCGACCCTGCCGCGTGCGCTCGTCGAACGCGGGCCATTGCCTGTATGGCGGCATTGCTGGTCAGGAACGTGGGATGCGCACCGCACGTGCTCTGTTGAGCGAGGACATGTTCAGCGGATGGGGGATCCGAACGATTGCGACGTCAGAAGCACGGTACAATCCTATGTCCTATCATAACGGGTCAGTGTGGCCGCACGATAACGCGCTGATTGCGGCAGGGATGGCTGCCTATGGATATAAAGAAGGGGCCGTCAAGATTCTGACCGGGCTCTTCGACGCCAGCCTGTTTCTTGACCTCCATCGAATGCCGGAGTTATTCTGTGGATTCTCCCGGCGTCCAGGTGAAAGTCCCACACGCTATCCCACCGCCTGCGCCCCGCAAGCTTGGGCCGCCGGTGCCGGTTTTCAGGCGTTGCAAGCCTGCCTGGGCTTGCAGATCGATGGGACTCGGCGCCTTGTGCGGTTTGTGCGCCCCGTGCTTCCGCCGTTTCTCGAACGAGTCGAACTTCGGAACCTCTCGATCGGAACCGCACGTCTTGATCTCATCCTCGACCGTCATGAGGACGAAGTGGCATTAAGGGTGGCCCGCCGCACCGGGGAGGTGGAGGTCCTGCTCACCGCATAGATATGATTCAGACCCTTCCTGTTAGACTACTTCTTTCGGATCGAATCTCGTTTGCGGCGTAAAAGCGCCGCTTCGCCAGCTCAGCCGTCAGGACATAGGCGGCCAAAATCGTTGCCAGCAACAGGAGAAAGGACGGTGGCATCGGAGTCAGTCCAAGCGCGGCAGCGATCGGCAGATAGGGAAGGAGCAGCGTGGTTCCTCCGACAGCAATGGTGGCCAGAACGAGAGACCGTCCCGGCCTGCTGGCCAAAAATGGACGCCTGGTGCGAATGACCAGAACGATGGCTGATGCAGAAATGACCGACTCCACAAACCATCCGGTCCTGAATTGCTCCGGCGAAGCATGCAGCACGAACAGCAGCACTCCAAACGTCAGATAATCGAACACAGAGCTGACAAGTCCGAACGTCAGCATGAATTTGCGAATGAAGGCGATGTCCCAGCGTCGTGGCCGGTCGATGAGTTCCGGGTCAACGCTGTCGGTCGCGATGGTCATCTCGGGGATATCGGTCAGTACATTCGTCAAGAGGATCTGTTTCGGTAGGAGCGGGACAAACGGCAGAAACAGGGAGGCGCCGGCCATGCTGAACATGTTGCCGAAGTTGGCGCTGGTCGCCATGAAGACGTACTTCAATGTATTGGCGAAGGTCATACGCCCCTCGCGTACTCCCTGTATCAATACGGCCAGGTTTTTATCCAGCAAGACAATGTCCGCGGCATCCTTCGCCACATCGACGGCGCTGTCGACGGAGATGCCGACATCCGCCGCGTGCAGCGCGGGAGCATCATTGATTCCGTCGCCGATATAGCCAACCACGTTTCCAGAACGTTTCAGGGCGAGAATGATGCGATCTTTCTGATTGGGTTCCACCTCCGCAAATACATCGGTCTCGTTGACCCGTTGGAGCAGTGCTTGGTCCGTCATCTGGCGAAGGTCCTGCCCGGTCAAGAGCCGCTGATGGTCCATCCCAACCTGTTGGCTGACGTGAGAGGCAACAAGTCGGTGATCGCCCGTGATGATTTTCAGCGAGACGCCCAGTTGTCGTAGGGATGCGATGGTTGTTGCCATGCCCGGTCTGACCGGGTCGGCGAAGACCAAGAGCCCAAGGAACGTCATTCCTGACTCATGTCCTTTGTCGATATGAGGCGTTTCGCCCATGTCTCGATAGGCCAGACCCAATGTCCGAAGGCCCTGTCGGTTCAAATCCTGAAACCGCTGTCGCATCTTCTCGCTGCGTTCCGCTATGGGAACCGTCGTTCCATCAGGCAATTCTGCATTGGTGCAGACAGTCAGCATCGGCTCCACCGCGCCTTTGGTAATCAGGAGGTGGGTCGTGGGTGTGGCCACCAGGATGGACAGTCGCTTACGGAGGAAGTCGTATGGTACCTCGTCCAGTTTTCGGTATCCCGATAGATCAGGAACGCATTGGGCCCGAAGCGCCTCATCGAGCGGATTGATGAAGCCGGTCTCATAGGTAGCGTTGAGAGCGGCATGGAAGAGAACGCGCTTGCTGGGGAGACCTCCCAAGTCGAGCGCCGCATGCAGTCGCATCGTGCCTTCGGTGAGCGTGCCGGTCTTGTCCGAACAAAGGACGTTCATACTCCCGAAGTTTTCGATGGAAGTGAGGCGCTTGACGATCACTTTCTGTTGGGCCATCCTTTTGGCACCGTGCGACAGATTCACGCTGATGATGGCCGGCAGGAGTTGTGGGGTGAGGCCCACGGCGAGAGCCATGGAAAATAGAAACGAGTCGAGCACCGGCCGGTGGAGGTAAACATTGATGGCGAAAATGGCGAATACGAGGAGGAGCGTCACTTCGAGCAACAAATATCCAAA
This sequence comes from Nitrospira sp., assembly GCA_030444405.1. Classification (GTDB taxonomy): domain Bacteria; phylum Nitrospirota; class Nitrospiria; order Nitrospirales; family Nitrospiraceae; genus Nitrospira_D. The sequence continues at coordinate 6,008 of JARFPM010000055.1, forward strand.
GCGCCGGATGCCGCGATCAAACTCCGTCTCCGGAGGTCGAAGCATCACGTGAGCAGCAATGCGGCCAAACTCGGTTTCCTTGCCGACATGCACGATCACGGCTTTGGCATGTCCGCTGACCACGTGTGTTCCCATGAAGACGCTGTTGGTCCGTTGGCTCAAGGTGGCCGCGGTGGAAACAACCGAGACAGACTTCTCAGCGGGATAGGTTTCGCCGGTCAACAGGGCTTCATCGACGAAGAGGTCTTTCGATTCAATCACCAGCCCGTCGCCGGGAATGCTGGATCCGGCTGAGAGGTTGATGACATCGCCGGGGACGATCTCTTCAATCGGCACTTCGATGAGTTGCCCATCCCGCCAAACCTCGGTCTTGACCCGAACGAGTGAGAGCAATGCGGCAACCGCCTTTGCGGCACCGTGCTCCTGCCAAAACCCGAGCAGCGCGCTGATCAGAATAATGGTCAGGATGATGAGCGCATCGGTGCGATCCGCCATGAACAGCGACACGGTGGCTGCAAACAGCAGGATGAGCATAATCGGACTGCGAAATTGCGAGAGCAGGGCAAACAAGGGGCGGATGTCTTGGTGTGGCTTGAGCCGGACAGAGGCGCACCGTGCTTGGCGTTCTTGTGTCTCCTCGGTACGAAGCCCCTCAGGTCTTGATTGAAGGAGGCCGAGGAGTTCATCCGCCGGTATACTCCAGAACGCCGTCTCACGATTATTCATAGCGTAGCGCTTCGATCGGGTTCAGCTTCGAGGCTTTGTTCGCTGGATAGAGTCCGAAAAACAGTCCGACGACGAGAGAGAACAGAAACGCGGCGACGACCGCTTCCGTGTTGATGATGGTCGGCCAGCCGATCATCGCTGTGAGCAGATGGGCAATGCCGATTCCCGTTCCTACACCGAGCATCCCGCCGATTGCGGTCATGATGATCGCTTCGATCAGAAACTGCAGCAAGATGTGTGTGCGCTTTGCGCCAACTGCCATGCGCAATCCGATTTCTCTCGTTCGCTCCGTCACCGATACGAGCAGGATATTCATGATGCCGATGCCGCCGACGATCAGCGAGATCGAGGCGATGCTCATCAACATGAACATCATGGTCTGGCTCGTACCGGCGATCGTCTTCGCGATGTCCTCCATCGTGCGGATCGTGAAGTCGTCTTCTTCGGATTGGTGTAGCCGATGTCTGGCTCGCAGCAGGTCCTTGATGTCGTCCGCAGCGGCGGGGATGTCGTGCCTGGTTTCGGTCGCTACCAGAATGATGCCGACGGTTCCTAAAAATTTCGTCCCCAGGACTTTACGTTCTGCGGTTGAGAAGGGGAGTACGACGAAGTCATCCTGGTCCTGGCCCGTGATGGATTGCCCCTTCGGTGCCAGGACGCCGATGACGCTGAGCGGGACATTTCTGATACGAATCTCGCTTCCGACGACTTCTTCCCCCGGCTCGAACAGATTCTGGACGACGGTTTTTCCCAAGACGACAACTTTGGCCGCTGAATCCATTTCCGACTGCGTGAAGAAGTTGCCTTCGGCGATGGGCCAACTTCGAATATCGGGAAAGACAGGAGTCGTTCCGAGGACGATCGTACTCCAATTCTTATTTTCCCGGATCACTTGAAGGACCGAGCGAGTCGCGTACATCGCGGTCGTGACACCTGCGACTTTCTTCTCGATGTCCTCTGCATCCTCGACGGTCAGGGTCGATATGGAGCCGAGCCCCCCGCGGACGCCGCCGACCGTGGTTGCTCCCGGGACAATAATCAGCACGTTGGTTCCGAGGCTTGAGATTTCAGCCTGGACGGAGGCCGTCGCACCCTGGCCCAGACTGACCATGGCGACGACCGCGCCGATTCCGATGATGATGCCGAGCATCGTCAGCCCCGCCCGCAAGGGATTCCGGCGGAGAATACGGAGGGCGGAAAGGAGGGTGAGCCAGAAGAAAGACATAAGAATAGCCTTCAGCCGTCAGCCGTCACCCCTGGAAGGTCACCTTGGGTGATGAGCTGAGAGGTGAAAGCTGATCGCTGATAGCTCTTCTTCATCTCATTCCCCGACTCGGTTCGAATCCCGGCGGCAGTTTCTTTTTGGCATGCTCTTCTTCTGTCTCAATGCCGACGATGACACGATCTCCTTCATTCAAGGCGCCAGCGACAATTTCTGTGGAGAGGGAGTCGGCAATCCCGGTCGTGATATCAACCTGACGTGGCTGGTTGTTCGGATCGAGCACCCAGAGCCGCGTCGCTTTCTTGTCGATGGGGACGTTCGGCATCCTGAATCGCAGCGCGCCGTTCGGCACCCGCAGCGAATGTTCCTTGCGCGCCGTGACGATTGTCACGTTTGCCGTCATACCCGGCTTCAACTTCAGCTCGGGATTGCTCACGGTGATGATCACGTCATAGGTCACGACGTTTTGAATACTAATGGGTGCGTTGCGCACTTGCGTCACGACGCCCTCGAAGAACTGTTTCGGATAGGCGTCGACGCGGAAATTCGCTTCCGTGCCTTCCTTGACGCCGCCAATGTCGGATTCACTGACGTTTGCGTTGACCTGCATCCGGGTCAGGTCTTGGGCGATCACGAAGAGGAGCGGCGTCTGGAAGGCTGCGGCCAGGGTTTGACCGACATCCACGTTGCGCGACACGACAATCCCGTCTACTGGGGAATAGATCGTGGTGTAGCCGAGGTCCAATTCCGCCGAAGCCAGCGCCGCCTGAGTCTGGTCGAGCTGTGCTTGTAGGACCTCGACGTTGGCCGCAGCGTCTCGATAGTTGGTCTCAGCGAGATCGACGTCCGCTTGCGAGACGAACGCCTGTGGTCGCAGTGCTGCCATGCGATCGAATTCCCGCTTGCGTTGTGTGGCCAACACTTTGGCCTTCGCGAGGTTCCCCTTGGCGCTCTTCATGGCGGCGCGTGCTTGGCTTAAACGGGCCTTGAACGACTTTTGGTCGATCTGCGCCAGGACCTGTCCCTTCGTGACCTTGGAGTTGAAATCGGCGAAGAGTTGCGACACTTTGCCGGAAACCTGGCTGCCGACCTGGACGGAGATCACAGGATTGACGGTGCCGGTCGCGGTCACGATTGCCGTGATTGGACCCCGGTCGACCAGGGCGGTCTTGTACTGAACCAGGGGAGTTCCGGAAGTCCACCAGTACCACATGCCCCCTCCGCCAATGACCATTACCAGCACAATGCCGATCAGCCAGGGCAGAGGAGATCGCTTCAATCGTGCAGGGAGTGGGATCACTGAAGCCGGTAGTCTCTGCTGAGGCAATGACTCGGAATGTCGATGCGGTGGTTGAGTGGCGGTGTGATGCGGAACCACTTCTGTCACTGGAACAGAGGGTCTGGGTTCTTGGGGATCAGTGGTCATGATGTGCTCGTTGCCTAGGTGATTCGGGTGTCAGTATGAATTCTGCGATGGTATCGGTTTACGATGAACTTCCGGCCCTCCTCTGCCAACAAGAGTGCCAGGGCCCCGAGCACGAGTGGTCCGAAGATCCAGAGAGGCAAAGGACTGGTTCCGAAGATCGCGTTGCCCCAGGGGGTATAGAGGATCAATACCAGGACGACGAGTTCGATCGCGATTCCCCAGAGGAGCAATGGATTAGTGAACCAGCCAAGTCGGGCGAGCGACACACGGTCTGAGCGGCAGGCGAACACGTTTGCCACCTGGGCGACGACGATGGCGGCGAAGGTGGCGGCGGTTGCTTGTTTGTAGAGCGGATCGGACCAGTCGAGCGGCATGCCCCAGGTCCATCCCTGTGTCAGGAGCAATAAAAAGAATGAACCCATGGCGATCCCTGCTTCGATCAGGCCCAAAAAGACATAGGCGCGCAGGAGAAGCGGAAGATTCATCAACCGTTCCGTGCGCGGGCGCGGCGGTCTTGCCATCATCTCGGCGTCGGGATTTTCGGCACCCAGGGCCAAGGCCGGAACCATGTCGGTCCCTAGATCCACTGCGAGGATTTGCGGGACCGTGAGAGCGAGTGGAATTCCGAACAAGCCGAACGCCAGATACGGGACGACTTCAGGCACGTTGCTCGCCAGCACGTACGTGGAGAATTTGCGGATGTTGGCGTAGACGGCACGACCTTCTTCAATGGCGTTGACGATGGTTGCAAAGTTGTCGTCGAGCAAGATCATGTCCGCCGTCTCTTTCGCCACGTCGCTTCCGGCGATGCCCATCGCAATACCGATATCGGCTTTCTTGATGGCCGGCGCGTCGTTGACACCGTCGCCGGTGACTGCGACCACTTCGCCCATCTCTTTGAGTGTGGATACGATCTGCATCTTGTGCCGGGGTGCCATGCGCGCAAAGACCGGCTCGGGCTCGCCGGGATTGGTGGGCGTGAGGAGCCGACGCAGCGCTTCTTCGCTCATCGTTTCGACCTGGTGCCCTTCGATCACGGGACAGTATCCGTCCGGCACGGTGGGGGTCTCTTTCGGCGCCAGCCCGATCTGGCGGGCGATGGCCAGGGCCGTGAGCGGATGGTCGCCGGTGATCATGATGGCGCGGACGCCGGCTTGGCGGCAGCGGGCGATGGCTTCCGGTACTTCGTGGCGCGGAGGGTCTATCATGGCTACCAGGCCGAGGAAGGTCAGGTTCTGTTCCACCTGTTCGATGTCCAGCTTCTCGATACCCTGCTCAATGTCACGCATGGCCACAGCCAGGACCCGATAGGCTTGGTGCGCAAAGGTACGGCTTTGTGCCATGATCCGCTGGCGGTCTTCCTGACTCATCGGCGAGCGAACACCCTGGTGGCGTATCTGATTGCAGAGAGGCATCAGCGATTCCGGTGCTCCCTTCACGAAAGCCACGAGTTGGCCCTCACGCCAATGGAGGGTGGTCATGCGCTTGCGGTCCGCGTCGAACGGGAGCTCGCCCATCCGGGGCAACGGGTCATGGTGGAGAAGTCCGTGACCCAGTGCGAACTCAACCAGGGCCGCTTCGGTCGGATCCCCTGTCACGATGGGACGGCCGCCGGTTTTCCGCACGCGCTTGGCATTGTGGCAGTGGATGATCGCGTCGAAGAGCGGCGCATACTCCTCGGCCTCGATTGCGCTGGTCACGCGTCCGGCGATCACCAAACAGCCTTCCTGTACCTCGATTTCGAGATGGTCCATGTAGAAACGAGCCACGCGCATCCGGTTCTCGGTCAGCGTCCCCGTCTTATCCGTGCAGATAACGGTGGTGCAGCCCAAGGTTTCCACGAATGTCAGCTGCTTAATGAGCGCGTGGCGTTTGGCCATGCGTTGGCTGCCCAGGGCCAAGGCCAGCGTCACCGTGGGGAGCAGTCCTTCCGGCACGTTGGCCACGATGATGCCGATCCCAAAGATCGCGCTGATCCAGAAACCCAAGCCCATGGAGATGCCGATGGCGAAAAAGGTTCCACCCATCGCGAGCGACAGCAGCGCGACCACGTGGGTGACCTTCACGATTTCTTTCTGCAGAGGGCTGAGGCCTGTCTCCACCCCCGTGGAGAGGCGGGCGATCTTGCCGAATTCCGTCTGCATGCCCGTGGCGAATACCACCGCCCGACCTCTGCCGGAGAGCACGGGGGTGCCGGCAAAGACGAGATTGGGAATGTCCAGGAGATGTCCATCGGCCACCGGCTCCGCTGTTCGCCGCTTCGGTCTGGACTCACCCGTGAGAGAGGAAACGTCAACCCGCATGTCGGTCGCTTCGATGAGCCGGGCGTCGGCAGGGATTTGTTCTCCTTCCTCAATCAGGAGCACGTCACCCGGTACGATCTCGCTCCGCGACACATCGTGTGGTTGGTTGCTTCGCAGTACCCACGCTCTGGCAGGGAGGAGGCGATGGAGGGCATGCACCGCGCGCTCCGCTTTGTATTCCTGAAAGAAGGCAAAGATGGCGTTGATGACGATCACACCGAGGATCGCCCAGCCAAGCGTGGCCATCCCTTCGCCGGGTTTCATGAATTCTGCCGTGAACGCGAGGGCGGCGGCGACCCAGAGCAAAATGGCCAGGAAGTGGGTGAACTGGTGGAGGAACCCTCGAATCAATGAATAGTGCCCCAGCTCCTTGAGAACATTGGGGCCATACCGACTGAGCCGCTGCTGCGCCTCTTCAGGAGACAAGCCGCCCTCTCTGGTTCCCAGATGCGTGAAGATTTCACTCATTGTCAGCTGGTGGAGGTGTGGCCCGTCGAGATCAGGCACGGGCGCCTCGCACGATGAGCACCGAACAGGGAGCATGTCTCAGCAGGCTTTCGGACACGCTCCCCAGATGGAGCCGCTCGCTCTTCGTCAAATCGCGAGATCCGATGACCAAGAGCTCGTCGCGATTGGCTTCTATGTGTTTGACGATGGCTTCGATGACGTGGTCCATCTGGACCTGCGTCACGACCAGAAAGCCATCCTTAATGAACGCGTTCCGTACACTGTTGACGAACGCGGCGGCCCGCTCCATGACCGGCTTAGTCAATTCGGCCAGTTGCGATTCGGATAAGTAGCGGGCGGCAAAATCCGTGACGGGGCTCTCCACTGAAGAGAGAATCGTGACGGTGGCGGTCTCCGGAAGAAGGTAGGATCGCAGAAACTTCGCGGCGGCCCGTGACGGTTTGGAGTCGTCGACGGCCAGGGTGACATGGAGAAGTTTGTGCGTCGGTTGTTTCACGATCCACACAGAACAGGGAGCCATCGAGGCAACTTGGCGGGAAATACTTCCCAGTAAGAACCCTTTAATATCGCTGAGTCCGCGCGATCCCATGATAATCAGGTCCGCCTTCAAGCGACGCGCTTCTCTGGCGATGGTCTTCGCCAGTGGGCCATGAGCCAAGATGGTTTGAATGGTTGAGCGCGGTGCCGTGGCTGCTTGACCAAGGGCGACGTGAGCCGATCGCGCCGCATCCCGGAGCAGACCACCTCCTGCCTTTTCCATGGCCGCCAGAACTTGGCGCTCCCGGACGGGATTCTTCCCGGCGAGTGCTTGGAGAGCCGGCTTGTCGACTACGTGCAGGAGCGCCACTTGTTCAGGCTCTCGGCTCGCAAGGGCTTCGAGTGCCTGGACTCCCCACTGCGAGTGTTCCGACCCATCAACTGCACAGAGAATCCGCATGATCTGTTTCCTTTCACTTGTTCAGAGAGTTCATTCCGGGTATTAGACCTGCATCTGATGTGCCTGTGATAGGGACAGACATTGACGAAGAATCGACCATTTCCCAATAAGTTATGAATGGAACCACGGTTTTGACCAAGCGGAACGTTGCGGCGTTTTGCAGCAGAGGCGGTGACGGCACTGTGGTGATTGGCGTCAGTTGAGCTGGCTCCAAAGTGATTGGCAGGTTGGCTGGATGTTGAGCAAATTGTCTCAAGGATGGATTGGGAGTCGCATCGCAGGCGGCCGGTGAAAGGAAGAGTTCTGTAGCATAGCTGCGTCTAAGGAGGGGCGATGAACAAGACGAAAAAGGCGAAGAGGGCCAAGGTAGTCAAAGTCAAAGACTTTGATTCCATGACTGTCAGCCAGGTTATGGAGAAAGAAGTGCAATATGTCCGTCTGAGGACGAAGGGGGACGTGATCGCGTCGCTGATGATCGAGGGGTTCGGTGCCGTGCCGGTCGTGGAAAATGGGCGGAGACTGACCGGCATCGTCAGCGAGCACGACTTACTGGCAGCCGTCGATGATGGTCACCATCTGGGTGCTGTTTCGGCAAAGGACATCATGACCTCCAACCCCTATTCAGTCCGACCTGAAACGACGCTCGGAACGTTGGTCCATGTGCTGCGCGCAAGCGATCTCGTTCGTGTTCCCGTCGTGGATGCCAAGGATAAACTGATCGGAATTATCGCGAGACGCGATGTCTTGCGAACCTATCTTGCCACCGGATGGAAAACGAGAACAGTGAGGAACATATGAGACAAACAGAATTCTTCATGAAAACCGGCGATCCAAAGGTCTTAACGGTCGGGCAGCTGATGCAAGACGCGGTCACCAGATGCACGTCGCGCACCGATGCCTCGACCATTGCACACATGATGACGCATCGCAACTTCGGGAGTCTTCCGGTCGTGGAAGAGGACGGCACGTTGGTCGGGATCGTGACAGAATACGATCTCCTGCAGGCCATGCTCGACGGACGCGATCTCCGGAAGATTCTTGCCACGGAAATCATGTCCACGCATCCCGTGACCGTGACAGAAGATCAAACACTCGCCCAAGTAGCCGATCTGTTCCAGGATCGCTATTTGACCCGAGTCCCGGTAGTTCGGAACAATAAACTTGTGGGGATTCTGGCCCGGCGTGATCTTTTGTATGGCTATATGAAGGCATCGCAGTATTGGTCGTGATCACGTGAAGGATGAAACGTATCTCGCGGGACGATTGGCTCATTGAATAAGTGGGTCAGTGACGCGTTGATTCAATACCGTGCCGCTTGATGTTTCAGGAGGGAGGATAGGAGTGCAGATGAATCAGCATCACCGCTTGCGAGCCGAACTCGATGCCCACGAACTCGCGTCGCTCCAGCGGTTCATGGTTGTGATTCATGACGAGCCACACCCATCCAATCCGAAAGTCCAGGTGGGTGAGGTCTTTCGCGGGCAGGAGGGCCAGATCTTCGTGCCGGTCACGGTTTTCGGCAAGAGCCCTGATGCGCACCTGGCCATGCTGATGGAACACAAATCCGAGCACTTGTATTAACAGAGCGGCTGCCGATTTGTCCTTCTGCAACAACTAGAGACAGACCCTCAGCAACACAACGATGTCTGGGCGGAAGGTACCTGGAAGACGGCACCGTAGCGGCGAGTTCAGCGGCGCTCATGAAACGGGAATCGTTCATGCGGCAGTCCAGGTCTTTTGCAAACGAAGGACAGAGCAAAGCAGGGCAGTTGCTTTGTTCTCACCCGCGAAATGAACGAGCCAAACAGGTGAGGTCAGCCAATGGCTATGGTTAAGATACTGAAGATTGTGGGAGTGATCTGGGCTCTCCTAGGGGCAGCGAATATTGTCCTTGGAATGTATAGCAGTCCGACACCAGGGGGACTTCCCACCTTTGGGGTCATGTTCAGTGTGGGGCTGTTTATCATTCCGGGTCTGATCGTTTACGGAATCGGGGAGTTGAATGCAAGGAAGCAGCGTAGATGAGCGGAGGATGTGGTCCGATTAAGCTGGCTCGGAATGAACGGGGTCTGAGCCTCGAAATCTTCTACTAGGCTGGTGGAGATTTTGACCCGACGGGATGTGTTATTCGGGTATATGAAAGCAAGAGCTTAGCGATATCGGTCGTAGCCGGCAGTTTGTGTAACCAGCCCGTAACGTGCTTTCCTCTTTCAGGCCCGGCCGGGTACACTGACGTCGATCATGTCCACTGCGTTGTCGTGGTTGGTTTGGAACAGCCTGCTCACCATCTTTGTTCTTGTTCCTACCAGTTCTCACTCGGAACTAACAGTAACACCCCGTGGGCCCTGCAACATCCGGTATCCCAGCGATGTGACCGTCGAGTGGGACTGTCGGACGTTGCTCGCCGGCGGGGCGGAGGATGACAAGTTGATCCCCCTCCCGCGCGGTCCGAGGGTTCATATCATCGGCCGGGTACCGGGAGACCCAATACGCTGAGGATCATAGGGCCGAAGTCTGGATTTGATGAGACCTTATTCAGTACGTTAGGTGCTGACGCGGGGCGCACAAGTTTTGCGAGAGAAGGTCGATGAGTTGCTAGCCAAGGAGGATTTGATGACAGACATGACGGCCGTGCAGATTACTGCGCCGGGAGGTCCATTTCAGATGGTCCACGGTCCGGTGCCGGAACCCAAGCCGAACACCGTTCGCATTAGAGTCCAAGCCTGTGGGATTTGCCACAGTGACATGTTCGTCAAAGAAGGCTATTGGCCGGGACTCCAGTACCCGCGCGTTACGGGTCATGAGGTGGCGGGCGTGATCGATGCGGTGGGTGCCGGAGTGGTGGCGTGGGAGAAAGGCCAGCGTGTCGGCGTGGGGTGGCATGGGGGTCATTGCGGCCGGTGTGCCCCGTGTCACCGAGGCGATTTTTTCGGCTGCCGGCAGTTCATCGTGACCGGTTTCCATGAGGATGGTGGGTATGCGGAGTACTTGATTGCCCGCACCGAGGCGCTGGCGGCAATTCCTGATGCGCTGACGCCAACGGAAGCCGCGCCGATTCTCTGCGCCGGGATTACCACGTTCAACAGCTTGCGTCACAGCGGAGCCAAGGCCGGTGATCTGGTTGCCGTTCAGGGGGTGGGCGGTCTCGGCCATCTCGGTGTGCAGTTTGCCAACAAGATGGGCTTTCACACAGTGGCCATCGGGCGAGGCCAGGACAAGGCCGCGCTTGCCTTGAAGCTAGGAGCTGAGCGCTACCTCGATGCCGAAACGACTGATCCAGCGAAGGAACTGGCAAGCCTCGGCGGAGCAGCCGTGATTCTGGCGACGGCACCGAGCGGCAAAGCGATGTCCGACATGGTCGATGGTTTGGGGGTCGGCGGCAAGCTTATTGTCCTGGGAGCGTCGACTGATCCCATGACCGTGACGCCCATTCAACTGATCGGCGCGCGCCGGACGATTCAGGGGTGGCCGTCAGGCACAGCGCGGGATTCCGAGGATGCCCTCAACTTTTGCGCGCTGACCGGCATCCGTCCGATTGTGGAGACGTTCTCGCTAGACCAGGCCGCGGCAGCCTACGACCGTATGTTGAGCGGAAAGGCCCGTTGTCGAGTGGTGCTGACCATGACGTAATCTGCTCGTGCTCTTGTTCAAAACGAGTGCGTATTGTTGGCAAATGTAAGCGGCCCGTGCCCGTAAAAGCGTGAACCGTTCGTGTCGATGAATCAACCTTGGGCGGAGATGAGAGGGGTCAGCTATGTAGCCGGTCTTTTGACCGTCTCGTCCGACAGATTGCTTGATTGTTCCGCCACAGAGGTTCGACAAACAAACTTTGATGGGCACCGGTTTTATAACCAGGCGCCATTTCTGGGGCACGGATTAATGGACTTCTTGAAATGGAAGCTCTTCTTTGGCGGGTCTCAATGGCCTGGTTGGATCGCAAGCGAGCCGCTACATGTTCCAGAACAACGGGTTACGGGAGGCCGACTCTCCGTAACCTTTATTAATCACAGTACGGTGTTGATTCAGTATCAGGGGGTCAATATCCTGACCGACCCCATCTGGAATCACCGAGCGAGCCCCCTGACCATCCTTGGTCCCAAACGGGTGCGGCGCCCTGGCGTGAGATTAGACGATCTCCCTCCGATCGATCTCGTCTTGATCAGTCACAACCACTATGATCATCTGGACATCGAAACCCTCAAATTGCTGTCTGAAAAATGTTCTCCGATTGTCGTGACGGGGCTGGGGAATACCCCTGCGTTACAAGAGGCCGGCCTGGCAACGATTCAGGAGTTAGATTGGTGGGAGTCGTTTCGGCATCAGGCTCTCGACATCGTGTTCACGCCCACCCAGCACTTTTCGGGTCGTGGTCTGTTCGACAAGCAAAAAAGCCTCTGGGGCGGATTTGTCATTGCGTCGCCTGCGGGCCATGCCTATTTCTCAGGTGATACGGCGGTCGGTCCCCATCATGCGCAACTACGAGCGCACTTCAAAGAATTTCGGGTCGCTCTGTTGCCCATCGGAGGCTATGAACCACGATGGTTTATGAAGGCCGCCCACATGAACCCGGCAGAAGCGGTGGAAGCGCATCGGCTCCTCAATGCCAAAGTGAGTATCGGTATCCATTTCGGCACCTTTGCGAACCTGACTGATGAAGGAATTGAACAACCGCTCAGGGACCTCGCGGAAGCGCGTACCAACGCCGGGGTGGATCCAGGACGCTTTGTCACTCTCGGGTTCGGTGAGACAAGAAACGACCTCTAGCGCGCATTATTCATGATGGTTCGTGACGAAACCGCCAAGACGCCATGCGAGACGGGCACGCGGAGCCCTGAGAGACCGAGGCATACTTGAAACAGTATGTCGAGGTCACGAGGGGCGAGCCTGCCGGCCTGGCCGCGAGACAACCACGGCCAGGCTTGTCGCAGCGGCGTATCGGCGGTTGCAGTAGAAGCGTTCATGAATAATGCGGGCTAGGAAGGCGTCCGGGATGGGCCCAGGAGGCCTGCCAAGAGAAGAACAAAGTTACGGGATCTGACCTCTTTGCTCCTCTAACTATGGATAGCCGCAAAGTCACGTTTCGCTCCTTGTCCCAGTTCATCCATCATCACCTGCTTTGGTTTTTGATCGGCGCATACACCATCTCCGTCATGTGGCCCACAGCCGGCCTATGGATTCGCAACCTTACTTTGGGTGATCTCCAAATCTTCCAGGAGAAGCTCCCTATCTCCTTACTCCTGCTTTTGCTGGCGACTTTGATGTTCAATGCGGGGTTGGGGGTCAAGACCTCGCACCTCAGATCGCTGGCCCAGAAAACAGGGGTCCTGCTAGCGGGGCTCACTGCCAATCTCATCATTCCCATGGCCTATATCTTTTTGGTCACCATCATCATGCGGTTGTGGTATGAGCCGGAGGAAGCCCAACACATCCTCGTCGGGCTGGCCTTGGTGGCCGCCATGCCGATTGCCGGGGCCTCAACCGCCTGGGCCCAGAACTCCAATGGAAATCTGGCGCTAAGCTTGGGATTAGTCCTCGCCTCGACCTTACTTAGTCCAGTCCTGACGCCTGTAGCTCTCTATACGTTCGGGGAGATGGCCACAGAGGAATATGAGACGGTCATCCACACCCTCGCCGCGTACGGATCGGGGGCGTTCCTGGGTCTCTGGATCGTGTTGCCTTCCCTGTTGGGCCTTACGGTGCGTTTCGTGGCGCCTGAAGCCCAACTGACGGCCCTCATGCCGTTCATCAAACTGATCAATGCCGTTGTTCTGTTGCTGTTGAACTACTCGAACGGATCGGTGTCGCTTCCTCAGGCAGTCGCCGACCGAGATTATGACTTCTTGGTGGTGACGTTGGCCATCACGACGGGCCTCTGTCTCACGGCCTTTTCCGCTGGCTATGGATTGAGTCGACTGTTCAAGGTCGATGATGCCGAACGGGTCTCCCTCATGTATGGATTGGGAATGAATAATAACGGGACAGGGCTGGTCTTGGCGTCGCTCGTGCTCGCCGCCTATCCCCGTGTCATGGTGCCAATCATCTTCTACAATCTCATTCAGCATCTGGTGGCCGGCGGGGTGCATGAGGTCATCGGGCGAAAGATGGTGGATCACAAAGCAACGGGTACCTAAATCGTGAACAATTTGGGGGGTCGGACCCACTCTTGTCCAAATAGCTTTTTCGAGAACTGGATCTTGGACTGCATCTGATGGAGCCTCTGGTGCCTGTAGGCTCGCGGGAGAGACCAAGGCGCCCGAGTAGCCTATGATAGTCGCAGCCTTTTCGACAGCCCTATCTCAAGCGCCAGCTCCACCGAGATATCGGACAGCACCTTCGCGGTCAAGAGACCTCAACTCGCAAACAGTGGATTGCAAAGGGGTCTGACCCCTTTCGGCTTCAAGCGGTCAAGGGACCGTCCACGGCCGCTGCTACGGCAGTATGCGCGGGTGTACCTGAATCTCGAACACCGTGGGCCACCATTTCCCTGTCACGAAGAGGCGATTGCTGGCAGCATCGTACGCGATGCCATTCAGCACCGCTCTCGG
>JARFPM010000010.1 GCA_030444405.1 Nitrospira sp.
GGGTGGAGATGGTGATGCCGGGGGACAACGTGAGTGTGACGGCGGAGTTGATCAGTCCGATCGCGATGGATCAGGGGTTGCGGTTTGCCGTGCGCGAGGGCGGCAAGACGGTCGGCTCGGGCGTCGTGACGGAAATTCTGGCGTAAGAGGGATATGGCTCGCTTGACAGTCTAGGAGTTAATGACGTGAAAGTCGATCAGCGGATCAGAATCAGATTGAGGGGCTTTGACTACCGAGTGCTGGATCAGTCGGTCGCGGAAATTGTTGAGACTGTTCGGCGCAGCGGAGCCAAGGTGGTGGGTCCAATTCCACTTCCCACTAGAATTGAAAAGATCACAGTGCAGCGGTCGACGCACGCCGATAAGAAGTCTCGTGAGCAATTTGAGATGCGTACACACAAGCGCTTGCTCGACATTATGGAGCCCACGCCTGAGACTATGGATTCGTTGATGAAACTGAATCTGGCGGCGGGGGTGGATGTAGAGATAAAGTTATGAGTCTTGAGTGCTAAGTTTGAGAACTTAGTAGACGGGACGTAACGTTTGGTACTGGACGAATATGACAAACGGACTGATTGGAAAAAAGTTGGGAATGACTCAAGTCTTCGATGAGAGTCGTTTGACCCCGGTAACGGTGATTGAGGCGGGTCCGTGCCGCGTCGTGACGGTGAGGACTAAGGAGCGGGATCAGTACGAAGCGGTTCAGCTATCATTTGGTGAAGTCAAAGAGCGCAAGCTTTCGAAGTCGGAACTAGGCCATCTGAAGAAAAATCAAGCGCCTCCCAGTCGTGTGTTGCGCGAATTTAAGAAAGACGGAGAGGCGACGGTCGGCCAATTAGTCACGGTGGGCATGTTCAAGAAGGGCGACTGGGTCGATGTGATCGGCGTGTCGAAAGGTAAGGGATTTCAGGGTGTCGTGAAGCGTCATCACTATGCAGGTGGTCCGGAGTCGCATGGGTCCATGTTTCATCGGGCGCCCGGTTCTATCGGTGCGAGTTCGTTTCCTTCTCGCGTGTGGAAAGGGAAGACCCTGCCAGGCCACATGGGATCGGAACGGGTCACGGTCCAGCGATTGAAAGTCATTGAGTCGCGATCCGAAGAAAATCTCCTCTTTGTCCGCGGGGCCGTTCCCGGGGCCGCTAATGGGGTCGTTGTCGTGCGAAAGTCAAAGAAGAGCTAGTATGCCTACTATCGATCTAGTTGACTTACAGAAAAAGAAGGTGGGAACAGTCGATTTATCTCCGCAGGTATTCGGTTGTGACTCTCGTGCGGCGTTGGTGCATGAAGCGGTTGTCATGCAACGCGCCTGTGAGCGAAGGGGAACGGCGTCTACGTTGCGGCGCGGTGAAGTGAGCGGGTCTGGTAAAAAGCCATGGAAGCAAAAGCATACCGGACGTGCAAGGGCTGGGTCTCTCCGCTCTCCCGTCTGGCGCCATGGTGGGAGTGTTTTTGGGCCGAAGCCTCGAAGTTATGCCTATTCTATGCCGAAGAAAAAGTATCGTATGGCGCTGCAAAGTGCCTTATCCGCTAAAGTGGCAGAGAGTAAATTGTTTGTCGTGTCGGATCTTTCTCTGCAGCAGCCTCGAACGAAATTCTTAGCGCAAGCGTTAAAGCAATTCGCCGGGGGTGATCATACGCTGGTGATCGTCGGGAAAGAGCAGTCTGACATCCTGAAGGCGGCAGGTAATTTGCCTGCCGTGAAAGTGCTCAGTGCTGATCAGTTGAACGTGTACGATGTTGTTCGCGCTCACGTGATCATGATCGCCGAGCGAGAGCTTGGTCCTGTGAGCGAGGTGTGGTCATGAAAGTTGATAGCCACAGGGTCTTGATTCGGCCGTTATTGACGGAGAAGATTACCGGGCTTCGTGAAAAAGCGAATACGGTGGGTTTCGTGGTTCACCCTGACGCGAATCGCATTCAAGTCAGGCTGGCCGTCGAGGCGCTGTTAAAGGTCAAGGTTGATAAAGTTAACATCATGAATGTCCGTGGGAAAGTCAAGCGACTCGGCCGGTTCTCGGGTAGGCGCTCCGATTGGAAGAAGGCGCTGGTGACCCTTAAGCAAGGGGAGAAGTTGGAAATGTACGAAAGCGCCTAGTGGGGTTGAATAGTCTGCCCGTTCGTGAAGTTTGGAAGGTGGGAGCATCATCATGGGACTGAAATCATATCGTCCAACGTCTCCAGGTCGCCGAGGCATGACGGCCGTGGTGACCGAGGAGTTAGCCGACAAGAAGCCAGAGAAGTCGTTGACCGCCTTTCATCTTCGGAGTGGAGGGCGGAATAACGATGGTCGGATGACCGTTCGGTTTCGTGGTGGAGGGCACAAGCGACTCTATCGCACAATCGATTTCTTGCGCGATAAAGTTGGAGTTTCTGCGCGGGTTGAAGCGATTGAGTACGATCCGAATCGATCTGCAAGAATCGCGCTCTTGAAGTATCGGGACGGTGAGAAGCGGTATATCTTGGCTCCTGTCGGGCTGAGCGTGAATGATGAAGTACAATCCGGTCCACAGGCGGAGATCCGACCAGGGAATGCACTGCCATTGGTCAATATGCCTCTTGGTACGACCATCCACAATCTTGAATTGAAGGCCGGAAAGGGAGGGCAGTTGATTCGAAGTGCTGGCGGGTTCGCGCAGGTCATGGGGCGGGATGGCGATTATGTGCAGGTGCGTCTAAAGTCTGGAGAAATGCGTAGAATTTTAGGAATGTGCATAGCGACTGTCGGACAAGTCGGGAACGTCGATCATGAGAACGTCAGCGTTGGGAAGGCTGGGCGGAGTCGTTGGAAAGGGAAAAGGCCACATGTGCGAGGGGTCGTGATGAACCCTGTCGACCATCCTCACGGAGGTGGCGAAGGAAAGTCTGGCCAAGGGAACCCGCACCCAGTATCTCCATGGGGTCTTCCGACCAAGGGCTACAAAACCAGGCAGAACAAGAAGACGGACAAGTTCATTATTGCTCGACGTAAGTCAGGAGTTCGCAATGCCTAGATCGGTAAGTAAAGGGGCGTTTGTCGACGGTCATCTTCTCAAGAAGGTTGAGCAGATGAATGAGACCAAGGACCGTAAGTTGATCAAAACGTGGTCTCGACGGTCGACGGTCGTTCCCGACATGATCGGCCATACCTTCGCCGTTCATAACGGTAAGAAGTTCATTCCGGTGTTCGTGACCGAGAACATGGTCGGTCATAAACTCGGCGAGTTTTCGCCAACTCGGTTTTTCAAGGGACATGGCCAGGCCAAGACGGAAAAAGCTGTCGCTCTTAAGTAGAAAGGTCAATGTATTGGCTCATCGCCAATGTGTGGTGCATAGCGACGTTCATTGATTGCGGGGAGCTGATCGGTAACAGGGTTTGAAGATGACTGAAGCACATGCGGTTCTGAAATTTGTTCGTGTTGCGCCTCGGAAGGCCAGGCCGGTGATCGATATGATTCGCGGGAGGCAAGTGCCAATGGCACTAGCCATCCTGAAGCACACCCCTCGTCATGCTGCGCGGGTGGTCGAAAAAATCGTTCGTTCCGCTGTGGCCAATGCCGAGCTGAAGGAGATGGGCGATAGCGAATCGATGGTCATCTCCAAGGCCTTCGTTGATTGCGGTCCAACGTATAAGCGTGTACGTGCCAGGTCGATGGGCCGGGCCAATGCAATTCAAAAGCGCACGAGTCACATTACCGTCGTCGTGACGGCACCGGAAACTCAGGGCAAGAGGAAATAGCTCATTTCTTTCTATTGAGGCATACAAGGCATGGGTCAAAAAACACATCCAATCGGCTATCGACTTGGCTACAACTATACCTGGAGTTCTCGCTGGTATGCCGGAAAAGATTACGCCAAACTGCTCCATCAGGACGTCAAGATTAGAAGAATGGTTAAAGCACGGCTGTATCATGCCGGTGTATCGAAAGTCGAAATTGAACGCTCTGGCGATCAAACCAGGGTGATCATTCATACGGCTCGACCCGGCATCATCATCGGGCGCAAGGGGGCTGAAGTCGATAAGTTGAAGGCCGACCTTGAAAAGCAGTATGGGGGACAAGTCTACATCACGGTCAAGGAAATCAAGAAGCCTGAGCTTGATGCTCAGCTGGTTAGCGAAAATGTCGCAACTCAGCTTGAGAAGCGCGTAGCCTTTCGGAGAGCCATGAAGCGCAGTGTTCAGTCCGCCCTGAGGCTTGGTGCTCAGGGTATCAAGATCATGGTGGCTGGTCGCCTGGGTGGTGCCGAAATCGCTAGGACGGAGTGGTATCGAGAAGGACGTGTGCCGCTGCATACGCTCCGTGCTGAAATAGATTATGGTTTCGCCGAAGCGCACACGACGATGGGGCAGATTGGGGTGAAGACCTGGATTTACAAAGGAGAGCTTCTTCCCGTCCAGCCTATCAAGGCTGAATCATCTTTAGATCGACGGTTTGGGTGAGGAGATCGAGCTGTGTTAGCGCCTAAGAAAGTCAAATTCAGAAAGATGCAGAAAGGCCGGATGACGGGAAAGGCCTATCGGGGGGGACAGATTACCCTGGGGGAGTTTGGTCTGAAGGCATTGGAACCGGGATGGGTCACCAGCCGGCAAATTGAGGCCGCACGTATTGCTATTACTCGGCACGTGAAGCGGGGCGGGCAAGTGTGGACTCGTATTTTCCCCGACAAGCCTATCACCAAGAAACCGGCAGAGACTCGAATGGGTAAGGGGAAAGGCAATCCTGAATACTGGGTGGCCGTGGTGAAGCCAGGGAGGATTCTCTACGAGATGGACGGAGTCACTCCAGAAACTGCTCGAGAGGCGTTTCGCCTTGCTTCGCACAAGTTGCCTATTGCCACGAAGTTGGTCGTTCGCGGCGAGTTTGGGTAAGTTTTTGAGGATCTAAAGAGGAGCAGGGGATATGGCGTTGGACGTCAAAGAACTCCAGCAGCTGGGGGCAGTTGAACTTGTAGACAAAGAAAAACAGCTCGTGCAAGAGCTGTTCAATCTACGCTTTCAGTTCGGCTCCGGGCGTCTCGAGAATCCCATGCAAATCCGGAAAACCAAGCGGGATATTGCGCGGGTGAAAACTGTTTTCCAGCAAGTGAAGGCCCGAGAAGGGGCTAAAAGGTAAAGGATGCTATGGCTGAGGTGGTAAAGCGTCGTCATTGGTATGGCGACGTCGTCAGTAATAGGATGCAAAAGACGGTCGTCGTCGTGGTTTCGCGGTCTGTCATTCATCCGGTCTATAAGAAGGTCCTCAGGCGGGTGACAAGGCTGAAAGCCCACGATGAAAGCGGCATGTGTAAAGTGGGAGATCGTGTCAAGCTCGTTCAGACTCGGCCTCTGAGCAAGGAAAAGAACTGGCGCGTTGTTCAAGTTATGGAAAAAGGTCAACCTGAAAAATAGGAAGCGGCATTTGTTGTGGTCCTCCGTTTTTTGTTGCGTGTAGGAATAATATAGCGATGATTCAGAACTATACATATATGGATGTGGCCGATAATTCTGGAGCAAAACAGGCCATGTGTTTTCATGTTTTTGGGGGGACGAGACGACGCTATGCCTCGCTGGGCGATGTCGTGGTGGTGGCTGTCAAGGAGGCGATCCCACAGGCCAGCGTAAAGAAGGGGGATGTGAGTCGGGCCGTCATTGTCCGAACCACGAAGGAGGTTCGTCGTGAGGATGGGTCCTATATTAAGTTTGATCGAAACGCATGCGTTTTAATCAACAAAGATGGGGAGCCGATTGGAACGCGTATATTCGGTCCCGTTGCCCGCGAGCTCCGCTGGAAGAAATTCATGAAGATCATTTCTTTGGCACCTGAAGTTTTGTAGGGCAGAACGAACGAGGGGCATCGTGGAAGCACTCCAAAAGAGCAGAATCCGAAAAGGGGATACAGTCGTCGTGGTTTCTGGGCGTGAACGAGGCAAGACAGGGAAGGTTCTATCAATCGACCTGCGTGCAGGGAAGGTAGTTGTAGAAAAGCTGAATATCATCAAGCGACACACAAAGCCGAATCAGAAGGCTAAGCAGGGGGGGATCCTCGAGCGAGAGGCGCCTCTTCAGATTTCTAACGTCATGTTTTTCTGTCCGGTCACACAGAAGCCTACCCGGATAGGAATTCGGGTTTTGGAAGACGGGCGACGAGTGCGCTTCAGCAAGAAATCCAACGAGACCGTGGAATAGGTTACGTCATGGCCAAGGAACCGAAAACCAGACCCAGCAAACCGTCTGAGCGAAAATCCTCAAAGAAGGAAGCGGCCCCGCAATTGGACCAAGGAAGCGAGGAATCCAAGTTTCGACCGCGACTTCGCGACATGTATGAGCAACAGGTAGTCCCGGCGCTCATGAAGGAGTTTGGGTACAAGAACGTGATGCAGGTCCCTAAGCTTGAGCGTGTCGTGTTGAACGTCGGAATGGGTGAGGCGATTCAGAATGTGAAGCTCTTGGAGGGTGCGGTGGCAGAATTGGGAATGATCACTGGTCAGAAGCCGGTCATCACTCGAGCCAAGAAAGCCATCGCTGGATTTAAACTCAGGCAAGGACTTCCCATCGGTGCAAAGGTGACGCTCCGTAGCCGGCGGATGTATGAGTTTTTCGATCGGCTGGTCACGTTGGCGCTCCCTCGAATCCGAGACTTTCGCGGTGTTTCTCCGAAGGCTTTTGATGGTCGCGGGAACTACACTCTTGGTTTAAAAGAGCAGCTCATCTTCCCTGAAATCAAGTACGATGAAGTAGCCTCTATCCACGGGATGGACATTACGGTCGTCACCACGGCCAGGACGAACGACGAAGGGAAAGCTCTTTTGAAGCATCTGGGTATGCCGTTTCGCGCGTGAGAACGACGTGAATCAACGGTGTCTGTTTGAACGGAAGGAGTGCGCGTGTCACGATTGGCACTGAGAAATAAGGCAGCAACGAAACAGA
The DNA here is from genome assembly GCA_030444405.1 of Nitrospira sp. Classification (GTDB taxonomy): domain Bacteria; phylum Nitrospirota; class Nitrospiria; order Nitrospirales; family Nitrospiraceae; genus Nitrospira_D. The sequence goes on from JARFPM010000010.1 coordinate 6,883, forward strand.
AGTTCTCCACACGGGACTATCATCGATGTGGCGTCTGTGGCCGAGTTCGTGGATATCTCCGTCGGTTTCGGATGTGCCGAATTTGTTTTCGAATGATGACCCTGCGCGGAGAGATTCCCGGGGTGCGAAAATCTAGCTGGTAGCTGGTGTGCTCATACCGGTGACTGCCAATGGAGGAGAGAAGGATATAGTATGGTTACCGATCCAATCGGCGATCTTCTTGTTCGTTTAAAGAATGGCGCGCAACGTCGTTTTGAGACGGTTGCGGTTCCTACCTCAAAGCTGAAGCGTGCCATTTTAGAGATTTTGCGGAAGGAAGGCTATGTTGATGCAGTCGAGGATGGAGTTCATGACGGGCACCCCATTCTTACAGTGCGTCTTCGATATGTGGGCGAGGGGCAGCCGATGATCACCGGTCTGGAGCGTGTCAGCAAGCCAGGACGCCGAGTCTATGTCGGCAGTCAGGATATTAAGAAGGTCCGCAATGGGATCGGTGTGTCCATCCTTTCAACATCAAAAGGAATTATGACCGACCAGGAGTCCCGTAAGAGTCGTCTTGGTGGTGAGGTGCTCTGCTCGGTATGGTAGGTAGATGAGTCATTTCGATCTCGAGTGAAGGATATAACAGGCCATGTCCCGCATTGGAAAAAAGCCGATTGCAATTCCGGGTGGAGTAGAAGTCAAAATTGCCGGGTCAACCGTGTCCGTCAAAGGCCCATTAGGCAAGCTGGATTGGTTGCTTGTGCAAGGGGTAGACGTTGCCGTCAATAATGGCCAAGTCGTTGTCGGCCGTTCGAGTGACGATCGTAAATTGCGGGCGCTGCACGGGCTGACCCGTGCGGAATTGAGCAACATGATCCACGGGGTCACCAAGGGGTACGAACGTTCGCTTGAAATCACCGGAGTGGGCTACAAGACGCAAATCCAGGGTCGAACATTAAGTTTCAATGTGGGTTATATTAATCCAGTGATCTATCAGGTGCCCGCGGGTATTGATGTGAAAGTGGACAAGCAGACGCTCATCAACGTCAAGGGAGTTGATAAGCGGTTGGTGGGCCAGGTGGCAGCTGATCTGCGGGCCATTAAACCACCGGATGTCTATAAGCAAAAGGGTGTTCGCTACGCGGGCGAGACATTGCGTAAGAAAGAAGGCAAGACCGGGAAATAGGAACTGGCCATGAATGCTGCAGACAAAGTTCGACAACTTGAACGCCGGCGCCGGCGAGTGAGGCGTGTGATTCTGGGGACGACAGAACGGCCCCGCCTGAACGTATTCAGGAGCGCGAGTCATATTTATGCCCAGATTATCGACGATATTCGAGGCACTACCCTGGCGGCTGCGTCGTCACTCGACAAATCATTACGTAAGTCCCTCAAGTCGACCGGTGGAATTGAAGCGGCCAAGGCGGTAGGGAAACTGATCGCCGATCGTGCCAAGGTCGCGAAGGTGAGCACTGTGGTTTTTGATCGAGGTGGCCGGATGTACCATGGCCGAATCAAGGCGCTTGCGGATGCCTCGCGTGAAGGGGGCTTGGAATTCTAGATAGGATTTGGAGACGAGGCGAGCCAAGGAAGGGTGCGGTCTCCTGACGAACCGTAACTGAACTTAGGACTGAGGGGTAAGAGCGTGCGAGTCAATCCCGATGAGTTAAGCCTGAAGGATAAAGTCGTATTCATCAATCGCGTCGCAAAAGTTGTGAAAGGTGGAAAGCGCTTCAACTTCTGCGCGCTCGTTGTGGTCGGTGACGGTCATGGCTGGGTTGGGATCGGCAAGGGGAAAGCCGCTGAGGTCCCAGTCGCGATTTCAAAGGCCGTCGAACAAGCCAAGAAACACCTTGTTCACGTCCCGCTGAAGGGCGGAACTATCCCGCATGAGGTACATGGTCTGTTTGGGGGAGAGCATGTGTTGCTTAAGCCGGCGGTCGACGGTACCGGAATCATCGCCGGGGGGGCGGTTCGTGCCGTCGTGGAGCTGGTCGGTGCGCATAACGTCATCGCAAAAACATTGGGCCGTGGGAACCCCTTTAATGCGGTTCGTGCAACGCTAGACGGGCTCACCCAATTGAGAAATTTAGATGATGTTCTTCGCTTCCGTCGGCAAGCAGTGGCCGAAGGGCGAGAAAGGGCTACGGTTTGATGAGTTTAACAAAGACATCAAGAACTCCCGAGCATGGTGTTCAAAGTGTGCGCGTGACATTGCGGCGTAGCCCCATTGGAACACCTGAACGGCACCGCCTTGTACTGCGTGGTCTGGGCCTTCGGCGTATTCGGCAGACGGTTATCCATCCCGACACGCCTCAGGTGCGAGGAATGATCCATAAAGTGGGCTACCTGCTAGAGATTGGAAAGCCATGAATCTTCATGATTTGGCTCCGGCGCAAGGAGCAAAGAAGCGACGGAAACGTATAGGACGGGGACCTGGGTCCGGTCACGGGAAAACCGCCACCAAAGGCCACAAGGGATTGCTGGCTCGATCAGGGGGCGGCAAGCGACCAGGATTTGAAGGTGGACAGATGCCGCTGGTGCGCCGGCTGCCAAAGTTCGGATTCACCAACCCCTCTCGGACGGAATATGCCGTCGTCAACATTAAGAGTTTGGAACGGTGGGTGGGCAACGAGACGGTTACTCCACAAGCCATGGTTGATGCTGGATTGGTGAAGCGAAAAAAACTGCCAATTAAAATTCTTGGTGATGGTGAGTTGAAGAAATCACTCGTTGTTCAGGCACATAAGTTCAGTAAATCGGCTGAAGCAAAGATCCAAGCAGCCGGAGGGCGAGTCGAGGTCATCGGCGGTGCTTGAACGGCTCCTGACCAGTTTTCAGAATATCTTCAAGATTCCCGAGCTGCGTACTCGTGTTCTCTTCACGCTCGGAATGCTTGTGGTGTATCGGATCGGGTCTCACATCCCGACTCCCGGTATCAACGGTGAAGCTCTTTCCGAGTTTCTGCAGAAACAGGGCGGGTCTCTGCTGGGGTTTCTCGACATTTTCTCCGGCGGGTCATTATCCCGCCTGACGATTTTTGCGCTTGGCATCATGCCGTACATCAGCGCATCGATCATCCTCCAATTGTTGACGGTTGTCATCCCGCATTTGACCAAATTGGCCAAGGAGGGCGAGCGAGGTCGGAAGAAAATTATCCAGTATACCCGGTTCGGCACGATCGGTATTGCCTTGATTCAAGGGTTTGGTATTGCGGTTGGGTTAGAACAGATGAATCAGGGAGCGTTCGTGCTCAATGCCGGATGGGGATTCCGTCTCATGACGGTCATCACGTTGACGGCCGGCACCGGTTTCCTGATGTGGCTTGGTGAACAGATCACTGAGCGAGGGATCGGCAATGGAATCTCTTTGATCATTTTTGCCGGTATTGTCGCCAGGCTGCCTGCGGCCGTGGCGCAGACCTACAATCTGTACGAAGTCGGCCAGCTCAATGCGTTTTTATTGATTGCATTGGCTCTATTGATGGTCGGCGTGGTCGCGGCGATCGTTTTTTTAGAAAGCGGGCGACGGAAAATTCCGGTGCAATATGCAAAGCGTGTGATTGGCCGACGGGTCTATGGAGGGCAGAGCACGCACATTCCGTTGAAGATCAATACGGCCGGGGTCATTCCCCCCATATTTGCCTCGTCGATCATCGCGTTTCCTGCGACTATTGCGGGGTTTTTTGAGACGCCATGGGTGAAATCCATCGGGGCGCAGCTGGCTCCTGGATCGCTGCTCTACACGTTGATGTATGTGGGGCTCATCATCTTTTTCTGTTTCTTCTACACCGCGGTGGTCCTTAACCCCGTCGATATGGCTGACAACATGAAAAAGTATGGAGGTTTTATTCCTGGTATCAGGCCCGGTCAAAGAACCTCGGACTACATCTACAATGTTCTCACGAAGATTACCTTTGCGGGCGCCATCTATCTAGCCATCGTCTGTGTGATTCCTGAATTTTTGATTTATAAGCTTAATGTTCCCTTTTACTTTGGTGGCACCTCCTTGTTGATCGTCATTGGTGTAGGCCTTGACACGGCCCAGCAAATTGAATCCCATATGTTGATGCGGAATTATGAGGGGTTTTTAGGTAAGGGCATGGCTCCGTTGCGCGGGAGAAGCGGCTAGGATCATGCGGCTTGTGTTTCTTGGTGCTCCGGGTGTTGGGAAAGGCACGCAGGCTGATAAAGCTGCCGTCCAGTATCGCATTCGTAAAATTTCGACCGGTGATTTGCTTCGGGAGGCGGTTCGAAATAAGACACCCCTAGGCCTTGAAGCTAAAGAGCATATGGATCAAGGAAGGTTGGTCCCGGATTCAGTCGTCATAGGACTGGTACGGGAGAAGCTGGCTGATCCATCAAGCGTCAGTGGGTTTATTCTCGATGGGTTTCCAAGGACAGTTCCTCAGGCGGAAGCGCTTGCGAAGGTGCTTGCCGAACGAGGCCTTCAGCTGGATCGAGTGATTAATTTCAGGGTTTCTCGAGAGGAAATTGTGAAGCGGCTGAGCGGGCGTCGGAGCTGTCCCATGTGTCATGTGACTTATCATATAGAGTTCGCTCCATCCAAGAGAGGCAGTCTGTGTGAGCGGTGCGGAGAAGCGTTGGTTCAGCGAAGTGACGATCAGCGGGAGGCGATTGAGATGCGCCTCTGTGTATACGAAGAGCAGACAGCGCCGTTGATCAACTTTTATGAGAAGCAGCGGTTATTGTCGCATCTTAACGGCGCCGAGGCGGTAGAAACGGTCTACCATAATCTTGTGAAAGCGATCGCAGCACCTCAGACGGCATGATCATTCTGAAAACGCCCGCCGAGATTGCGGTGATGGCAGAGGCGTCAAGAGTGGTGGCTGAAGCGCTCGCGATTGTGAGGAAAGCGGTCTGTCCGGGTATCAGCACGGACGAGCTGGACCGTATTGCCGAAGAGGCGATAAGGGACAGGGGGGCGGTTCCGGCGTTCAAGGGCTACCGAAACTATCCCAAGACCCTCTGTGCATCAGTGAATGAGCAGGTCGTTCACGGTATCCCTTCAAAGCGAAAACTGAAGGAGGGGGATATCATCGGGCTGGATCTCGGTGCTATTGTAGGCGGGTTCTATGGGGATTCAGCGGTAACAGTGGCGGTTGGTCGGATCCCGGATTGGACGGCAAAATTGATTCAGGTGACGGAAGAGGCGCTCTATCTTGGCATCAAAGAGGCTGTGGTCGGCAACCGTTTGACGGACATCTCGAACGCTGTGCAACAACATGTTGAATCCGTCGGCTTCTCAGTTGTCACCGAGTTTGTGGGTCATGGCATTGGTCGGCAACTGCATGAAGAGCCTCAAGTTCCTAACTATGGGAAACCAAGTCAGGGGCCTCGATTGCAGCCAGGTATGGTCCTGGCGATCGAACCAATGGTGAACATGGGTCGGAGTGCTGTTCGTGTTCTTGAGGATCGGTGGACCGCAGTCACAGCAGATGGCAGCCTATCTGCTCACTTCGAACATACGATTGCCGTCCAACCCAGCGGAGCGCCGCGTATTTTGAGTCAATTGGAGAAATCCTAGGTTACGTTATCAGGAAAGAATATAGAAGGACGTGGCAAAAGAAGACATTATTGAAGTCCAGGGTTCGGTAGCGGAGACGCTCCCCAACGCCATGTTTCGGGTCAAGTTGGACAATGGCCATGTCATATTGGCTCACATCTCGGGGAAAATGCGGATGCATTTTATTCGCATCCTTCCCGGCGATAAGGTCACGGTGGAAATGTCACCATACGATTTGACCAGGGGCCGAATTACCTATCGCTTCAAGTAACGGGAGTGGCGAATTGTTATGAAGGTCAAATCATCAGTGAAGCCCATATGTGCCAAATGCAAAGTTGTGCGTCGTCGGGGGGTCGTGCGAATTTTGTGCAAGAACCCACGTCATAAACAGCGACAGGGATAATAGGGAGTTTCGAACTGTCACTCTTGAGTTCCAGGCTGGTATGGCGAGCCCAACCAGTGAAGGCTTTGATGATTTAGTGCTTTGTACTTATTTCGGGAGGGAGAATGGCACGTATTGCCGGCATCGATTTGCCACGGAATAAACGAACGGACATCGGATTGAGCTACATCTATGGAATCGGACGCATGTCGGCTCAGAAGATTCTCAATGAAGCGGGAATCGATGGAGCGATTCGCGTCACGGACCTGAGCGAAGATAAGATCGTCAAGTTGCGTGAAATCATCGAGCGTGATTACCGGGTCGAAGGAGACCTCCGCAAAGAGGTGTCGCTGAATATTAAGCGGCTAATTGATACCGGGACCTACCGAGGGTTACGTCATCGCAAAGGCCTGCCCGTCCGGGGACAACGAACCAAAACCAATGCTCGGACGCGCAAAGGGCGGCGCGCAGGCGTCAGTAGCAAGCCGAGACCGACGGGGACCAAAGGGGCCTAAAACGCCTGGTCTGCCCAAACAGCCAGAGGAGTTTGCATGAGCGTTAAAAAAGGGAAAAAGAAAGAACGTCGGATTGTTCAGAGTGGAGTGGCGCATGTTCAGGCGTCCTTCAACAATACGATTGTGACCATCACTGACATGAGCGGAAACACGGTGGTGTGGGCAAGCGCAGGCAATCAAGGGTTTAAAGGGTCGAGGAAGAGCACCCCCTTTGCTGCTCAGCGGGCCGGAGAAGCCGCAGCGCGAAAAGCCATGGAAAGCGGGATGCGGCAAGTCGATGTGTATGTGAATGGACCGGGTTCGGGTCGAGAATCAGCGATCCGTTCGCTGCAAGGAGCGGGATTGCGGATCAATCTGATTCGCGACGTCACGCCGATTCCGCATAATGGGTGTCGGCCGCCAAAGCGGCGGCGAGTGTGACGCCATGAATGGATGGTCAGCTTGGCTGAGCAAGGTCGCATGACCTGTTTTCAGTGAATCAGTAAGTTATTTTGCGAGGAGGACGCAGTGGCAAAGTATCGTGGTCCAGTCTGTCGGTTGTGTCGGCGAGAAGGCGAGAAGCTCTTTCTCAAGGGCACGCGCTGTATGACGGAAAAGTGCGCGATTGAACGCCGGAGTTATCCACCTGGCCAACATGGGCAGGGGCGGCAGCGAACCTCTGACTATAGTCTACAGTTACGCGAAAAGCAGAAGCTGCGTCGAATCTATGGACTTCAGGAATGTCAATTCCGGGGTGTCTTCGAACGCGCAGAACGACAGACCGGCGTCACTGGCGATGCCCTGTTGCGTTTGCTGGAATGCCGCCTGGACAATGTCGCGTATCGCTTAGGGTTCGGTGCCTCGCGCAAGCAAGCTCGTCAGATGGTGAGTCATGGTCATTTCAAGGTAAACGGTAAGAAGATCACGGTGGCTGGGGCGCTCGTGAAACCAGGAGATGTGATCGAAATTCGAGAACGGAGTCGGGACTTGGCCGCCATTCAGGCGGCATTGGAATCGGTTGATAGTCGAGGCATTCCTGATTGGCTTGAGCTTGACAAAGGAGCCTTCAAGGGCACGGTCCGCGCATTGCCGGCTAAGGAGCAGATCACGTTGCCGGTCAACGAACAGATGGTGGTGGAATTGTACTCGCGATAGTACGCCGGTCTGAGGTGTGTTCTTTCGACATCGGTATTATCTGCTGATGTCTTAGTCACTCGATGGTATGGAGGGTGGGTCATGATTAAAGCGATGAAAGACTTTCAGATCCCAATGCGGGTGGAAGTCGACAAGGATGCACATTCTCCCACATTTGGGCGGTTCACGACGGAAGCGTTTGAACGGGGGTTTGGCACCACGATCGGTAATGCCCTCCGTCGCATTTTGTTGTCGTCGCTCACGGGGGCTGCGGTTACCACCATCAAGATTGAAGGGGTTGTGCACGAGTTTTCGACGATTTCTGGTGTGACGGAAGATGTCACGGCAATCATCTTGAATATCAAGAGCTTGCGACTGGCACTCCACACGGATAAACCGAAGACGATACGATTGAAAAAGAAGGGTCCTGGAGAAGCAAAGGGGTCAGACATTCTTCACGATGGCGACGTGACAATTCTGACACCTGATTTGCATATTGCCACCCTCGACAAGGATGCGACTCTGGACATTGAGATGACTGTGAAGCATGGCCGAGGTTATGTGCCGGCCGAGCGTAATAAAGAAGAGGGATTGCCAATCGGGATGATTGCCATCGATTCCATCTTCTCTCCAATCAGGAGGGTCAATTTCCATGTCGAGAATGCGCGGGTCGGCCGTATGACCGACTATGACAAACTGACGATGGAGATCTGGACCGACGGAACCATCAGCCCTCGCGATGCTCTATCCACAGGGGCTGGGATTTTGCGTGAACATCTGGATATTTTTATCAACCCGGAAGAGCGCAGCGAAGGGAAGATTGAAGCGGGCTACGAGGAATCTCAGCGGGAAGCGAACAAGAATCTTTCTCGTAGCGTGAATGAGTTGGAATTGTCCGTTCGCGCGGCCAATTGTCTGAAGAACGCGAATATCAAAACAATCGCCGATCTTGTGCAAAAATCGGAAGGAGAGATGCTTAGGACAAAGAACTTCGGGAAAAAGTCCCTCAACGAGATCAAAGAAATTCTTTCTGAGATGGGGCTTTCGTTAGGAACAAAGGTAGAGACTGCGTCTTCTCCACACAATGGAAGCCCGAAGCCTGAATGATACTTTCCAATCAAGAGGACTACCGTGCGACATAGAAAAAAGGGGCGACAACTTGGGCGGCAGACGAAGCATCGAGGCGCTTTGTTTCGGAACCTAGTGACCTCGTTGTTAGACCAAGAGCGTATCGAGACAACCGGAGCCAAGGCTAAAGAGATACGAGGGTTTACTGATCGCATGATCACCCTTGGCAAGGAAGGTACGCTGCCTGCGCGCCGACGAGCCTTAGGATTTCTTCGCAGCAAAGCCGTTGTGTCTAAACTGTTTAGTGATGTGGCGACACGATTCAACGATCGATCCGGGGGGTACACCAGGATGGTCAAAACTCGTCGCCGCATTGGCGATGCGGCTGAAATGGTTGCGATCGAGTTAGTTTCTCGCCCGGAGGTCACGACCAAGAAAAAACCGGACGCTCGTGCGGCGCAGTCTGCACCCACCGAGACCCGAACATCGGAATAGTTTCAGTTACGATATTCTGTTGTCAATCTGGAGACTCCCATGTGCCAACACATGGGAGTCTTTCTATTTCTAGTTCCCTGGATGACGTTTACTTGACAGACCGTGCATGCTACGATCGTGCCAGGTGTCGCTATGTATCTACTCAGGAGGAATTCTTAGAGTATGTGGGAGCTTATAGCGAGACGGGTTCTTCTTGCCTTGAGTGTGCTGTTAGCCACATTCCTCGGCTATCTTCTCGTTAGAAATGCAGATTCAGTGTCGAATAGCCGGCCCATCGCTCCAGAGTCGATTGAACAAGCGGATGCGAAGATCGTGGAGTTCATCTTTACACAATCAAAAGGTGATGTAGTCCAGTGGCAGGTGCAGGCTAAACAGGCCCGACTATTTGAGCGAGATAAGCGTGCCGTACTGCGCGATGTTGCCCTCACATTCTACGGAACAGGAGGAGATGAGGTGACCGTGCATGGGGAAGAGGGAACGCTGGATACTGCGACCAAGAATTTCAGGTTGGCAAATCGCCAAACGCCCATTGTTGTGGAAACGAGGAGCGGCTATACGATTTATACCAACCACTTGGTATGGACCGACCAGGCACGGGAAATTCGGACGGAAGATCCTGTGCGGATGGTGGGGCATGGGCTGGAGGTAAGGGGGCAAGGACTGCTTGGACGAATGGAATCCGAAGAATTTGAGGTTCTACAGGATGTGCATGTGGAGCTGGCTCCTTCTTCTTAGTGTCTTCTTTGTCGGATCCACGTCGGCAGCTCCCTCAACGGAATCTGTGAACCTAAAGAGGAGCATGGAGGCGCCCGGTGTCCCAACCACCATCACGTCCAAGAAGATGACGGTACGTAACCAAGACAGCCAGGCAATTTTCGAGGAAACGGTTGTGCTGACCAGGGGCCTACTCACCGTCCACTCGGATAAAATGATTGTGTTCTTCACCCCACGAAATCGCGACTCCGTGCAGCCATCCGGAGGAGGAACGGATCACCATGAATCCGTTCGGAATTCCTCGGCTGCAAAAGAGCAGAGTGCGGTATCGACGATGTCAAATCGCTCTGTGAGCCGTGTCGAAGCGACCGGGTACGCTCATCGTGTCAAAATCAACTACGAGAACGGCAACGCGACTTGCCAAAAAGCCGTGTATTTCGTTGATGGAGAGAAAATTGTGTTGACGGGCGATCCCGTTGCTTGGGAAAAGGGGACGCGTGTCAGTGGCAAGCAGATTACGATTTTTCTGGCTGAAGAGCGGAGCGTGGTGGAAGGAGGCTCACACGTGCGCATCGAAGGTGAGGGGCCCAGCCAGCCATGATCCGAAGTCCTCATGCAGAGTCTGACGCGCTCGTCGGTCCGACTGCGGCACGGCAGGGGAATTGTCTGCGTGCTACCGGATTGGTGAAAAGTTTCCGTGGCCGCAAAGTCGTCAAGGGTGTCGCCGTCGAAGTGTATGCCGGAGAGGTAGTTGGGCTGCTCGGTCCGAATGGAGCGGGCAAGACCACAATCTTCGACATGGTGGTTGGCTTGTGCCAGCCCGATGAAGGCGAGATCACCTTCATCGGGGAATCCGTGACCAACCTGCCGATGTACAAACGAGCGCGGAGGGGAATCGGTTACCTGCCTCAGGAGTCGTCGGTTTTTCGACGGCTTTCGGTAGAAGATAATGTCTTGGCGATTCTTGAAATGCTGGGGTATGCTCGTAAAGAGCGAAGCCAGCGGGTGGATGCCTTGCTTAAGGAATTGGATCTCGTCCATATACGAAAGAGTATGGCCTATGCCCTCTCGGGGGGAGAGCGCCGGCGTTTGGAAATCACACGTGCGTTGGCGGCCACACCGTCGTTCATGCTGTTGGATGAACCGTTTGCAGGGATCGACCCGATTGCCGTCTCGGATATACAGCAGATCATCACGCGGTTGAAGGAGAAGGGGATCGGCATATTGATTACCGATCACAATGTACAGGAAACGCTCTCAATCGTTGACCGTGCCTATATCATCAATGAAGGATTGATCTTGGAGGCGGGGCCTCCTGAAGTTATCGTGCAGAGTGCAACGGCCCGAGCCGTTTATCTTGGGGAGCAATTCAAGTTGTAGAAGAGTAGCTGAGGCATCGATGAAACTCCGTCTGGTTCCACAACTCTCGCAAAAGCTCATCATGACGCCTCAACTGCAGCAAGCCATTAAGCTGCTGCAGTTGTCTCGACTTGAACTGCAACAGAGCCTCACTCAGCATCTCCTGGAAAACCCATTGCTGGATGAAATTCAATCCGATGTCGACGAGGGCGAGTCCTTGGTCAATGAGGAAAAAGTTGAAGGCCCACCCGTTCTCGAGGGGCAGGATCGATCGGACACGGCGGTGGAAACACGCGAAGAACAAGGATCGCCGGAGGAGTTTTCCGCCTCCGGGTGGGAAGAATATTTCGGCAGAGATCGAGGGAGCGGCGTGTCTGAATACTCCGCGGCACAAGATGAGTTTCCTTCGTACGAGCAGACGGTAGCAAAGGCGACATCTCTCGAGGAGCATCTTCTCTGGCAGTTGTCCTTGTCTGGGCTCGGTGATCGAGAAAAGGAACTTGGACGCTTGATCATCGGCAATCTGGATGATGATGGATATCTTCGCATTCCTTTGGCTGAGGTAGTGGCCGGGACTGGTTTTACTGAGTCCGAAGTCGAATCTGTGCTCAAAGACATTCAGACTTTCGATCCGACAGGGGTTGGTGCAAGAGATCTTCCCGAATGCCTTCTGCTCCAACTCGGGCATTTAGGCCGGAATCCGTTTGGGTCACTTGGATCACCACCTGGAGCGCTGAAAGGGTCGGTTATTGAGAGCATCGTCTTGCACCACTTGAAGGACTTAGAAAAAAAACAGTATGCCAAGGTTGCGAAGGCTTTAAACGTCACGGTCGAGGAAGTCTTCCAAGCCACGAAAGTCATTGGAGAACTCGAGCCTAAACCGGGGAGGCCGTTTGCAAATACCCAGAACTACGTTATCGTCCCTGATGTGTTTGTAGTCAAGAATGAGGGGGAGTGGGTTGTGCTGTTAAATGACGATGGGCTCCCACGCATGAGGATCAGCCCATATTACAAACAGCTCATTTCTTCCGGGCAGGGCGGAACTCCGGAAACCAAAGCGTATATGGATGAAAAATTGCGGGCCGCTCAGTGGGTTATTCGAAGCATCGAGCAGCGGAATCGGACGATCGTGAAAGTGGTTTCTAGCATCGTCAAGTTCCAGGAGCAATTTTTTGACCATGGCGTCCAATATCTCAAGCCCTTGGTTCTCAAGCAGGTTGCCGAGGATATTGGGATGCATGAATCGACGATTAGCCGTGTGACGGCCAATAAATATATGTATTGCCCGCAGGGCATGTTGGAACTCAAGTTCTTCTTCAACGCTGGCCTTCAACGAGCCGATGAACCCTCAGGCATGCATTCCTCTGTTTCCGTCAGGGATATGATCAAGACAATGGTGGCTGAAGAGGATGCGAAGCGTCCCTTGAAAGATGAAGAAATTGCGGCCCGGCTTCGTAAACTCGGGGTTCTTATCGCGCGGAGGACTGTGGCAAAATATCGGGCCGAGTTGAACATCCCATCCGCCAGTCAACGCAAACGATTTTTTTGATCACCGTTGCTTCGCATCCAACCAGGTCTAAATTGGAGGTGGGCATGAAACTGAGAATCACAGGTCGCCACATGGACATCACGCCAGCGCTTAGAAGCTATGTGGAAACCCGATTCGGTCGCTTGGATCGATACGGGTTGAAGGTCCGATCGCTTCAAGTAGTATTGGGAGTCGAGAAGCTTCAGCATAAGGCCGAAGTCACTGGTGCGGTCAGTGGTAAACGAGTACAAGCCAAGACATCGACTCCTGAGATGTATGCTACAATCGATGCCCTCGTCGACCGCGTGGATGCACAGTTTCGAAAATGGAAAGACCGCCTTGTCCATCATAAGCCGACCAAGCCGAACAGATCGTAATCTCGTTTCCCACATGAGCCTCTCGTCAAATCTCGCTGCCTCGCTTCTTGGCGCACTCAATGTGCCTGAGCGGCCCGGCGAAATAGACACGTCCATGGGGGGCATAGCGCAGTCACGCCGCTGAATCGCTGGTTGAGGCTGACAGCGAACTCTTAAAAGGAGCATCTCGGGTATGACCACCGAGACAATTACGCCCCCATGGCCCGGCTGAATCTAGTCATTATCAGTGGGGTGTCCGGTTCTGGTAAAACCTACGCTCTCAAAGCATTTGAGGACGCCGGGTATTTCTGTATTGATAATCTTCCCCCCGCCCTGCTCCCGACCTTTGTTGATCTCTGCAATCAGCAGCATAGTGAAATTGCCAACGTTGCTCTGGGGATTGACGTTAGAGAGCGTGCGTTCTTTTCGGATTTCGTCGGTATCTTGGAAAGAGTGAAAGCTCTCGGCCATGCCGTTCAGCTGCTTTTTCTTGAGGCTCGTGAGGAGGTACTGATCAGGCGGTTTTCAGAGTCGAGGCGCCCCCACCCTCTGTTGCCACATCTCCCCGTCGTGGATGGGATCCGGTTCGAAAAAGAACGTGTAGCCGATCTCCGACGTCGGGCTGATCGAATCATCGATACTTCCGATCTGACAGTTCATGAGCTCGGTGAGTTGCTCGCGAAGGAGTTTCAACGGGAGTCATCGGACAGACGATTGACCATCTCACTCATGACCTTCGGATATAAATTTGGAGTACCGCATGATATCGATTTGTTGTTTGATGCGCGCTTCCTCAAAAATCCATTTTTCGTGCCTGAGCTCAAACCACTTTCCGGAAACGATCCTCTGGTCCGGAGCTTCGTTCTGACAGACCCCGAGGCCGTTTTACTCATGGAGCACCTCGAAGGTCTACTGAAGTTTCTCTTGCCACTATTCCAGCGAGAGCGGCGTAGTTATCTGACAATCGGTATTGGGTGCACTGGTGGACGTCATCGCTCGGTCGCGCTTGCCAGCCGTCTTCGAGAAAGCCTCACCGCGCTGGGGTACGAAGTCGGCCTCAAGCATCGAGATATCGACAAGACTTAGCCCGCATTATTCATGACGGTTCGTCGCGAAATCGCTGAGCCGCGTCGCGAGACCAGCGCGTGGAGCCCTGAGGCCCCGATGCGTACTCGTGCAGTACGTTGAGGGTCCGAGGGGCGAGCCCGCTGGCCGAAGGCTCGTCGCATGCGGGTTAGGGAAGGTCTGATGTATTCTTTTCTCGTGATGTGCTAAGGGTCGCGCCGCCCTGATGAGGAGGCGCGCCCATGCCGCTATAGACGTTTGCAGAAGTGGCATTTAAACGGTATCGCAATCCTACTCGCCGGGAGAGGTTTCTCGACGAGATGAACCGAGTCGTGCCGTGGGCGGAACTGACCGCCGCCATTGCGCCGGTCTATCCGGTCAAGCGGCGATTTGTGTGTAAATTCGGGAAAGGGTTTCGTGGTTGTGCGCCCATTGGGTTACTGGGTGGAAGCTCCAGTGATACTCCATGGTCATGGCGACAGAGGTGATCAGCCGGTAGGTTGAGGTCTCTCCTCCGGTCGCTTCCCTGGTGTTGGTTCGGCGGTTGATCTCCTTGTTCAACCCTGCAATCGGATCGGTGGTCCGAATGGTGGCCCAGTACATGGAATCGAACTGGGCGAAGGTGAGCAATGCATCCTGATCCCGCTCAATCACCCCCACAGCACCTGGGTAGGTGCGTCCCCACTGGGCTTTGAGCGTGTGGGACGCCTTTGGCTTCCGTGGTATCGTAGAAGACCTTGTTCAGAGCCTGGCTGAAGGACTCGCGGTCAGCTTTCTGCACACGTCTCACGGGATTGGCGGAGGCATGCTTCTGACAGCGTTGGGGCTGCGCCCGGCTAAAGTGCTGCGTGAAGCACGTTTCCAGCCCCGGCAGGCCATCCATCACCCTGAGTTCGACGGCGTTCATATCCAAGCCCCGACGGGCCAAGTCATGAAAGAGCTGGGCCCAGAGTTCAAGTTGCTCCCGGTCCCCCATCATCACGCCGAGGACATCGATGACGTGGGCCTGTGCGCTGATCGCCAAGACGACACAGAAGGCGAGCGGCTCGACCCACTGTTTGATTCGAATACGGACATGGGTGCCATCCACAAATAGCAGCTGGTACGCATTCCCCGCCAACGGCCGGTTCTGCCAGGCGTCCAACTCCATACTCGCCCGCTCCACGATGCGGCTGACCTGTTTGGAATCGTCGCGTGTGCCGAGATGTTTTTCCGTGATGCGCGGCAGATCGCGGGCGGAGAGCCCCTCGAGAAAACCCTCGGAAATAAAGGCTTCCATCGCCTCGTCCTATCCCCGCCGTTCCGGCAGCACAGAGCGGGGGCTCCGGAATTTCGGACAGTATGATAAAAAGTGGCCATCTCACTTCGGTGTTTTGTGGACACCCAACGTCGGTCTTGACAGCAGTGTCCTGCATCATCGGGATGACTCCTGCAGGTAGGGGTGATCTCGCGGTCAGCTCCTGACCGACAGGAGCTGACCGCCTTTCATACTGTGATCCCCTCGGCGCTTCCGGCCCCTCCTCATCCCGATTGACACACATGACGCCGCACTACCGATCCGCCACGTTCCCTTGGGCCGTGGGTGGGGGATCGTCTGGAGGGACGCTGGGAGGCGTCGAGCGCAGGCTGCGCCTCCAGTGTCTGCAACAGGGGTTCAACCTGTCGGACCCAGTGGTCGAGGAGGCCGTGTCTGGCGTCAACTAGATTTGAGGGTTGGCGACAATTAGAAGTGCAGGGGCCGTCCTCCGGTTTAGGGAGCCGTCCGGGTTCCGTCGGTACGCTCGTCGTTCACGGCCGTGTCTCCCACGCTCTTTATGTCTGGCGTGGCGGCGCCGGATGGCGCCTGACTTCTCGCTTTCGCGGCTTGGGCCCGGTAGCTGGGAATCGGGAGTTCCAGAATCACGGCATGATGAACCACCCGATCCACGGCCGCCGCCGTGGTCATGGGATCCTTGAAGATCTGGTCCCACTTGCTGAAGACGAGATTACTGGCGATCAGCACCGACCGGTGTTCATAGCGTTCGGCTAGCAGGGTGAACAGTACTTCCATCTCTTCGCGGTCCTGTTGCACATACCTGAGGTCATCAAGAATGAGCGTGTCATAGGCCTGGCGGAAAGTCGTGGTCGGAACCAACGTGGCTTGATAGCGATACCGGGCGAAGGCGCCGGGCTTGTGCACCAGCGCCCCAATCAGATGCCGATAGTCGATCGAGGCCTGCCCGCGCCGCCGGTCGATCGTCGCTAGAGCGTCACCGGCATGCCGTACCTCCAGTCGTTCGGAATAGAGGCGCACCGCCACCGTTTCGCCAATGAGCCGCGAGGCAACGGAGTAGACATTATGACCGACCCGAATCATCGAGAAGCGATTGACCATCACCCGGAGCACGCGGAAATCCTCAAGACGCAGGGCTGGGAGGGTGTGCATGTGCGGGAGTTCTTCCTGGAGTGTCGCCTGGCGTCCTCGATTCCGCCCGGCAAGGATTGTCCGCAGAAACTGCGCATAGTGGGTCTGGCTCTCAAAATCGCGCTGGCCCCGGAGCAGCAACGCCTACTCGACTGCCCGCTTGAACCGGTGATGGGCTTGTTCCACATCGCCATTCTCATGGCCACGACCTGGCGGGTTCGCATCCGACCGCACCCCATAGTGTTCCAACACCTGTCGATACCGCTCGTTGAAGGTCCGGCCGCCGTCGCGCAGGTCATGGGTGGCGGCCGACAAATTGTCCGTCCGGTGGATGGCTGGCACCCGTCCCAGTTCCCAGACCGCCGCTTGAAGCCCGGGGATCAGCGCCTCGAAAGTCTCTGACACACCGAGCGCGCCGGTCTCCCAGTTCGAGTACGGAAGGACGAAGTGATAGAAGCGGTGATCGAACGGCTTCCCGTTGAGCGTGATGCCCCAGTGAGCCCATGACCTTGAAATCGCTCTGCGCGTATTCGCCCGGTCGGTGAACTTGCGGAAACATCACCTCCCGTTCTGGTCCGTGGGTGGCCCGCCAGCGCCGGATCCGGCGCTGCAACGTGCGGAGTTGGCCGTCGGTCGAGGGCACCTCGGGCCGTCCCCGCAGGGTTTCGAAGATCGTGGGGCCCTCGAGGCCAGGCGCCTAGACCAACAGCGCTTCAATCTCCGGCCACAACGCCGCAAAGGGATCGGGGCGTGTCCGATACTGGCGCGGGACTTTCCGCTGACTGGGGAGTGGGCCCGTCCGATACCGCCGGGCCGTGTTCTCACTCATCCCTGACCGCATGGCTGCTGGTGAAAGTGGTGTGCCGGTGCCACGTACCATCATCAGTCTCCTTACTTGCCGGTGGGTAACCATTCACCATCCCTTGGTAGAGCGAAGAGGGTACAGGACCGGCGGTGAGGAGGGGTGGGCACCCCGCAGATCTAATTGTCGTTACCCCGCAATGCTAATTGTCGCTAAACAGAGGCCGTGTACGACTCGCACGCCATGCGGCAGTTCGTCGGGATTGATCTGGGCCGCGAGCCCGTGCCTGATGAGACGACGATCTGTACATGTCGGCATCTGCTGCAAACCCACCAGTTGGGGAAACCGCACTTTCGGCGGATCGTGGCGTCTCTAGCCGCGCAGGGCATGACGGTCGGGCGGGGGGCCATCGTGGATGCGGCCATTATTGACCCCGGTTGTCAATAGTGGACGCCATGAATGGCAGCCTCACGCTGTCGGCTGTTGGCGGACCCATTGCTGGGCAAACGCAGCGGGCGAGCGATTCCCAAGCCGAGAATGCCGCCGCTGCCGGTTATAGAAGAGCTCGCTGTACTCCGCGATCTCGCGCCGAGCCTGCTCACGGGTCTCGTCGCGACGGTGATGCACCCGCTCATTCTTCCGCGTTCCCCAGACACTCTCCATCGGCGCGTTGTCATAGCAATTCCCCTTCCGACTCATGGATGGGATCATGCCGAACTGCCTCAGCGTTGCTTGATACACCTGGGCACAATATTGAGCCCAGCGAGCGGAGTGATGAATGAGCCCCGGGGCTGGACGCTTGGTGTCGATGGCCTTCATCAGTGCACCCTGCACCAAGTCCGTCGTCATCCGGGCGTCCATCGCATGGCCGACCACCTCCCAGGTGGAGCGATCCTTCACGCCAGCCAGATACCGCCACCCTTCTACGGTCGGCAGTGGAGTGAGAGACCGGGCGTAGTCGCACTATCTCCCAGTCTCTCCTCCCCGAACCGGACGTGCACCTCTCAGCGCATCCGGCTCTCCATTCAAGCGTTGCGTAACGCAAAAGCCACGTCAGCGTAACGCGATTCGAGAAACGTGCGATGCTCATCGCGAATCAGGTATGGGTTCCCTTCCGGGGTCCGCCACCTGAACTGACCTTTGTGGCTGGTGACCAGGCGTCGAAGCGCCTGTTCGCCATACCACCCACGACTATTCTGTCCCTTCAATACCCACGTGGTGGCACGTCCCAGTTCTGGGGCCCGGACGTGTTCGCGCATCAGGCTCGGGAATCCTCGCCGATACTTGCGCGTGAGCCAATGTCCGAGCTTCCAGAAGACGGTCCGGTCCACTCGGTTAAAGATGGTCGCCGTATAGTCAGTGTATCGATAGAAGTTCGCCCACCCCGAGAGTTTCCGGTTCAGGCGTTCCATCAGGTCCATGTGGTTCACGCTATAATTGCCAGACAGTTCCTTGACCAGTTTGGCCGTGAAGCCTCGGTACTTCTCCCATGGGATCGTCGTGACCGGTCGCAGATGACCTCGTGGTCCCCGCTTGCGAATGATGCGGTGGCCGAGGAAGACCACGCCGTCATTCACGTGGGTGATATGGGTCTTCTCCATATTCAACGTGAGTGTGAGCGTCCCTTCCAGAAACGTCCGGCACGCTTTGCGTATCGCCTCAGCATGCGCGCGGGTTCCTTTCACGACCACGACGAAATCATCTGCATAGCGGCAGTAGGAGACGCCTGGTTTCCACTGCCGGTTCTCTGGTACAGCAATCGGCCGCTGTTTGAGAATGCCGAAGTTCCATGCCCATCGGTCCTTACGCACCTTCTGGCTCAGGTAGTTCGCCTCCATCCAGCCATCGAATTCATGCAACATGATGTTGGATAGCAACGGAGAGATGACTCCCCCTTGTGGAACGCCTTCGCTCGCGGCGCAAAAGAGACCCCGATCAACACACCCTGCTTTGATGCACGTCCACAGCAGGGCCAGGAAGCGCTGATCAGCAATACGTTTGCGGACAGCTTTCAGCAGCAGGCGGTGATGGACAGTCTCAAAGTAGCTGGCGAGGTCGCCCTCGATCACCCAGCGACCCGCCGCTCTTTGCTCGTCACTTTCCTGCAGCTGCAATTTGACCGTTCGTATCGCATGGTGCACACTTCGGGCGGGCCTGAAGCCATAGGATGCCCGATGGAAATCACTCTCCCATATCGGCTCCATGGCCATCAGCATCGCTCTCTGGACCACTCGATCCCGCAGACTGGGGATCCCTAAGGGCCTCAACGTGCCGTTCGCCTTGGGGATGTACACGCGCCGTGCAGGGAGCGGCGTATAGGAGCCCGCTAACAATTCAGCACGTATCGTCGCCAGTTCCTGGTGAAGGTTTCCCGTCATCATGGCCTTGTCGACCCCATCGACACCCGGCGTTCGCGCACCCCTGGATGCGAGCGTGATGCGCGCGGCTTCTGCCAGCCATGTTCGATCAGCAATCAGCTCAGGAGTCGATCGAACTTACGTTCGGGGTTCTCCGTTGACCACGTTGCCAGCTTGCGTTGCATTTCACTGATTATCAAAGGTCTTCACCTCATTGTGGTCAGGTAATCCGCCACACACGCCGCTCAAACTGCCCACCCTTCGCCATGTGGCCGGCTTTCCCGACCGCGGACTACTACGAGGGCTCCGTCAACGTGTACCGCGTCGGGGGACACACTCCCTTGTCATCGGTCATCGGTACACGCCTTCCCCAGTTCACATGCTGGACTTCACACACGGGCGAGGTTGCCTATCGCAGTCTTTCTCCTTGCGTGCCGCAAGTCGTCGCGAACGTCATGGTCTAGCTACGCGCTCCCCATGACTCCCTGCTGGCCAGCGTACATGTCCAGCCCGCATTCGCCGTTCCCGTCCATACGTATGACGGGCACGGATCCGCGTCCTGCCTGGCAAGCGGTGTCGGCAGGGGTGACATTTCAACCCTCAGATGCGTGTCAATAGGTGTGTGTTCCTCAACCGTCCCATGTTCAGCCTAGAGGCGCATTTTGGCGTAACCGCTTCGCCGCACGCCCCGTTTCCTGCGGACTTCGTCACCTTGCCAGTGTCCGGCAAGTCACCGCCGCTTCGGCTCACTCCTTCTCGTAGCAGAGGGAGGGTATGCTCGTCATTGCCGCACTCCTTCATCGAGCCATGCATTCCAGACATGCTCAAGCAACTCAGCCCCAGACAGGTGGGCTTCGTTGGCTGGGCGTACTGTAGGTAATATCGGTGCCCCACGCCTCATTCGGTCGCCTGGTGGCCAAGGTCTGAGCCAACACGTTTTCCACTACCGGCAGCGCAGGCGTCGAATCCGTGGTCGTCGTGAACCGACGGACTGGTTGACAACGCAGTCCCAGTTTCTTGCGCAGTCGGTTGATACGCCCGACCCCAGCCGGGAACCCGTCGGCACGCAATTCTGCGTGGAGCCGCTCTGGGCCGTAGGTCTGCCGCGTGCGTATCTGCGCGGCCTGGATCGCCACTTCCAGCCGCGCGTTCTCCTGGGCGCGTTTCGAGGGGCGGCTGGTGCGCCAGGCATCGTACCCGCTTCGGGACACGTCAAGGACCCGACACAACAGACGCAACGGATACTGGAGACGCAGCGTCCTCATGAGCGCGTACCGGGCCGCTGCGCCTTCGCAAAGTACGCGGTGGTTTTTTTTAGGATGTCACGCTCCATGCGTGCTTCAGCGAGATCGCGCTTGAGCCGAGACACCTCGGCCTCCAGATCCGTCACGGGCCGTCGGCACTCGCCCAGCGTCGCGAGCCGGCCCTGCCGGGCTCGACACACCCAGCGCTCGAGAGTCTTGCCCGACATGGTGAGACGTCTGGCTGCCTCCGGAATCGCCAACTTCTGTTCCAGGACCAGCTGCACCGCTTGTTCACGGAACTCCTTCGTATACTGCTGTCGTGGTAATTGCTCCATCCCCCACCTCCAGACCTCAGATCATAGGTTGAAGGCGTCCACTTTTTCGAGCCTAGCACATATTGCGGCGCCCCGTGCGACGAAGAAGCGCCAGCAGGAGCGGGATCCAGAGAGGCATCAGACGAAGAAAGGCAACCAGTGGTACTTCGGCATGAAAGCTCACATTCGGGTAGACAGTCGGACCAAATTGATCCACTCCGTGGCAGCCAACGCGGCGAATGTACATGACAGTCAGGTGTTGCCCGAGCTGCTGCATGGGCAGGAGACCCGCGTGTGGGGCGATGCGGCCTATAGAGGGCAGCGCGAGGTGATCCGGCTCCACGCCCCCAGTGTCGCCAAATGGATCCAGACCAAAGCCCATCGCCATCGGCCTCTGAGCGAGGCAGAGCGCGTCTGCAACCGCACCAAGTCGAAGGTCCGCGCCAAAGTCGCCCATGTGTTCTATGTGATCAAGCAGATCTTTGGGTTTGCCAAAGTGAGGTACCGCGGGCTGGTGAAGAATACCAATTGGCTCTTCGTCGCCTGCGACTTGGCGAATCTGTACGTGGCGCGCCGGCGTCTGTTGGCGGTTGTCGAGCGGGCGTGGGTGCGAACCAGGTAGGGGCGACCCGACAGCGGGCGAACCTCGATCAGACGCTCTCGGACCATCGGATTCCCACCTGATTGCCCGCGTTGATCATCCCAGGAACTGATTGCTCAGCGAAACCGTGAATTAATAAGACCTTCCTTAGGTTGTTCTTAGGGTAGCAGCCATCGTTTTCCTACCGTGCCACCCACTTCCGGCCGCTTCCTTGACAGGTAGAGCATATTGACTATACTTAGCTTTGTGAATAACAAAAGGCATCCTAACTAGTACTACTACTGACGTGAAAAAGCCTAAATATACTTCAAGTGAAGCGGGCTTTAAGGCCTACCAAGTATGCGACTTGTTCGACATTTCCAAGGCCACGCTCTTTCGCTGGGAACGGGATGGAGTTATTACCCAACCCGCTCGAGATTGGAGAAACTGGCGACTCTATACGAGAAAGAATGTGGATGAAATCGAGAAAGTTATTCGCGATCGAAAGGCTGTCGCGTAAAGTAGCAGGTCACGCATGTTGACTTCACTCAAAAAGCTCGTAGAAACCGATATTGTCGCGATGCTGACTCCTCGACGACAGTTAGTGGGGCTCGATATCGGATCGAGTGCGATCAAAGTCGCTCAACTCAAGGAAAGTAAGGGACGATACTTTCTCCAAAAGTTCGGCGTGAAACCGCTTGAGCCGGAAGTGATTGTAGATGGGACGGTCATGGATGAAGGGCGTGTGGTCTCGGCTATTCGAGAATTGTTTGAGGAAGCCAACGTCAAGAATAAGCACGTCGCCATCTCGATCTCGGGACATGCTGTCATTGTGAAGAAGATCAATCTTCCGCCGATGCCGGACGAGGAATTGGAGGGGCAGGTGAAATTGGCGGCGGAGCAGTACATTCCCTTCGACATCAACGAAGTGAATATCGACTTTCATGTCTTATCTTCGGATGCGTCAGAAGATCAGCAGGGGGATATGTCGGTGATCCTTGTTGCCGCTAAGAAAGACAAGATTAATGAACTGACCGAACTCGTCAAGGCCGCGGGACTCGTCCCAATGGTCATGGATGTGGATGCGTTTGCGGTTGAGAATATGCATGCGATTAATTATCCGCTGGCGCAGGAGGAAACGACGGCGCTGGTGAATCTCGGCGCGAGCGTAATGAATGTGAACATCATCCGTGCCGGTTCGTCGTTGTTTACCCGGGATATTCCGTTGGGGGGAAATAGGTACACCGAAGCGATTCAACGCGAGATAGGGCTCTCGTTTGAGGAAGCTGAAGAGAGTAAGAAAAAGGACCGAGGAGGCGATTCTGGCGGGGTGTCGCTCACTGGCATCATGGACAGCGTGAATGCAGAAGTCGCCTCCGAGATCGCTCGGACGGTGGATTACTTCAAGACCTCAACCGCCAATGCCGAGCTCAGTCGTGTTCTCGTCTGTGGTGGCGTGGCCCGGGCAAGAGGGCTGATTCAGCAGCTCGGCGATAGGATGCAACTGCGTGTAGAAATGGCTGATCCATTCGCCGAGATCGATATTACAGGGTGTGACATCGACTCTGACCTACTGGCGGATTTGGCTCCGTCGGCAGCCGTCAGTGTCGGATTGGCGTTGAGAGCGGTGGGGGACAGATGATTCGGATTAACCTCCTACCAAGTGGGCCCAAAGGAAGGCCATCTAAACCTCAGTATGACGTGCGCGCACAGGCGCTGCTCGGCGTCGGAGTGATCCTGGTTACGCTGGCCGGGTGTTGGTGGTATTCGGCTGCGTTGGAAAGCGAGCTTGAAGCTCGGCAGGAGGAAAAACGAGATAAAGAAAAGCAAGTTGCTCAGCTGAAAGAGCAAGTCAAGCAAGTACAGGATTTTGAACAAAGGAAAAAGCTTCTTGAGGACAAGAACAGGATTATAGACCAGCTTGAGCAATCCAGAATGGGTCCGGTGAAGGTTCTCGACCATGTTAGTCAGAGTTTAGAGCCGCTCAAAGTATGGCTCACAAAGCTGGGTGTGGCACCCGATACCGTTGAGTTGGAAGGGAAAGCCTTAACAAACGACGACGTGGTGGAATTCGTGAACAACTTGCGACGTACGGATTATTTTACCGGCATCAATCTGCAGGAGAGTAAAGCTGCAGTTGAAAACAAGATTAATTTGTACCAGTTTCGTTTGGCATTTCGCCTGAAGGGCTGAAGATGGCTTTGCCGCAGCTCAACCTTGATGCGCTTCGCAATGTGCCGGCTTTGCAAAAGGCCGCGCTCTTATTCTTGCTCGTCGGCGGCATGATTGCTGGCTTCTATTTCTACATTGCAGAACCTAGGTCTGCAACCATCACGGCGCTCGAGGCTGAAAACAGCAGGCTGGAGAGCGAAATTCAAACACTTACGATTAAAGTGAAACATCTTGATGAATTAGTCGCCGCGAACAAACAGCTCGAAATTGAATTAGCTAAGAAGAAAGAACGTCTCCCACCGGAAGAAGAAGCGATCATGCTGCTGAAGCAGGTGTCTGATCTCGGTGTGCGATTGGGACTCGATATCAAACTGTGGAAGCCCGGCGCCCAGACCGAAGATGCGTCGAAGCTCTTCGTTAAAATGCCGGTCAGTGTGGAAGTAGCCGGGGTCTATCACACCGCCGCACTGTTTTTTGATCGGATCAATCGACTTCCTCGGATTATTACGGTGTCGGGCCTTAAGATGGGATCTCCGAAGGTTGAACAAGGGCGAATTGTATCGCAAACGACATTTGACCTAGTGGCATACGCCGCGCCACAAGAAAAGCCGGTTTCAGGAGCACCCCCTTCGGCTACTGCTCCCAAAGTGGCTCAAGTTGGAAAATAGAGAAATCGTGACACCATGCACATCTTGAATATCAGAAAGAAGTCTAGAGTATATGTTCTAGCAGTCGGTGTCAGCGTGGTGTGCGTGTGTGTCATCCTTTTGGGGAAAATAGATGCACGGGCCGAGTCTTCCCCTGTTCCTGGCCTGATGACTCCGATGCGGCAAGATGCCCTCAAGTTGCCTTCTGTGCCGGAAACGCCGAGGATGACCCCTCAAGCGATAGAACCGTCATCGCCTGGCGCCAATACTCCGGTGTCTACGCAGCTTTCTGTCCCAGACAGTGTGGTCGGAGGTGGGTATGATCCGTCCGGTCGTCGAGACCCATTTGCTCCCATCATCCAGGAACTTCAGCCAGGAAAGACGGATACAACCCTTCCACCATTGCAACGGGTGACCCTGACAGAGCTCAACCTTATTGCTATTGTGTGGGGGGCATACGGCTATACCGCTATGGTGCAAACTCCAGAAGGACATGGGTACACGGTTCGACGGGGAACGAGGATCGGTCAAAGCAACGGAGTGGTCAGCGCAATTACTGAGCGCGGCATCATTGTCCAGGAACGATTCACTGATGTGTATGGCAAGAAGCAGGAGCGAGAACATGTCAAGCTCCTACATCCCAAAGAGGGCTCAGAATGAAACCACTATTCTTGTGCGCAGATCATTCCCGAACTGTTGGATGTTCGATCAAAGCCTTAGGTCTGTCGCTTGCCGCTCTAACCATAATTGCCCAAACGCCTGCGTTTGCAGAAGAGATCGGCATGACAAAGCGGAGCCATGCCGCCACCACACGATTGCTGGCACAGGCCGTGACCGCTATTGATGTCCGTCCCGAAGCGGATCTGGTGACCGTGGTGGTTGCCGGGGATGGTCAGCTGTTTCCTGAAGCAAACTTTTTAGATGAATCCCGTTTAATTGTCGATATTCCTGCCGTATCGTCAACCCTGAGACGATCGGTGGTACTGGCTGACCACTACCTGCTCAAAAAGATCAGAGTGGGACACCATGCTGATAAGGTCAGACTTGTGTTCGATGTGCCGGAACGGCCGATCTTCTCTCTTGCCCGCGAAGAAAATAAGGTATTGATCACACTGAAACCGAGCGAGCGAAAAATATCCTCTGTTGTCGCTGCGCACGTTGATGGGGGAGAGGTCGGCTCATACCATTCCCACCCACGTAAGGCACTGTTCGAACCAGCGGATCGTATGGTCAAAAAGGCCGCGCGTATTGTCGGCCCCTCGCAGTCTCAGTTTAAGGTGCAGCTCGTTCAGATGGCGGCAGAAAGTGCACCTACTGAAAAGGACGACCGCTCCGATGATCTTGTGGTAGGGCAGTCCCGATTTGTAGGCCGACGCATCTCGCTCGATTTTCAGCAGGCCGACATTACCAACATTCTTCGATTGATCGCCGAGGTCAGCGGTTTCAACATCGTTGTCGGAGAAGGCGTCAAGTCGAAAGTCACCATGAAGTTGGTGAGTGTGCCGTGGGATCAGGCGTTGGACATGCTGTTGAAGATGAACGGCCTTGGCATGATTCGCCAAGGGAGCATTGTATGGGTGGATTCTCTGGCGAATATTGCTAAGCAGCAGGATGAAGAAACACGGGCCAAGGATGCTAAGATGAAGGCGGAAGAACTAGTCGACCGCGTCTTTTATATCAGGAATCTCCAGGCGCAGGAACTCGTGCAATCTCTACGACAGAACTTGAGTCCGCGCGGCCTCATGCAATTTAACGCGGGAAGCAATGCCTTGGTGGTTCGAGAGACAGAATCCAAGCTGGCCGTCATTAAGCAGCTTGTGGAGGGGCTCGACCTGGAAGTCCCCCAGGTTCAGATCGAAGCGCGCATCGTTCAAGCCGACACTGTGTATGCAAGGGGGTTGGGCATTCAGTGGGGATTCCAAGTGGGGAATCAAACACCCACGAATTACTATGCCGTCTCGAATCTTACCGGTCCGTTTGCGCAAGCCGCCGGGACAGGGGCCACTACGATCGATCGAACGTTCCTGGTTAATTTGCCGGCCCAAGTCGGTGGATTGCCGGCCGTCCCGTCGCTGGGCTGGACTTTTGGGAAGCTTGGCGGCGATTTCGCTTTGGATATGCGGCTCTCGGCTGGAGAGTTGCTAGGTTTGACTAAAGTGATTGCGGCGCCGAAGATCACCACGTTGGACAAGCGGGAAGCGAAGATTTCTCAGGGTGAATCGATCCCCTTCCAGACAACGTCCTTACAAGGTACGCAAACGACGTTTGTCGATGCGAACTTGGAGTTGAACGTTACGCCTCAGATCACCTCGCGCGATCCGAAAGAGGAGGGAAAGAGGATTTTGATGCGGGTGCGGGCGACTCGGAATGCTGTTGGCGCACGGAGCAATCCGGCCGGTCCGAGTATCGATCGACGAGAAGCGACGACACAGGTGATCGTCAGGGACGGTGAAACAATGGTGATCGGCGGAGTCTTTGTCGATACTCAAGGCAACAACGTGCAAGGGATTCCCTATCTGTCTCGTATGCCGGTGCTTGGCTGGTTGTTTAAGAACAAGTCTGAGAGCGTCGCGAAGCAAGAGTTACTCATTTTTCTCACACCAAGCATTATCAAGACCTAAGGGCCGTTCCACCTCCGTGATCACCAAAAGCCTGGTGATGCGTTTCAGCATCATCAGGCTTTTGTTTTTATCCCGCAGAGCTCGTAGCAATACCATCCAGGGTTTTGGCACTTGGTGCGGAACGTGACCGTCTTTTTAGTCTTGCCTGGGCTGTGATACGATGTCCGTCCCGTGAAGGGCTCGTGTGCTATTGCGGTAGAAAACTGACACCTGCTCCGCTCGATTTTCCGGGACTACCAAATGACTGCCATCTTCAACGTTCCTGTTTCTTTAGCTGAAAGAAGTTACGAGATTATCATCCAGGCCGGACTTTTGGAGAGGCTCGGCAGGAAATTGAAGAACCAGGGAGTAAGAGGGAAAATCGGAATTGTGACTGATCGGCACGTCGCTCGGCACTACCTGAAGGGTAGTCTGGAGGCGATCAAGAGGTATGGGATTGAACCCATTCCGATCATTCTGCCTCCCGGAGAGCGGTCGAAAACGCTGAAGACGGTGGAGCAGATTCTCGACGTGTTGGCGAGTCATCGGTTTGAGCGGTCGTCGATGCTCTTGGCACTCGGCGGTGGCGTCGTGGGCGACATGGCTGGATTTGCCGCCTCGATCTATCAACGTGGTATTCCTTATATTCAGGTGCCGACGACTCTTGTGGCACAGGTCGATTCCAGCGTCGGAGGAAAGACGGGCGTCGATCATCGGCTCGGGAAGAACCTGATCGGGGCGTTTTATCAACCACGTGCCGTATGGATAGATCCATTGACTCTTCATACCCTACCCACTCGGGAATGGGTCGCCGGGCTTGCCGAGGTCATTAAGTACGGAATCATTGCGGACGAGTCGTTCTTTGCCTATCTGCAGCGGCACATGTCTGAGTTGCGGAGGCAAGCGCCCGGTATCGTGGCGACGGTGGTGAAGCGATCCTGTGAGATAAAGGCCGAGGTGGTTGCCGCGGATGAGCGAGAATCCGATCGCAGACGAATCCTCAACTACGGGCATACCATCGGACATGCCCTTGAAGCGTTGGGGGGGTATAAGTCGTTTGTCCATGGAGAAGCGGTAGGGATTGGGTTAGTACAGGAAGCCGAACTCGCCTGTTTTCAGGAAATCTGTTCACGTGCAGTGGTCGAAGAGATTCGATGCACCGTGAACGAGGCGGGGCTGAGTGACCGTATGCCGCAGTGGCCACCGCAGAGGATATGGAAGGCCATGCTACATGATAAGAAGGTGTCAGGGGGGCGAGTCATTGGGGTGTGGCCGGAACGTATTGGGCAGGTGCGGATAGGGCCGATTGAAAAACATGTGTTTGAGCAGTGGTATGCCATTTCACGAGCACCCTCTCCTCATGGCCATGCATAATTACGAGTCTCTTGCCAGCAGAGCGGAGTCGATATGAACCTATCTCCTGCTTAGAGTGCGATTGGACGCGGGGATAGGCCGGTTTCACCGGAGCTCTATGCGGACGTTGCGAATCGCGATGGCACAGATGAATCCGACTGTCGGGGATCTGACCGGCAACCTCCACCGCATCATGACCTGGCTCCAAGATGCGAAGAAGGCCGAAGCCGATCTGGTTGTATTTCCTGAACTGGCCATAACCGGTTGTCCTCCCGAAGACTTACTTTTCAACTCGCAGTTTGTGGCAGATAACCTACGAGCCCTGAAGGAGATCGCCCAAGCCTGTCGCGGTTTGATTGCCGTGGTAGGGTATGTGGGGCGAGGAGATCAACGCGATTCACAATCCTCCCGGCCCTCGATCGTTTCAGCCGGCCGGCATAGGCTCTACAATGCGGCAGCATTGATCGCCGACCGCAAGGTAGTCGGTAGTTATAAGAAATGGTATTTAGCCGACTATGGGGTATTCGATGAAAGCCGTTATTTTCGTCCCGGCCGGAGACTCCCGTTGCTCCTCGTCAACGGAACGACCATCGGGGTGACCATCTGCGACGATATTTGTTTCTCGGAAGGCCCCACGCGTGTACAAGCAGCGGCCGGCGCTGAGGTCATCGTCAACGTCAATGCCTCTCCCTTTCATGTCGGTAACAGTCGTTTGAGGGAGCGGATACTGGCGACGAGAGCAAAGGAAAATGGAGTCATTATCACGTATACGAACATGGTTGGAGGCCAAGATGAGCTGGTCTTCGATGGGAGCAGTTTGATTCTGGATCAATTCGGTAATGTGATCGCACGTGGTCACGCGTTTCGGGAAGAGTTGCTTGTGGCCGATTTGAACGTGGGTGCTGTTTCACGTGGGCGTATGCCTCATGGGCGAAAGGCGGCATTGACCGGAAAAACTGTTTCGGTCGTCGATCGTCTCGTGGTGAACGGGACGGTGATTAGAAAGAAGGAGCGGACTCGAATCGTACAGGGGTTGGCAGAGCCGTTGGATGAGATCGAAGAGGTGTACCGCGCACTGGTACTGGCCGTGAAAGATTATGTCCAAAAGAATGGATTTACTCGAGTGGTGATTGGGTTGAGCGGCGGCGTCGATTCGGCAGTGACCGCGGCAATCGCCGCGGATGCGCTTGGCGCCCAGCACGTGCTCGGCGTCTTTATGCCGTCTCCGTACACCTCACATGAAAGCGAAGAGGATGTTGTGGAACTCGTACGGTGTCTCGGCATCAACTTGAATACCATCCCGATTACTCCGACATTTGAAGCGTATCGACAGTCGATGGCACCGTCATTTGTTGACTGTTCGGAAGACGCGACCGAGGAAAACCTCCAGGCTCGCATTCGCGGCAATATACTCATGGCTGTATCCAATAAGTTCGGGCATCTGGTTCTGACCACTGGGAACAAAAGCGAGGTGAGCGTGGGGTATTCGACTCTGTACGGCGATATGGCCGGTGGGTTCGCCGTCATTAAGGATGTGCCGAAGACGATGGTCTATGGCCTGGCGAGGTTCCGTAATGAACTCGATCCGTCGCCTGTGATTCCCAAACGTATCCTGGACCGACCGCCGACCGCTGAGTTGAGACCGAATCAAAAGGATGAAGATTCCCTTCCGCCCTACGCTGTGCTCGATCCCATTCTTCGGGCGTATGTTGAAGAAGACCGCTCGCTCGACGAAATCGTCGACGCAGGGTTCGATCGCGCAATGGTCTTGCGCGTGGCCAGGATGGTGGATAGCAGCGAGTTCAAGCGACGTCAGGCACCTATTGGAGTCAAGATCACTCACCGTGCCTTCGGCAAGGACCGACGGATGCCAATTACGAACGGCTACCGTATCAAGCAGCCAAAACCTCTCTGATTCTTTTTCCTAATCATCAGATGCTATTCAGACATTTGTTTAGTGATTCTGGACAGGAATGAAGCGCATAGGCGGCTTCTCCGCTTGGATGTTATTACCGTATCCACTCGACGGACAGAGTATGGGCCATAGAGACTTCGAGCAAAGGTGAGGACTTTACACGATTTCCACGTTGAGTGAGGGAAGATTTCCACGTTGAGTGAGGGAAAAGGATGGGCTATGATGGCTCCCCCAAAGCAGAGGGAAAGGCGCAATGGCCATGGCTTTTGCGCGACGAGAAGCATGGCACTGGTTCGCTCCGCACCGCTCCTGGACTTATCTGAGAGCCGTTGGTGATTCCTCAGCTGGTTGGGTAAGGAGGCATCGACATGAAGCTGGTTGAGGCCATCGTCAAACCGTTCAAACTTGAAGAGATCAAGGATGCCCTATTGGAAATCGGTGTCCAGGGGATGACTGTATCGGAAGTCAAAGGGTTTGGGCGTCAGAAAGGCCATAAGGAAACGTATCGAGGCCAAGAATATACAATCGAATTTGTCCCCAAGGTGAAAATCGAGGTAGCTGTGACGGATGCCCAGGTGTCTCGGGTGATTGAGGCCATCATCAGCGCGGCGAAAACTGGTAGTATCGGGGATGGGAAAATTTTTGTTCGAGAGTTGAACGAGGTCGTGCGCATTCGGACGGGAGAAACCGGAGAAACCGCGCTGTGACGGTAAAGGATCCAAGCGGTGCAACATGATCGTTGAGGATCTTTCAAAGGAGGAAGGGCATGAACGTGCGTGAGGTATTGGAGTTCGCCAAGAAGCACAGGGTCCAGATGGTCGATCTGAAATTCGTCGATCTGCCGGGTGTATGGCAGCATATGACCATCCCTGTGAGCGAGCTGAAAGAAGAACTGTTCAAGGACGGGTCAGGCCTCGATGGATCGTCGATTCGAGGCTGGAAGGCCATCAACAACAGTGACTTATTGGTGGTGCCGGATCCTGCTACGGCGTGCCTGGATCCTTTCACCGCGGTGCCGACGCTCAGCTTGACCGGAAATGTTGTGGATCCGATTTCTCGGGAAAATTACGAACGTGACCCCAGGTTTATCGCGCAAAAGGCTGAGAAATATCTCCAGAGTACCAAGATCGGCGACAACTCATTCTGGGGGCCGGAAGCCGAATTCTTTATCTTCGATCATGCCCGTTACGACCAAACCAGCCACAGCGGCTTCTACTATATCGACTCCGAGGAAGGCGCATGGAACATGGGGCAAGAGGGGATCAATCTGGGGGGGAAGATCCGGCATAAGCAAGGGTATTTCCCTGTGGCTCCCGCCGATACCCAGCAAGATATCCGGAGCGAGATGGTCCTGGAAATGGAAAAGGCCGGCATCGAGGTCGAAAAGCATCATCACGAGACAGCCTCGGCCGGACAGGCCGAAATCGATATCCGATTTGACTCCCTCTTGCGGACCGCAGACAAGATGATGCTGTACAAATACATCGTCAAAAATGTGGCGCGTCGACATGGGAAGACGGTGACATTCATGCCGAAGCCGCTCTTCAGCGATGCCGGATCGGGGATGCACACGCACCAGAGCATCTGGAAAGATGGGAAACCGCTCTTTGCCGGGAAAGACTATGCCGGTATCTCGCAGCTCTGTTTGTATTATATCGGTGGCATTTTGAAGCATGCGCCGGCGCTGGCAGCGTTTACGAATCCGACGACGAATTCCTATAAGCGCATCACGCCGGGGTTCGAAGCGCCGGTGCTGTTGGCCTATTCCAGCCGGAACCGATCGGCAGGCATCCGTATTCCAATGTATTCCCCGAGTCCGAAGGCCAAGCGGATCGAAGTGCGGTTTCCCGATCCATCCTGTAATCCCTATTTGGCATTCTCCGCGATGCTCATGGCGGGGCTCGACGGCATTCAGAACAAGATCAACCCAGGCGAGCCGGCTGAAAAAGATCTGTATGATCTCGATCCGAAGGAAGCGGCGAGTATCCCGACCATGCCCGGAAGTCTGGATGAAGCGATCAACAGCTTAGAAAAGGATCACCAGTTTCTGCTCAAAGGAGAAGTGTTTACCGAGGATCTGATCGAGGCCTGGATCGGCTATAAGCGGAGCAAGGAGATCGATCAGATGCGCTTGCGGCCGCATCCTTACGAGTTCTTTCTCTATTACGATGTCTAGCCTCAGAAAGCCGTCGGGTGGGCACAAAACGCGTAGATGGAGGGTTAGCGTTTCTCGCAGGCCGCCTTCCAAAGCGCATGGTTGACGCTGCGCTCTTCTACCGGCTGCCAGCTACCGTTTTCTATGTAGCCGGCGGCTGATCTGCCCATGCCCATCTGGCGTGAAAATTCAATGACTTGCAAGACGCGAACGCGAGACTGCGGACAGTCAAATTCCTTGTAGGTCTTGAAGGACAAGAATCGTGTCGTGCTGTTCCACTTGAGATCCGTTAATTGCCAGAGCGTTGCATGATTTCTGTCTCGCTGAATCGTTTTCGGATCAAAGTACAGAGTTTCGAGACCAGTAGGTTGGTATTGTTTCTCGACGGCCACCCATCCTGCATAGACCGGACCGGAACTGAGCAGCAGCAGGGTGATGAACAGCAATTGCTTCATGGCAGTCGATCCCGTTTGGCGCCCGTCGAATCATCCTGCATGATCTGATTTGGATGCATAAGGGGTCGCGGATAAAAAATCAAGCGGCAAGATGCGAATAGGACGATATCGAAGGGTGAGTCTCAGGGATCTCTTGAGCGTCATCTTCACATTAGGTTATTCTCGCGCTCACAACCAGGAGGAATACGATGCCGAAGCGAGTTCGTACGGGGTTGACACGGAGTGATATTCTCGATCGATATGTCGAGCGCTTCAAGCAGCAGCTCGTGAAATTCCAGCCCTTCCTCTCGCGCAAGCGCGGATCGTCTTCACTTGAAGATTTCGACGAGGCGGCGGAAGAGTTGATCAGCCAGGTATTCGGCGCCGCCTCGGACGAAGCTGAGGCCTACTTCTTTGCAAAGACAGGCGAATCGGCAATTTTGCCTGAGGAAGCGCAGGAAAGCGGAACGCACAATATTGAACGTGAGAGCCTGCAACAACGACGGCAGGTATTGGAAAGCTGTCTAGCTGATCTCGAATTACGTCGACGGCTGCAGGCAATGAGGAGAGGGAAAGGGATCGAGACAGCACTTGTTGAAGACTATATGTCGCATGACGTGCGAAGCATTCACCGAGATGCGACCATCAAACAAGCGGGACAGTTATTGCAAAAGCATAAAGTCGGCTCGCTGATTGTCGACGACGGGTCCCGGTATATCGGCATCGTCACCGATTCAGATCTGACACGCAAAGCCGTTGCCAAAGGGCTTGACCCGAATACCACGACCGTCGCCACTTGCATGAGCCGGCCACTTGTTACGATTGAAGAAGATGAGTCACTCGCCGAAGCCATGTCGCTGATGAAGAAACAGATCATCCGACACCTGCCGGTTACTGCCGATGCCACGATCATCGGTGTGCTTTCAGTCTCTGACCTCCTTCGCGCGTTTGAAGAACAAAGAACTCCGTAGTCTTCGCACAGCTCACTGCTAGTAGCTGCACGAAACGGTTGCCGAAAAGCCTGCTCACTAGAGCTTCGATCAGGTACACTGCTGTCATGCCACCAATCATGCTGCTCAGTTGCGAGTCTCTGGGGAAAAGCTATGGCGTGAAGCCGTTGTTTACAGACCTGTCGCTCGGACTCTGCGAAGGTGATCACGTCGGACTGATCGGACCCAACGGTTCCGGGAAATCGACATTGCTCAAGATCCTGGCCGGTTTCGAAGAGCCGGATAGCGGCACCCGCGCCGTGCGCAGGCAGATCCGCATCGGCTACGTGCCGCAAGAGCCTTCGTTCGCCGAGCAGCCCTCAGTTGAAGAGGCGCTGGCTCAAGTGCTCCTCGACGAGGGGTTAGACCCCCATGAGCAGGGTGGACGAATCGCCAGAGCCTTGAGCCTCGGCGGGTTTGCCCGTGTCGATCAGGCTGTCTCGACATTATCGGGTGGATGGAAGAAACGGTTAGCGATCGCGCGGTCGCTGATGCTGGAACCGGACGTGCTGCTCCTGGACGAGCCGACCAACCATCTGGACGTCGATGGTATTCTCTGGCTCGAAAATCTGCTGAAAGCCGAACCCCATGCCTTCATCGTCATCAGCCACGACCGCCGATTCTTAGAAGCGGTGACCACGCGAATCTGGGAATTGAATCGCCAATACCCCAATGGCCTCTTTGAGGCGAAGGGGCGGTACAGCGAGTATTTGGAACAGCGCGATGCGGCGTTGCAGGCCCAGGCCGATTATCAGGCGTCCTTGGCCAATCGAGTCCGGCGGGAAGTGGAATGGCTCAGGCGCGGGCCGAAAGCCCGGACGACCAAGGCTAAGGCGCGGATCGATCAAGCCGGACGGATGATCGACCAATTACAAGACATTGAATCGCGGCAAGCGCAGGGATCGGCCGGGATAGACTTTACGGCCTCAGGGCGAAAGTCCAAGAAGTTGATCGAAGTGATCGGTCTCGGGAAGTCGTTGGGCGCGCAGCCGATCATTAGCGATCTGGATCTGCAGCTGGGTCCGGGTGAGCGGATCGGGCTGCTCGGTCCTAATGGGAGCGGCAAGTCGACGCTGCTCAAGCTGCTGGCCGGCACGTTGAAGCCCGATGCCGGAACGATCATCCACGCCGATCGGCTTCGAGTGGTGACCTTTGAGCAACATCGAGACTCGCTGGATCAGCAAGCCACATTGCGGCGCGCCCTCGCTCCAGCCGGCGGGGATGCCGTCGTTTATCAGGACCGGTCCGTGCATCTGGTCTCATGGGCCAAGCGCTTCCTCTTCAAGCCGGAGCAACTGGATCTTCCGGTCTCTCGTTTGTCTGGCGGAGAGCAGGCCAGGCTGCTGATTGCACGGCTCATGCTTCAGCCGGCGGATCTCTTGCTTCTCGACGAGCCGACGAACGATCTGGATATCCCGACACTCGATGTACTGGAAGACAGTTTGCTGGAATTCACTGGCGCGGTTGTTTTGGTGACACACGACCGGTGGCTCTTAGACCGTGTCTCGACCAGGTTGCTTGCGCTGGATGGGACAGGCCGTGCCGAGCTGTTCGCCGACTATCCCCAATGGGAAGCCGCGCAGGGGAGAAACACTCCAGAAGACAGAACATCTCAGAGCTCAAAGGGGAGCTCCACACCAGGAGGACGGTCCAAACGGAAAGGTTTATCGTACAAAGAACAAAAAGAATGGGACCAAATTGAAACGAAGATTCTTGAGGCTGAGGCGCGTGTCGTAACGTGCCAATCAGTGGCAAGTGATCCCTCCATCGCATCTTCCGCCGCTGATTTACAGGAGCGGTATGCCGCACTTTATGCCGCGCAGGCTGACGTCGAACGCCTCTACGCTCGCTGGGCTGAACTGGATGAAAAACGAGCCCAAGCGATCAGTAGCGCTCAGCCCTAGCGTGAGGGAGAAGCCTGCCGCGTGCAAAAACAGCCGACTAGAAAACCTTTCTGCTACCTGTGCCGCGCTTCCAGCATCCTCATCTCCGCTCGTTGGGATAATAGCGTATATGCTATTGATTAGAACAAGCTTGTAGGACGACTCTTGATGAAAAAGTGCGACATGAAACCTAAAGCTGTGGGAACACGCAATGGATGGCTGGATAGGAAGCTGGCAAAGTCAAAATTTCGCAAAGGATTTGAGGAAGAGCTACAAAAGCTAGCCATTGGCGAGCAGCTTGCTCGGCTGCGTCAGGAGGCAGGATTGCCACAAGCGCAAGTGGCGAGGCTCACCGGCACCAGCGCGTCGGCAATCAGCCGCTACGAAAATGCAGAGAGCGATCGCTATGAACTCCGCACGCTGCAAAAGATTGTGGGTGCGTGTGGCGGCCGGCTGGAGATTTCCTTGGAGCCAGGACCCAAGAGACACCAAGCTGCATAGTGCAGAGCGCCGCAAAACTTCCAAAGATCACCCCGCTCGCACTAACCCTTTTCAGAATCTCTCGCCGTTCTTCGTTGAGCCTGGCATAGTCTCAATATGCAAACATTTCGAATTCTCGTCGGGCTGATTCGCTTGGTGCGCCCAGGCATTCTCCGGTCGAGATGACCTGCATACGCATCACGGTCGACGCGCTGGGAAGATCTACAAGGTCCACATCACGGTGCAGTTGCGCGGCCAGCTGCTGAGCGAGCTCAAATCGACGCAGGGCGGGAATGGGATGACACGCGTGTACCGCGAGACCCACGTCACCCTCCAGGTGCGTGGTTCCCTTTGCCTGCGAGCTGAATCGGTACAGAGCCACGAAGTCGGAAATCGCTTGTCTGACGAATTCGCTCAATGCTCTCTCATTCATGTCTGGCACTCTCATTCAACTGGATTAGGCTACTGGTTCGGTCCCATCCTGTCAATTAAGAGACGTGGCCTTCGTAGATGGGAGTCAGTGCCCTGTGGATGTCGGCGATGAAGATTGCCAGTGGCAGGAACCTTCCAGTTGCGGTATTGTTACAACTTCCTAAGTGTGGATGGCTGTATGATTGCCATTATCGACTACGGGATGGGAAACCTTCGCAGTGTCTCGAAAGCCTTTGAGGCGGTGGGACACCAGGCGATTGTCACGCGCGATGCAGCCACGATTCAAAATGCCGGTCATGTGGTCTTGCCAGGAGTCGGGGCGTTCGGCGATTGCATGGCGAATCTGAAGCAGTATGGACTGATTGAACCCATCAAGGCTGCGATTCGGTCAGGGAAACCATTCTTGGGGATCTGTCTGGGGTTTCAGTTGCTGTTTACGGAAAGCGAAGAGTTCGGCAGGCATGAAGGGCTTGACATTCTTCCAGGGAAAGTTCGAGCTTTCTCAAAGGATCAGGCGCTCAAGGTTCCGCATATGGGGTGGAATCAGATCAGCATCCAAAGGCACTGTTCGCTATTCCAAGGCATAGCCGACGGATCCAATTGGTATTTTGTGCATTCCTTTTTCGTGGATCCTCGTGACAAGCAAATTACGGCCACGACCACGACGTACGGCATTCCCTTCACGTCTAGTATATGGAAGGACAATATTGTGGCGTGCCAGTTCCATCCGGAGAAGAGCCAGGCGGTAGGGTTACAATTGATCAAGAACTTTGGAGCGTGGAAGTGATGAGACAGGCCATGCGCTCCAGCGTGATTCTGGCCATGAGTGCTGTTGTGTTGGTAGCCATCACGACAGGTTGTAGCGGCTCCAAGGTAGCGACGAAATCAGCCCCTGAACTCGCCCGCTACAAGATACGCTCCATTGCCTTGCTGCCGTTTACGTCGATTGCTACACCCCAAGCGCCTGATCAGGACGATCTCTTTCTTCCACCCCCTGAGAGTGTCCTTCGGTCCGACATCTCATTGGCGATTCCACGGGACAAGCAACCACCACCCAAGCAAACCATGGTTGTGTCTGGATATGCGGCGGAGAAGGTGACGGAATTGTTCTGGGGTCGCCTCCAGGAGCGGAAGGGAGTTCAGGTGTTATCTCCCGGTGATGCGGTCAAGGTCTCTTCAGCCAACGGAGAGCTGGCCAAGATGGGGCCGGAAAAAGCTGCAGCGGCCGTTGCGAAACGACTGAAAGCGGATGCGGCATTATTCGGCCTCGTGTCGGTCTACCAGGAGCGGGTGGGCAGTCGACTGGGCGCCAACCCTCCTGCGACGGTCGGCTTTGAAGCCAAGGTAGTGGCAGCTGATGGGCAAGTGCTCTGGGCCGGTGGCTATTATGAGCGGCAGCGGCCCATGATGGAGGACCTCTCGGGATTCTTGCATAGATGGGCCTTCGTGACGGCGGCGGAACTCGCAGAATACGGAGTTGAGGAGGTTTTGAAAGACTTTCCATTCGGTGTGGGGGAGGGCAAGTAGAGTGCTGGTTATTCCTGCAATTGATTTGAAGGATGGGCGTTGTGTGCGGTTACGTCAAGGCGATATGGCGGCAGAAACGGTCTATTCCGACGATGTCGCGGAGGTTGCCGGCAGGTGGCAACAAAAGGGAGCCGGCCTGATTCACGTCGTGGATTTAAACGGCGCGGTCGACGGCGAGCCCAAGAATCTGCTCCAAATCGAGGCTGTCATGAAAGCGGTTTGCGTAAAAGTTCAGCTCGGGGGCGGCATCAGGACAATTGATATGGTTCGCCGGTATCTCAATGCCGGTGTGTCACGCGTAGTGCTCGGCACGGCAGCACTCACGAACCGGACACTTCTCAGTCAGGCTTGCAAGGAGTTTCCGCAGCGGATCGTACTTGGGCTCGACGCGCGTGATGGCCGAATCGCGGTAAAAGGCTGGACAGCGTTATCCGATGTAAGAGCGGTCGATTTGTTGAAGGAACTTTCCGACTGCGCGATTGCCGCTGTGGTGTATACGGACATCGCACGCGATGGCATGTTGAATGGACCGAATCTACCCGCGTTGAAAGAAATCGTTGAGTTCTCTTCGTTCCCGGTGATTGCGTCGGGAGGGATTACGTCTCTGCACGACCTGCGAGCCGTGCAATCGATCGGCCCAAAGATTGAGGGAGCGATTATCGGCAAAGCGCTGTATGACGGCAAGCTGGACTATCAAGCTGCCGTGGCGGCGCTTTCCTCCCTAACCGACAGCATATGCTGACCAAGCGCATCATTCCCTGTCTGGACGTCAAAGAGGGCCGCGTGGTCAAGGGCGTTAGCTTTGTGAATCTCCGCGATGCCGGAGACCCGGTTGAAGCAGCAGTGGGGTATGATCACGAAGGAGCGGACGAACTCTGTTTTCTCGATATCACAGCCTCGCATGAAAACCGGAAGACGATCATCGAGGTCGTTGAGCGGACGGCTGCCCGGGTATTTATGCCGGTGACGGTCGGTGGGGGCGTGGGGACGCTTGACGACATTCGTGCGTTGCTGAACGCCGGGGCGGATAAGGTGAGCATCAATACCGCGGCAGTCCGACGACCCGAGTTCGTCAAAGAAGCCGCTCAACGTTTCGGGACGCAATGCATCGTCGTTGCCATCGACGCCAAGCAGGCAGGGGGTGATCACTGGGAGGTCTTTACGCACGGCGGCCGAAGATCGACCGGACTCGATGCTATCGACTGGGCGAAACGGATGGAACAGTACGGCGCCGGTGAGATTTTACTGACCAGCATGGATCAGGACGGCCGGCAAACCGGGTACGACTTGGCTCTGACAGCAACGGCGTCGGCCACTGTATCGATCCCGGTGATTGCATCGGGCGGAGTCGGCACACTTGATCATCTGTACGAGGGGTTGGTGAAGGGAAAAGCTGATGCCGTCTTGGCCGCTTCGATTTTTCATTTTCGGACCTATACGATCTCCCAAGCGAAAGTGTATTTGCGGGAACGTGGTGTCCCCGTCCGTATCACTAACGATATTGATCGAGTAGCGTGACTTCATGAACCAGGCAACGGTTGACCGGTTGAAGTTCGACGGGCAAGGCCTTCTCCCGGCCGTCATCCAGGATTGGCTCGACGGGACGGTGTTGATGCTTGGTTGCATGAATCAGGAGGCGGTGGCCAAGACGGTTGCCACAAGGAGTGTGCACTTTTGGAGCCGGACCAGAAACAAGCTGTGGGAAAAAGGTGAAACCTCCGGTCATAAGCTTCACGTCAAGGAACTCTTTATCGACTGTGACCGCGACACGATTCTGGTGAAGGCCCAGCCGGCTGGGCCGACCTGCCATACAGGCGAGCGGGCCTGCTTCTTTTCTAGGCTGGACGAGCAGGGGCTGATTGTCGGAGATAAAACGCAGGATGCGGCGGGGGGGATTCTTGAATCGGTATTGCGGACCATCCGCGAGCGCCGTGCGTATCCGCAAGCCGGGTCCTATGCGACGAAACTGTTCGAGGGAGGCCATGACAAGATTCTGAAGAAAGTGGCCGAAGAAGCGGGCGAGGTGTTGCTGGCCTCGAAAGGCGGCAAGAAAGAAGAAGTCGTCTATGAGGTGGCGGATCTGTTTTTCCACACCCTGATGGTACTGGGGTATCACGATCTGGCGCTACACGATATTTATCAAGAGTTAGGCAAGCGATTCGGCAAGTCCGGGTTGAGGGCGGATAAGTGAGGAGCCGGCCATGAGCGAATGTTTGTTCTGCAGGATTGTGGAGAAGACCATTCCGGCCAAGGTTGTTCACGAAGACGACCAGACCCTGGCCTTTGACGATATCCATCCGCAGGCGCCGGTGCATACCCTGGTGATTCCCAAACGGCATGTGGCTTCCATCCAAGACCTGGGTGAGTCAGATCAGGCGCTGCTGGTGCGGCTGCTGCTGACCTGTACGAAAGTCGCGAACGACAAAGGGCTGGCCGACTCAGGATTCCGTCTCGTGGCGAACACCGGGCGAAATGGAGGTCAAACTGTCTTCCATCTGCATGTGCACATCATGGGCGGCCGTCATATGGGCTGGCCTCCAGGGTGACGGAATTCTCTGAATTGACAGGTTTTCCAGCTGTCTGTTAATCTGAACGGTCAATTATTCCGATTACTTAGCAACCGACTCGTCCGGTCGTGCGCGACGGGAGCGTAGGAGCTGAGACTCTCGTGGGCCGAGGCTTGATTTCCGACGATATCAAGAATCGAATAAGAGACCGGGTAGATATCGCGGATGTCGTCGGTCACCACGTCTCGCTGAGGCGGGCCGGACAGAACCTTGTGGGGTTGTGTCCTTTTCATCAGGAAAAGAGCCCCTCATTCTCGGTCAGTCCTTCCAAACAAATGTTTTACTGCTTCGGCTGTAAGGCCGGGGGAGATGTTTTTGCCTTTCTGACCAAAATAAGCGGGGCAACTTTTCCTGAAGTGTTACGAGAGCTTGGGGACAAGGTGGGTATTGTCGTGGAGGAGTCACCTGCGGAACGAATACAACGCGGGCAGACCCATCGCATTGAAGAAATCAACCGGGTTTCGATGACGTGGTTTCAGGCCAATCTGCGCGAGCCACAAACCGGTGCCACGGCTCGCGAGTATCTGAGCAGACGAGGCATACACCAATCGACTGTGGAGTCGTTCCGAATCGGGGTGTCGTCCGCAGAGTGGGATGGATTGTGCAAATTCCTTTCTCGAAAAGGATTCTCTCAAGGCGAGATCATGGCGGCTGGACTCATAAGCCCGAGAGCAAGCGGTAATGGGTACTACGACAAGTTCCATGGACGGCTCATGTTCACGATCACTGATCTGCGCAAGCGAGTGGTCGGATTCGGCGGCCGCGTGTTGGGCGACCGCACGCCCAAGTACCTCAATTCGCCCGATACCCCGCTGTTTAAGAAAGGCCAGACCCTCTTCGCCTTCGATCAGGCGCGCGAAGCCATCGTTCGGACCAAAACGGTGATTGTGGTTGAGGGCTATTTCGATGCGATCGCGCTCCACCAAGCGGGGCTCACCCATACGATCGCCACGCTGGGGACGGCCTTGACGGCTGAACATATTCAGGCCCTGCGGC
This sequence comes from Nitrospira sp., assembly GCA_030444405.1. Lineage (GTDB taxonomy): Bacteria > Nitrospirota > Nitrospiria > Nitrospirales > Nitrospiraceae > Nitrospira_D. The sequence goes on from JARFPM010000010.1 coordinate 48,837, forward strand.
GGTTTGCCGACCAAGTCGTGTTGCTCTTTGATCCTGATGCAGCCGGTGTGCGCGCGGCGTTGAGAGGATTGGATCTCTTCGTCAACAGCGGATTGGGCGTCAAAGTCGTAACGTTGCCGGCTGGGGAGGATCCCGATATCTTTGTGCGAAAGGAAGGTGCCGGCGTGTTCGCGCAGCTGGAAGCGGCTGCTCCGAGTCTCTTGGACTATGCGCTGAATCACACGGTCAAGCAGGCCGACGCCGGCTCGCTTGAAAGCCGCATTCGAAGCGTCGATGAGGTGCTGCGAATTCTGCAGAAGAGCGAGCATCCGATCGAGCGACAGGAGCGCATGAGAATCGTGGCGGAACGGCTGGGGATCAGCGAGGCGCGGCTGATCGAACGTTATCCGCTGCTTCTGGCTCAACCGAAACGAGGCATAGCGGCGCTGCGCACGCAACCCGAACAGGGAAGTCCACTTAATGCCCTGTTCAAAGGGCTGCCTGAAGAGCGGGATCTGCTTTTACTGCTGCTGCACGGAAAATTGTCGCCTGCCGATGTCTGCCGCTTGCGGCCGGAGTCCTTTTCCGTCGCGGCCTGCCGCAAGCTCGTCGAGATTGCGCTCGCCCATATGGATCGGGAGGGGCGCATCAGTCTCAGATCGGTCTTGGATGAGTCGGTGGGCGATCCCGACTGTGGTGCCCTGGCAACGGAATTGTCGATGCGCGAGGATCACTTCGACGACGTGCCGGCGCACGTGAAAGCCTGTTTGGATCGTCTTGACCAAAAGCGGTCGGAACAGACGCTTAGAGAGCTCATCGTCAGTCTGAAAATGGCTGAACGCGAAGGCCGGGTGGACGATGTGCGTGTGTTGAACATGCAGATCAATGAAGTACGGATGCGGAAAGCCGGCACGCTAACCGCCGGTGTTGTTTCATTGGTGAAGGAGTAGTCATGGCGAAACAAGAATTACTGGGCGAGGTGAAGAAGCTGATTACGATCGGGAAGGAAAAAGGCTTTCTGACGTATGACGAGCTCAACAGTACCTTGCCCGCTGAAGTCGTGTCTTCAGATCAGTTTGGCAGCATTATGGCGATGTTCGGTGAAATGGATATCGAAATCATCGAGGCTGGAGATGGGGACCGGATTCAGAAACGATCTGAAGGCGAAGTCGGCGAAGATGTGGAGGACGTCGAGTCGGATTCCGAGGAGGAAAACGATAAGGCGATCGATTTGACGCCGGGCGCGCTCAGCCGTACCGACGATCCCGTGCGGCTCTATCTCAAGGAAATGGGCAGTGTGGCGTTGCTCAGTCGCGAAGGTGAGATCGAGATCGCAAAGCGGATCGAAGAAGGCAAAAACGATATCGCCTCGGTGATCTACGGCATGCCGATGACCATCGAGTTTGTTCTGGCGCTCCGGGATCAGCTCAAGAACGGGAAAATCGATGTACGAGAAATCGTCCCGGTTCAAGAGACCGAGGAGGATTTTGAAGAAGAGCAACAGCCGGTGGAGCGGGATTATGAGGAACTCCGAGTCAAAACGCTCGATGCATTGAACTCCGTGCGGAAAGTCTCGCTCGCGCTGAAGGCGTTGGCCGAAAAGGGTAAGCATCTCGGCAGTGACCCGGTCAAGCAAAAGAGGTTCGAGAAGCAGTTCGATGCAGTCCGTCAGCAGGTGGTGAGCAAGATTGAATCGGTGAATCTCCATGGCGTGCTGAAAGAGCGGATGGTGCAACGTGTCCGCGATCTTGCGGTCCAAATCAGGGCGGCTGAGCGGGAAGCCGTGAGCTGCCAGCGGCGCATCGGTGTCGGCGGCGAGGCCGGCGCAGAACTCCTGAGAAAGATGTGCCGGAGCCGTCAGGATTTCATAGCGGTCAAGCGGAAGACCGGGGTATCAGAAGAGGCCTTGCTGGAGATTCGCAAAGTCTACCAAGCCGCCAAAGCCAAGGTGCGCCAACTCGAAACAGAAGAAGCGTTGGTCCCGGCTGAAGAGATCAAGGATGCGGTCAAGCACCTCGATATCGCCGAAGAAAAAGTCAAGCGTGGGAAGGCTGAATTGGTCGAGGCGAACTTGCGGCTCGTGGTCAGTATCGCAAAGAAATACACCAACCGAGGTCTCCAATTCCTCGATTTGATTCAGGAAGGCAATATCGGACTGATGAAAGCGGTAGACAAGTTCGAGTATAAGCGCGGGTACAAGTTCAGTACCTACGCCACCTGGTGGATTCGGCAGGCGATCACCCGAGCTATTGCGGATCAAGCACGCACAATCCGGATTCCGGTTCACATGATTGAAACGATCAACAAGCTCATTCGAACCTCCAGGCACCTCGTGCAGAAACTGGGTCGTGAACCTCTTCCCGAAGAGATTGCCGAGCGCATGGATCTACCGTTGGACAAAGTGCGGAAGATTCTAAAAATCGCCCGTGAGCCCATCTCGCTCGAAACGCCGATCGGTGAGGAAGAAGACAGCCATCTGGGCGATTTCATCGAAGACAAGAAGGCCGTGTCTCCCCTGGAAGCGGCTATTCGCTACGACTTGCAGCGGCAGATCAACAGTGCATTGGAAACCTTGACGCCTCGCGAGGAGAAGGTGCTGCGCAAGCGGTTCGGTATCGGCGAAGCGACCGATCATACCTTGGAAGAAGTCGGACAGGACTTTGAGGTCACCCGCGAACGCATCAGGCAAATCGAAGCCAAGGCCTTGAGGAAATTACGGCACCCGAGCCGCAGTAAAAAGCTGAGGAGTTTTGTCGAGAGCTTATAGATTTCAGAGTTCAAGTCAGTGTAATTTGACTCTGCTCGGAACGGCGGCCTAGAATGGCAATTCGGGTAGGGATACCTGTTGAGGCTGAGGCTGATGGAAGGCGTCAGGTATGATTCACGCATCCAGACGACGCCCGAATCCGAACCGTTCCGATCGGGCCCATAGCTCAGGTGGTTAGAGCGGCTGACTCATAATCAGCTGGTCCTAGGTTCAAGTCCTAGTGGGCCCACCAGTGCGGCCCGATGTCTGTCCCTTCAGTGCTCCAGCATTGATGGAAAGGATACGTTGAACCAAAAGCTTTCCCCGCTCATTGAACTGCAAAAGCTCGATCTCCGAATCATGGAGATCAGTGAGATCCGCCGAAAAATCCCCGAACGCCTCCAGATCGCCGAAGCGCCTCTTCGAGAGGTGACCCAGCTCTTGAATGACACCAAGACTGCCGTCGATGCCGCGATCAAGGAGCGACGTGCGCATGAGAAGGATCTCGAAATTCACGAGGCACAGACCGAGAAGATGAAATCGCATGCGGCGAGCCTGAAGACGAATAAAGAATATCAGGCGCATTTGTTCGAACTCGAGTTGGCGAACAAGAAGCGGGGAGATTTTGAAGAGAAGATTCTCTTGGCGATGGACAAGATCGACCAGCTCCAGAAGACCACCAAGGAGCTTCAGGAGCAACATAACGTATTGGAGAAGGTGTTTCTCCAAGAGAAGCAAGGGCTGGATACGCAGGACAAAGAGCTGGCGGCAGAGCTGGCGCAACTCGAAACACGCTTTCGGGAGGCATCGGCACGTGTCGAACGAACGCTCCTTGACCGCTACAACCAGGTGAAGGCGGCACGAAAAGACCAACCGTTGGCGGCAATCCTCGGTGGCACGTGCGCCGGCTGCCGTCTGCAGATCCCTCCGCAACTCATCGCGCAAGTCAAACGCTCGGACGATTTGCACATATGCCCCTATTGCCGACGGATCCTCTATTGGGAAGGGGAGCCGGCGACCGCAAGCTCCTCCGCCCTCAGTGAAGCGAAAAAAGCTGATATGGAAGTGGGTGAGTCGGTCTGACGACTCACCCAAGTCTGCTTGTATCCCCTCAGCATAGCGCGGCTATGCGTGGTCTCTTCCTCCGAGTTGTGAGGGAATGCTTGGGCATAACGCCTTGTATCTTGGAATTGTGGTACATGAGATCCTCGCAATGTGACAGATCGATATGCCTCCGGTCCGAAGAGACCGTGGCCGAGCCGGGTCGTCACGTTCCCTATCCCATAAGCCCGCACAGTTGCCTGGGCCACCGAGCCCGCATTACGACAAGGCTGGGCTTCACCAAGGAGAAGGCGCTGCGGACAGCGTTGGTTGTTGTCGGAATTGATGTAGCGAACGCATACCTGGACATCGCGGTGCGACCGTCCGGTGAGCTCTTCCGTGTGCCGCATGACCCCACCGGGATCACCGCCATGATCGCGCGACTGAGTCCGCTGCGGCCGACGCGGATTGTGCTGGAAGCGACCGGGGGCTTGGAGCGAGCTGTGGGGCGGGCGCTGGTGGAGGCGGCCTTGCGCTGGAACCCCAGTATCCGGACTTTCTACCAGCGCCTGCGCGCAGCCGGCAAAGCGCCCAAGGTCGCGCTGGTCGCGGCCATGCGGAAGCTGCTGACGATTCTCAATGCGATGGTGCATCATGGGACACGGGGGCAGTCCACAGCGGAAGTGGCCGCTTGACAAACAAGACAGTTGCTCGGCCCCTCAAAAACTCCTCACGGTTCCTGCCCAGTTCTCCTTGCGCGGATTGTCGACACGAGTGACCCAGCTGTAGACAGCGGGTATCTCCAACACATACGAGTTACAACCAAATAGATACACCAGAGAATCTGTTTTGATACAGATCCATTTGGCCTGGCAGTCCTACCTGTAGCGATATCCATCGGTGGGACTGGGCAGTTATACGTATTCAGACGACTTGGATTCATGCTATCGTGCGGCATGGCCTATGCTGAGGATACGGAACATCAGTTCTATCCTCCTGGCGAAAGGAGCTCCCACCATGCCACTCAACGCCTTTATCATTCGCCCATTCGGGATTAAGGATGTATTGTTGCCAGGCAAAGAGGAACTCGTCGAAGGAGGGCGAGTCCGTGTCTCCAAGTTGATGAAAGTGGACTTCGAAGCCGTACACAAAAAACTCATTGCACCGGCCATGGGTCGATTGCACATCGAGGCGAATACAACGGAAGCGGTGGTCGAGGCGGGGAACATCCGTGAAGACATGTTCCACCTGCTGATGACCGCTGATCTGGTCATTGCCGATGTCACCATCCACAACCCAAACGTGTTCTACGAACTCGGCATCAGGCATGCTTTCCGGGACAAGTTCACCTTTCTGATCCGAAGCGAGGGCAACGACGATCCGTTCGATCTCAAGACGGATCGCTACTTCTACTATAGCCACCAACGGCCTGAAGACAGCATTGAGAAACTATCCAAGGCAATCAGGGCGACATTGGCATCGGAACGAACTGATAGTCCGGTGTTCCGGCTGTTGCCACGCATGCGCGCGGAAGACCGGTCCCGGTTTATCTCGGTTCCGAGAGATTTTCTCGAGGATGTAGAACGGGCGAAGAAGTATCGGCGCGGTGGCGATCTTCGCCTGTTAGCGCATGAATCCGAGGGGTTTCTCTGGGGAGTGGAAGCCCTCCGAGAGGTGGGCCGAGCGCAATTCGAGCTCAACTTCATCGGAGGTGCCCGCACGACCTGGGAGGAAATCGCCCAGCGCTATCCGCATGATGTCGAGGCCAATATGATGCTCTCGACGATCTATCAGCGCGTCAGTGACGGGACCCGATCCGAACAGGCGCTGGCGCGCATCTCCAAGCTCAATATCCCTGATGTCAATGTCGTCGCCGAGATCCAGGCACTCATCGGGCGAAATCTGAAGGCGAAGTGGGGGGAAAGCTGGTATCCGCAACTGCACGCCGCGCTGGAAAATGAAGCGAACGGGGTGCCTGGCTCAGGCGAAAAGGTGAAAGAATTTCGTGAGCGGGCACTGCGCTCTCCGCTGCTGCGAAAGGCGAGAGAAACCTATGCCGAAGCGTTTCGTGGGAATCTCAACTATACCTACGCGGGCTTAAGCGCGCTGTCGTTATTGGTGATGGAAGTCTCTTTGGCGAAGGAGTTTCCAGGAGCTTGGGCGGTGATGGCAGCCCGGGGCGAGGATCCGGCTGCGACCTTGAAGAGTCTCTGCGATGAGATTGTGAGCCTCACCAGGGCCCTCGACTATGCCATTGCCGCTGAACGAAAGCGGCTGATCGCGCAAAACCGCGTCGATTTTTGGTTTGAGACCATGGAGGCCGCGTTTCTCTGTTTGACGGCGGACAATAAAGAGAAGGTCGCCCAATCATACTTGGAAGCGATGTTGTGGGCACCTCGCTATGCCGAGGCCTCCATGCGGCGAGCCTTGGCGCTCTATGTCGATTTGAACACGAAACATCCCGACCATCCGACCATCGATTTGCAGGCCAATGTCAGGGCTGCACTAGACGTCATTCGGCGGGAAGAGCCGAAGAAGAAGAGCGGCAACATCCTCATGTTCGTCGGCCTGAGGATGGAGGAAGCGGAGGCGGATGCTCATGACAACCACGATAAGTCGGACGGGCCGATACGATTCCTCCAGCATTCGCTGGCGGCAACTGCAAAGCGGGAAATTCGAAACGCCATTGATCGGGAGCAGACCAATCACGGAGAAATTTTGTTTGGCATGGCGGCTGCGGCCAATGGATCGGACCTGCTGTTTCATGAAGTCTGCGATGAGATGGCGATCAAGACCCGGCTCTATCTCGCTCTGCCCAAGGATCAGTACATCGGCGAATACGTGGCGTCGGCGGGAGTAGAGTGGGTGGAGCGATTCAATAAAATCTATCGGGCTCGCAGAGTCGAGGCGCGCAAGGTGGGCCTGGTGGAAGCGGATAGCGAGATGATTGTCAACGTGCTCTCCGATACCATGGAAATGCCGCGGTGGCTCCAGAGTATGTCGTCCTATACGGTGGGCAAGCGCAACGCGGTCTGGATGCTCCAACATGCCATGGTGCAGCGGTATCTCCATGATGCCGAAGGTACGAACGTCACATTGATGGTTCTCTGGGATCGCAACAAGGTCGAGGCCAAAGGGAGCATGGCCGATTTGGTCGACCTCGGGCAAAAACACGGGATCAAGGTCGTGCATATCGATTGTTCGGAATGGGGGAAGACTCACACCCAAACTGAAGAGGCGGAGAGTAACGGAGCTGACCATGACTATGCGTCCGCGCTGGAGCTTACGCACATGCCGTAGATGATCCAGAGGTAGCAGCTCGGAATGAAATTCGACATTGAATCAATAGTCAGAAGGTGACCATAATTTGCTCGACAATGTTTGATTTCAAGGCAACATCTGTAGCTCTTTAGACCCTGTAGATCTTGCTATGGCAACGAACTCAGCAGATTCAGCCCCATTCGTTTCACCGACTGCCCACCCAGGGATGGGGACCATCCTGCTTGCGGGAGGTGTCGCGTTTCGCGTCTGGGCACCCTTTGCATCAGAAGTGTTTGCAGCAGGAACGTTTAACCAATGGAGTGCGACGGCCAATCCGTTTGCCTGCGAAGGCAATGGCTATTGGTCGGTGGAAGTTCCCGGCGCGAAGATTGGCGACGAGTACCAGTTTGTGATCCGCTATGATGCGCAGCCGCTGATCTGGCATAAGAACCCTTACGCGAGCGAACTGGTTAACTCGTCGGGCAACGCAGTTATTCACGATCCCAACTTCAACTGGACGGGCGACAACTTCACGATGCCACCGTGGCATGAACTGGTCATCTACGAGATGCATGTGGGTACCTTCAATGATGCACCTGGCGAGGGTCCGGGCACATTCGACGAAATCGTGCCCAAGTTGCCCTATCTATGCGATCTGGGGATCAATGCGATCGAGATCATGCCGGTTGCCGAATATGCGATGGATTACTCGTGGGGATACAATCCATCACAGCCGTTCTCTGTGGAATCCGCGCTCGGTGGACCACAGGGCCTCTACCGGTTCGTCAAAGCCGCGCATGCACATGGCATCGCCGTGTTGCTCGACGTGGTGTACAACCACGTGGGTCCTGGCGATCTCGACTTGTGGCGCTTCGACGGATGGTCTGATGCGAACCACGACGGTGGAATCTATATCTACGATAACGACCGTGCGCATACCAGTTGGGGCGATACGCGTCCCGATTACGGTCGGGGAGAGGTGCGGCAGTACTTCCGTGACAATGCGCTCTTCTGGCTCAATAAATATCGACTCGACGGCCTGCGGTTCGATTCTGTGGCGAATGTTCGCAACCGGAACGGCAATAACAACGACCCTGCCGGCGATTTGCCGGATGGCTGGGGGCTTCTGCAATGGATCAACGATGACATTCGTGCGAGCCAACCATGGAAAATCACCATTGCAGAAGACTTACAGGACAACGAATGGATCACGAAAGACACAGGCGTAGGCGGGGCAGGGTTTGGCACCCAATGGGATGCGAGTTTTGTGCATCCCATCCGGCGTGCCATTATCTCTCCACGCGATGCCGATCGGGATATGCTGGCTGTGCGTGATGCCCTTTCTCATCGATACAATGAGAATGCGATGCAGCGGGTGATCTATACCGAGTCTCACGATGAAGTGGCGAATGGCAAGAGCCGCGTACCCGAAGAGATCTGGCCGGGTCATGCCGACAGTTGGTTCTCCCGAAAGCGATCCACGCTTGGCGCAGGGATGGTGTTCACCGCACCAGGCATCCCGATGATGTTTCAGGGGCAGGAGTTCCTCGAAGACGAATACTTTCAAGACACGGTTCCCCTCGACTGGGGAAGGCTGCACACGTTCAGCGGTATTCATCTGCTGTACCGCGATCTGATTCGGCTCCGCCGAAACTGGTTCAATCACACACGCGGGTTGCGGGGACAGCATATCCATGTCCATCATGTGAATAACTCAGACAAGGTGATCGCGTTTCACCGTTGGGAACATGGTGGGCCAGGCGATGACGTCGTCGTTGTGGCGAATTTTGCCAACCGTAGTTATGCCAGCTATACCATTGGCCTGCCACGAGCAGGCCAATGGCGAGTGCGCTTCAACAGTGACTGGCAAGGCTATAGTGCGGACTTTGGTAACCACTTAGGCTACGACACCACGGCCGGAGGTGAGGCTCGGGATACCATGCCGCTTCAAGCCAACGTGGGTATAGGGCCCTATACCATGTTGATTCTGTCGCAAGACAATGCGTGATGCCGGTAGGCTATGACTCTACAACGATTCTGGCTGGCTGCCGCCAGTGATCGACTGGAGCAACAGGCCTAATTCGAATTGCCTGTCTGCTTGGAACCAAAGCCTAGGTTTTTCGCAAGCCGCGAGAACCAGGACGGTGGATCGCAGACATCCTCCTCCCAACGACCGCTGAGGATCGGGCTGATTTTGATATCTTGAAAGGTAATGTGGCGCGCGCCGATGAGTTTTTCCCGACAAACTCGATCGGTCAGCTCTTGACCATGGTGCTTGGTCAGCCAAGAGATATCCCAAACCCGGGCGGTCCGATCGCCAGAGGCGGTGACGATCTTGGTGCTGTCGGGGCTGAAGGTGGCTGACACGACGGGGAGGTCGTGTGCAAACCGCGCCAGTTCTTTGTGCGTCGCCACATCCCAGATGCTGGCGGTGTGGTCGTCAGAGGCGGTGACGATCTTGGTGCTGTCGGGGCTGAAGGCGACTGACATGACAGCGTCCCTGTAAGTAAAGCTAAAGCGAGCCAGTTCCTCCTTCGTCGTGGCGTCCCAAACCCGGGCGGTCTGATCGGCAGAGGCGGTGACGATCTTGGTGCTGTCGGGGCTGAAGGCGGCTGACGTAACGGAGCCTTCGTGTATCAGTATGGCTTGTATAGCTGACGCATGAGCCGCTCGGGTTAACTGAGGCGCTGCTTCAAGGGAGGTAGGTGATAGCCAGGTGTCTTTTGTGGCCAGGGTGGCGAAACGAAGGGCTCGGTCAAAGTGGCCTGAGTCGCTGGCGTTCTGAGCAGCAGTTGCTAACACCAAGGAGGCTTGATGGGCGATCTCTCTGGTTTGAAGTACTACGCCGATGATCCCTACAGTTAGCAAGAAGGTGAGCAGAGTGAGTGCGACAATAACTAGCCTGGTGATTGTTCGGAACCGACGATGTTGCTGGACATCCTCTCCGTCTAACTCGTCCTTTGGCCTGCCTAAGAGTGTCGAAGAGATGTCGAGGACCGCAGGGCGGAATTGCGAGTGGCGTAAGGAGAGGTTCGCGACTAATTTTGCCCAGCGCAGATCGACATAGAGGGGCTCATCCTTGAATTTGCCCTCCAAAACGGCTGGAAGAGCGTTGGTCTTTGTCCAATTGAAATCTCCGGCAGACGCATCCCAAACTGCCTCTCCTTCAGTCAGTACAAGAAACAGGGTTTGGGCTGTACGATGGTCTAGCCACCAGTCCACCTCCTTTTGCACCCATGGTGACTGCGCTGCCTGGGGTGACGCCAAGAGGAGGAAATATTCTGATTCAGATAGCGCTCCCTGAATTGATGGCCATAGTTCAGGAGTCATGGCGAGGCTGGTCTTATCTCGGAAGACTCGCATGGCTCGCAGTCGATACCAGGGCTTGGTGAATTGATGCAGAGCGGTTTGCAAGGCTGGCGCTAGTTTGCCGTCCGCTGCGTGACTGTAGGACATGAAGGCGTTGTATTTATATGAGCTGCTTGCGTTCATGGTCGAGTGCGAACGGCCTGCTAACATTGGTGTTGTTGAGACTCGAATAGATAGGAACGCAACCAGTTACGCGTAGGCGACAATACGTGCGGATTATGCAACAGGCTTGCCTTTCCTGCAACGCAAGATGCCGCGTACTGGAAGGGTAGATTCAGGAGGTGTAATGTCAGCAGGACGACACGCTCGTATCAGTTTTGATACGGTTGTATCTGATTGGATCCTGCAACGCAGTCAGCCATTTGCAGGTAGTCCGTTGTGAAGGCAAATCTAAGCTAAGCTCGCCAACACAGCCTGCGTGGTCTTGAAATGCAACTTGGCCACTGACCCCAGCCGGTCCTGTCCGTGTTTTTTGATAACCATCTTTGCGGCGAGTTCAACGGCTGGAGACGCGCCCTTAGGCAGAGTGGTGCCGACTTCGCTGGAGAGACGTTTCAATCGAAGTAAAAATTCTGCGCGGGCTAGGATCGATGCGGCAGCGACGGCAAGGTCGGATTCTGCCTTCGTCCGCTGTTCCAACACGATCTTTCGCCCCTTTTCCTGCAGCGCATTCAGAATCAATCGTTCGTTCCCGAACTGATCGGCAATAGCCCGCTCACAGGTGACTCGTTCAAGCAAGGTTTCGAGGGCCTTGGCATGGCCCCAGGCGAGGAGGCGATTGAGATTTTTGATCTTGGCATAGAGTTCGTTGTATTTTTGCGGCCCGATGGTGATGATGCTGTGGGGGCAGATGGTCTTGATGTCTGGTGCCATCTCCAGCACACGCCCGTCTGAAATCTTCTTGCTGTCCCGTACCTCCATGAGCCGCAACTCTCCCTGCGTCGTGGCATCGACAAACACAGCCGCGATGACGAGTGGGCCGAAGTAATCGCCCTTCCCAGATTCGTCAATGCCGATGCGATCGACTCTGCTGCGGGGACCTTTTCCCATCATTGAATTCAGACTCCCTCTAGAAATCATGCTGAGCGGGCGGTAATCTACCAATCCAATACAGGAGGGTCAATCGATCGCGACTGACCTAGCAGGACGTGTTTGGTTGGGGGGTTGATGATGCAAATGCGACGACTGATCCGTACGAGGACGATCGTATGTCTCCTCGTAGGAGGGATCGGCTTAAGTGGATGTCAGACGAATCCCTATACAGGTCGGTCGCAGCTGCTGATGACATCGGTCGGTCAAGAAATGCAAATGGGCGCTCAGGCGTACGATCAGGTCAGGAGTGATCCGAAAGTGAAGCTTTCGCAGGCCCCACGTGAGATCGAGCCGGTTAAACGGGTGGCGGCTCGCATTGTCGAGGCTGCCAAGCGCTCGAAATATGCCGAGATGGCCCAGCAGTTTCAGTGGGAAGTCTCGGTGATTAAAGATGACAAGACGGCCAATGCCTTTGCGCTTCCCGGTGGAAAGATGGCAGTCTACACCGGGATTTTTCCAGTAGCCAAGACGGAGGCCGGGTTGGCCGCGGTGATGGGGCATGAAGTGGTGCATGCCTTGGCCCGCCATGGGGCGGAGCGAATGAGTCAAGGGCAAGTGACGAATATTGGGTTGCAAGTAGTCGGTGCAGCGATTGGGCTCAGCGGGGGGGACCCCATGCTCGGTCAAGCTACGATGGCCGCGTTGGGTGTAGGGGCGCAGGTCGGCCTCCTGCTTCCCTACAGCCGAAAACATGAATCAGAAGCTGATTACATCGGGATCCTCCTTGCTGCTGACGCCGGCTACGATCCACAGGAATCGGTACATTTATGGGAACGGATGGAGCAACTGTCTGGTGGCGGTGGTCCGGCGGAGTTCTTATCGACTCACCCTGGCCATGAGACTCGGATTGAGCAGTTAAAGAAATGGATGCCTGAGGCCATGGCCATCTATCAGAAAAGAGCCCCAATGCCAGCCACCCCTTTACCAGAAGTCGGTGGTAGGTAAAGGCTCTTGCCATTCGTGGCCAGTCGTAAGGGAGATTGATCCGTCCGCTTGTTCCCGACCTGCATCATTCTTTATACTGAACCTGCGTGGGTGGAAGGCTGGATGGTCGCTCGGTGCGTTTTGCATCGAGAGGAAAGTCCGGACTCCAAGGGCGGGGCGCTGGGTAACTCCCAGGCGGAGCAATCCGACACCAGCACCACAGAAATCAAACCGCCGATGGCCAAGGCGATGGGATCCCATCTGCTCGCTGCGGCTCAGGTAAGGGTGAAACGGTGGGGTAAGAGCCCACCGCGGTGGTGGTGACATCACCGGCACGGTAAGCGTCGCCCGGTGCAAGGCCAAATAGGAAGGCATGTGCGGGCTCTTCAGGGGCTCTGTACACCGGCTGGCCCGGTCGAGGTCTTCGGGTAGGTCGCTTGAGGTTCGAGGTAACTCGAATCCCAGAGAAATGATCATCCAGGCAAAGAGGGAAACTTCTTTGCCGGACAGAATCCGGCTTATAGGTTTTCTGCCCACGCACTTTTTCACCGAAAGCTCCTTTTCTGAAAGGTTTCAGGCGTTCTCCTTTTTGGCGCTCCGCTCGGCGTTGTATTGACGGTCCTTCATAGAGGATGCTAGGATCTCGAATCTTCCCCTTGATTTCACACACATTTCTGCACGATGATGCGTGCTTCGCAAGGGGTACCGTTGTAAGGTCTCACTATCGACAGGAGACCTTATGCATGCGGTTGGAGGGAGGGGTGCCATGAAACTCACCGGTGCTGAAATCTTCATCGAATGTCTGAAGCGGGAAGGAGTGAAGACGGTCTTCGCGCTTCCCGGCGGAGTCGTCTTGAAGATTTTCGATATGCTCCACCAGCAGAAAGACGTTGAGGTGATCCTGACGCGTCATGAACAGGGTGCAGGCCATATGGCGGAGGGCTATGCGAAGGCGACTGGAAAGGCTGGCGTGTGTTTGGTCACCTCCGGTCCCGGTATGACCAACGTCATTACGGCGTTAGCCGATGCCTATATGGATTCTGTCCCAGTGGTCTGTTTCAGCGGCCAAGTCCCGACCAGTTTGATCGGGAACGACGCCTTTCAGGAAGCCGACAACGTGGGGTTGAGCCGACCCTGTACGAAGTACAATTTTCTGGTGAAAGACGTGAACGACTTGGCGGCAACGATCAAAGAGGCGTTTTATATCGCGACGACCGGCCGACCGGGTCCGGTTCTGGTGGATATCCCGAAAGATGTGTCGATGGCCAAAGCAGAATTCACCTATCCGAATTCCGTCTCGATTCGCGGGTACAACCCGACCTACGACGGGAATAAATGGCAGATCAAACAGGCAGCCGAAGCGATCATGAAGGCCAAGAAGCCGATTCTCTATGTCGGCGGCGGGGTGATCTTCTCGGGAGCCTCGCAGGAACTGGTTGAACTGGCCGAAATGACACAGATCCCGGTCGATATGACGTTGATGGGGCTTGGCGCCTTTCCAGGGGAGCATCCTCTGTCACTGGGCATGCTCGGGATGCATGGGACCTATCAGGCTAACATGGCCATGCATTATTCCGATTTGGTGATCGCCATCGGCGCACGGTTTGATGATCGAGTGACGGGGAAGGTGTCGGAGTTCTGTCCCTATGCGAAAGTGATTCATGTTGATATCGACCCGACCTCTATCAGGAAAAACATCCATGTCGATATTCCGATCGTCGGCGATTGCAGGACGGTACTCCGTGAGTTGAATCAGATCTTGCGCGCGACGGTCAATGGGGAACAGAAAGATCTTCGGAAACCCTGGTGGGATCAAATTCAGGAATGGCAGCAGGCCCATCCATTGATGTATCACCAAGAGAAGGACGGGCCGATCAAGCCGCAGCAGGTGGTCAAGCGGTTGTATGAACTGACCAAGGACCGGGATCCGATCGTCTCGACGGATGTCGGACAACATCAAATGTGGGCCGCGCAGTATTTCAAGCTGGCAAAACCGAACCGGTGGTTGACCTCAGGTGGGCTTGGTACGATGGGTTTTGGATTTCCCGCTGCAATGGGGGCACAAGCCGCCTTCCGGGATCGACTGGTTCTCTGCATTGCGGGAGACGGCAGCATTCAGATGAATATGCAGGAAATGGCCACGGCTGTCGTGAGCAAGTTGCCGGTGAAGATCGTCATCCTGAACAATGGATTTCACGGCATGGTCCGACAATGGCAGGACCTATTCTACGAAGGACGCTACGCGTCGAGCTATCTGGATACCACTCCAGATTTCGTCAAACTGGCAGATGCCTACGGAGCGGTTGGCTTACGAGTTAATAAGGTCGGTGATCTTGATGCCGTCCTGAAAGAAGCCTTGGCGACGGATAAACCCGTCATTGTGGATGTGCCGACCTATCCGTTTGAAAATTGCTATCCGATGATCCCGGCCGGTGGTTGCAACCACGAGATGCTCCTGGAAGATCCGCCGGAGTTGAAGAAGAAGCAGTCCGGTGCGACAAAGGTGACGCCGGAGGATAAGGACACGGTCCTTACAGCATAGGGAAGCCATCGGCGAATGGCTGTCAGCTGAAAGCTTTATATGGAACATATTATCTCAGTGACGGTTGAGAATAAGTTTGGGGTCTTGTCACGGGTCGCCGGGCTATTCAGTGGCCGAGGGTTCAATATCGAGAGCCTGTCGGTCGCTCCGACGCTTGATCCATCCATGTCCCAGATGACGATTGTGACGTCTGGTGATGAGCGGATCATCGAGCAGATTGTGAAACAGCTGAACAAACTCATCGACGTCATCAAGGTCGTGGACTTGAACGAAACGGAGTTTGTTTCACGAGAGACGGCAATCATCAAGGTGCATACGAAGGATGCGGATCGAGCCGAGGCGCTCAGAATCGTGGACATCTTTCGTGCGAACGTGATTGACTCGACGCCGAGCACCTACACCATCGAAGTCTCCGGAGATCCCAAGAAGGTTGAAGCGATTATCAACTTGTTGCAGCCGCTTGGGATCAAGGATTTGGTCCGCACCGGTCGGGTGGCTGTCGCACGGGAACCGGTTCGTCCTGCTGCCGCCCAACCGAAGAAAGTGGCCCGCGAATAGCGTCCTGGTGCGTGCTCAGATTTGCTATATACTGATGGATCATGGAAAGGGTTGGTCATGAAAATTTACTACGATAAGGATGCCGATATTCAGCAGATCCGAAACAAGACCGTGGCCGTGATCGGCTATGGAAGTCAGGGTCATGCTCATGCGCTCAATATGAAGGAAAGCGGTGTGTCGGTCGTCATTGGGTTGCGTGAGGGCGCCTCATGGAAAAAAGCGGAGCAGAGCGGACTTAAGGTCATGCCTGTCGCTGATGCCGTGAAGACTTCCGACGTCGTGATGATTCTGGCGCCGGATGAAGCGCAGGCCGCCATCTATCGGCAAGAAGTGGCGCCCAATCTTAAGGTTGGCTCCTATTTGGCATTTGGTCATGGTTTCAATATTCACTTCGGGCAGATTGTGCCGCCAGCCTCCATCAATGTCTTCATGGTCGCCCCGAAAGGGCCGGGACATCTCGTTCGTTCCGAGTATACGAAGGGCAGCGGGGTACCTTGCCTCCTGGCGATCCACCAGGATCCCAGCGGCACTACGAGGCAGGTCGGATTAGCCTACGCGAGTGCGATCGGCGGTGGACGAGCCGGTGTCATCGAGACAAATTTCCGCGAGGAAACAGAAACCGATCTCTTCGGCGAGCAGGCCGTGCTTTGCGGTGGACTGACGTCGCTGATTCAGGCCGGGTACGAGACTCTGGTCGAAGCCGGGTACTCACCGGAGATGGCCTACTTCGAATGTTTGCACGAGGTGAAGCTCATCGTCGATCTGATCTATCAGGGTGGGATCGCCAATATGCGCTACTCGATCAGCACAACGGCGAAATATGGTGATGTGACCAGAGGTCCGCGTGTGGTGACCGAACAGACGAAGCAAGAGATGAAAAGGATTCTGGAAGAGATCCAGACGGGACGGTTCGCCAAAGAATGGGTCTTAGAGAATCAAGCCAATCGACCCGTCTACAACGCACTCCTTGCCAAAGGCGAGGCCCATCCCATCGAAGCCGTCGGAGCTAAGCTGCGTGGGATGATGCCGTGGCTCAAGAAGGATCAGCTCGTCGACAAAACAAAAAACTGAGGCAATTCTGTGGCGGATCAAGCGGTCGGTGTTCCCTTTGCCAAAGAAGGAATTCCCTTCATTGCAATTCCCGCCGGCGTTACACTGTTGACAGCATGGCTGGGGTGGCCGGTCCTCGCAGGTGTCGGCGCCGTCGCGACGCTATTTTCCGCTTGGTTCTTTCGAAATCCGGCCAGGGTTGTTCCACAAGGTCCTAATCTGATTGTTGCGCCCGGCGACGGAAAGGTGATTGCGATCGAAGAAGAGTTTGAGCCGCGCTACCTGAAAGAGCGCAGTGTCAGGCTCACGATCTTTTTGAATGTCTTCGATGTCCACATCAATAGAATACCCTGTGACGGCGTAATCGAAGATGTACAATATCAGCCGGGTCTGTTTTTAGTCGCCAGCAAGCCGGAAGCTACGTTGAGAAACGAACAGAACGCCATGATGATCAAGACCCATGAAGGCACGAAGGTTCTGTGCGTGCAAGTGGCTGGATTGATCGCTCGGCGCATTGTGTGTTGGGTCTCACCACGGGATCGGGCTATCCGAGGTGAACGGTATGGGTTGATTCGTTTTGGATCGCGGATGGACACCTTTCTGCCGATCGGCACCAAGCTTCGTGTGGCTGTCGGAGAGCGGGTAAAGGGCGGCGAAACTATCCTGGGGGAGTTGCCATGAAAGCGGCAGGATTCAAAAGTTCGTTTGGGAAAGAAGGGAAGCGGCGGAAAGCCGCCATGCATCTCATCCCGAATTTGTTTACCACCGGCAATTTGTTTTGCGGTGTATTTGCGATACTGTCCGTTTTCAACGCCAACTACATAGAAGCTGCCATTGCGATTCTTGTCGCGATGATTTTTGATGTCTTGGATGGGAAGTCGGCCAGACTGACCAACAGCACGAGTCAGTTCGGGCTGGAGTATGACTCGCTGTCCGATGTGGTGTCATTTGGTGTCGCACCCGGTTTGTTAATTTACTCTTGGGCCTTGAGCGGACAGGGTACGTTTGGCGTGGCCGTGATGTTTGCCTACGTGGCCATGGGAGCCGTGCGGTTGGCACGATTCAACTCCACCGTAACGCTGTCGGACGGGAAGTACTTTACCGGTCTGGCCATTCCAGCCGCGGCCGGAGTGGTGGCGTCTCTAGTGGTTTTTGATCATAACCTCCTCAAGATGGGAGGAGACGTCAGGGCGATCGTGGTGCTACTCATGACTTTGACGCTCTCGTTTTTGATGGTCAGCACGATTAAGTATCGCAGCTTTAAAGAACTGAAATTCAAGGGCCATCGGCAGATCACCTACCTGGTCTGGGGTATTCTTACCCTGATGATGGTGGCAGCCTGGCCGGCGGTTATGTTATTTGTCATCTTTGCCGGCTATGCATTGATGGGGCCGGTAGAAAAAGTCTTTTCGCTGATTGCCCCGGCAGGCGGGAAGAAGAGCCTCGGGAAAGTGGAGCCTCCGCCGATCGAATCTAACTCATGACGGGGAACAACAGTGGGAGGAGCTGAAAAGGTTTTGAACGGCTAAGACGAGGAGTAGTACGCGAGCCGTCTAGAAACAGGGTGGTGAACATCCTGAAGAGAACTGGTGGGTGGTGCAAACCAGCCTAGATGTCGCCGAACTCGCCTCCGAGCCGAATCTCCGAACATGAAGTAGGAGATTCCGCCTTGCCTTCGTAAGAGGCAGAATGAAGGGTCTGACGACCAGTCGATCTTCAGGCCAAATCAGGGTGGTACCACGGAGTGCGGGAAGCCTTCGTCCCTGGGTATGACGGGATGAAGGCTTTTTTATTTTCCGGCTGGTGAAAATGACGCTCCGCTTGGTTCTGGCGGCGCTCAACGGCTCAACGTACGAAACCCATGTACGCCTCGCCGTCTCGCTTGCTGCGGCCTCGCATAACGTCATTTTGACCAGCCGGAATACAAGGCGAGGGCGAATTTCTAAAGAGGTGGCACCATGACACGCATGATCAGAATTTTCGATACGACCTTGAGGGATGGCGAGCAATCGCCGGGCGCCAGTATGAACGTGGAAGAAAAGGTCATGGTGGCCAAACAACTGGCCCGGCTTGGCGTCGATATTATTGAAGCGGGATTTGCCTATAGTTCGCCCGGTGACTTTGAGGCCGTGCGGCGTATCGCGCAGGAGGTCGAAGGACCGACGATCTGCAGTCTGGCGCGGGCTCGACCTGAAGATATTGATCGAGCCTGGGAGGCCTTGAAAGGCGCGCCGAAGGTTCGCATCCATACGTTTCTTTCTACGTCCGATATTCACCTGAAGCACCAGTTTCGGATGACTCGGGAACAGGCCAAACAGCGCGCCGTGGAGATGGTCCAACGGGCGAGGGCTTATGTTCATGATGTCGAATTCTCTCCTATGGATGCCAGCCGATCAGATCCCTCGTTCCTCTACGAGGTCATTGAGGCGGTCATCGCTGCCGGAGCCGGCACCGTGAATATTCCTGACACGGTAGGGTATGCCGTCCCACAAGAATTCGGCGTACTGATCAAGGGGATTTGCGACAAGGTTCCCAATGCCAAACAAGCCGTGATCTCCGTCCATTGCCACAACGATCTGGGTGTCGCGGTGGCAAATAGCTTGGCGGCGATTATGAATGGGGCGGGTCAGGTGGAATGTACGATCAACGGAATCGGAGAACGCGCGGGTAATACGTCCTTGGAAGAGATTGTGATGGGACTGCGCACCAGAACGGATTTCTATCGTGCAGACACCAGGATTCGAACCGAAGAGATTGCAAAGACCAGCCGTTTGGTCAGCAAGATCACGGGGATGGTGGTGCAACCCAATAAGGCGATCGTGGGGGCAAACGCCTTTGCCCATACGTCGGGCATTCATCAGGATGGCTTGCTCAAAGAGAAGACGACCTATGAAATTATGCGTCCGGAATCGATCGGATTGGTCGAAAGCCAGATGGTGATGGGCAAGTTGTCCGGGCGTCATGCCTTCCGGCAGCGGTTGGAGGAGTTGGGTTACAAGCTCGGCGAGGCAGAGGTCAACCACGCCTTCGAGCGGTTCAAAAAACTTGCCGATCAAAAGAAAGAGATCTTCGAGGAAGATCTCGAAGTCATTGTCTCCGAAGAATTGTCGAAGATGGCCGAGCGCATCGTCTTAAAGGCGCTTCAGGTCTCGAGTGGAACGGATCGGGTCCCTACAGCCACGGTCGAACTGGAAATCGACGGCGTACCCGTCGCTCAAACCGGCACCGGCGATGGGCCGGTGGATGCCGTGTACCGCACCATTGCCGCCATGACACAGACGAAGAGCAAGTTGCTGATGTATGTCGTGAAGGCCATCACCGGTGGGACAGATGCACAGGGTGAAGTGTCGGTGCGTGTGCAAGAGGATGGTCGCACGGTTACAGGCCACGGCGCCGATACCGATATCATCACGGCGTCTGCTCGGGCCTATATCAGCGCCCTGAATAAGCTGGCCTATCTGGCGACGAAACAGGCGCAAGGCGAGCAGAAGGTGAACTTGATTTGACGCGGATCTCCACGGTACAGTTTCAGCTTCCGTGGTGAGGCCTGTTGAATTGAGAGGGTTTGTCCGTGTTCAAGGTGACGCCGGCGGATCGCCCCGAGTTTCTGGCCGGGGATGAGACTCGCTTGCGGGAGATTTTTCATCCTGGCAAGCATCAGCTGAAACTGAACTATAGTCTTGCCCACGGGACATTACCGGCCGGTCAGCGCTCGAAGCGCCATGTCTTGACCTCGTCGGAAGTCTACTACTTCATTTCAGGGCGGGGCCGCTTCACGATCGACGACCAAGTCACGCCGATCGAGGCCGGAACGACCATTTATGTGCCGCCAGGAGGACAACAGTGTGTCGAAAATACCGGGGAGAGCGATGTTGAGTTCCTGTGTCTTGTTGATCCGGCCTGGCGGATTGAAGATGAAACGATACTGGAATAACCAGAAGCGATTGAGTCATCGAAAGGAGCGACCGTGAAGGCCAAGATTGCAGTGCTGGCCGGTGACGGTGTCGGGCGCGAGATCGTCCCCGAAGCCGTGAAGGTCCTGAAGGCGATTGCCGAGAGGTACGGACATTCATTCGAGTTTGTCGCAGCCGATATCGGCGGGCAGGCGATTGATAAAGTGGGTGTGCCGTTGCCGAAGGCCACATTGGCGCTTGCCAAGCAAAGCGATGCTGTCTTGCTGGGCGCTGTTGGGGGGCCTCGATGGGAGAGCCTGGAGTACAGCCTGAGGCCGGAGCGCGCACTGCTCGGCATCCGCGAGGCCTTAGGACTCTATGCCAACTTGAGGCCGGCCAAGCTCTATTCGAATTTGGTGGATGCTTCCACGTTGAAGCGCGAGATCATCGAGGGGATCGACATCCTTGTGATCCGCGAGCTCACCGGCGGTATCTATTTCGGCAAACCGAAGGGGATCGAAAAGTTGCCGAACGGTGAAGAACGAGGGTTCAATACGGAAGTTTATTCGACTGAAGAAGTTCGGCGAATCGCCAAGGTTGCATTCGAAGCGGCACGGAAACGGCGCAAGAAGGTCACCTCGGTCGACAAAGCGAATGTGTTGGAATCGTCCGAGCTTTGGCGCAAGGTGGTTATCGATGTCCATGCGTCTTATCCGGACGTCGAACTGGGACATATCTACGTGGATAACGCGGCGATGCAGCTGGTTCGGAATCCGCGACAATTCGACGTGCTGCTCTGCAACAACATGTTCGGAGACATTTTGAGCGACGAAGCGGCGATGCTGACCGGTTCGATCGGTATGTTGCCGTCGGCGAGCATCGGGGCCAAGGTCGGCCTCTTTGAGCCGATTCATGGGAGCGCTCCGGACATTGCAGGGAAAAATATCGCCAATCCTATTGCCACGATCTCATCGGCCGCCATGATGCTGTCGTATGCCTTTCAACTCGATAAAGAAGCGGAAGCTATCGAACAGGCCATCGTGAAAACGCTCGACCTTGGGTATCGCACCAAAGATATTCAAAGTCCCGGAGCGAAGATCGTCGGCACTGTGGAGATGGGTGAGGCAATTGTTCGAAACTTAAATTAGTCAGTGGCTCTGGACTATGGCAGCCATTCTTTCCACATGGATGATCAGAACGCTCGCTGGCAATGGCGAGTCTGGTTGTACGGGAGACGGCGGACCTTCAATACAGGCCCGTTTGAACGAGCCGAAGGGGGTAACGATCGATT
Source organism: Nitrospira sp. (assembly GCA_030444405.1). GTDB lineage: Bacteria > Nitrospirota > Nitrospiria > Nitrospirales > Nitrospiraceae > Nitrospira_D. Next base: position 70,583 of record JARFPM010000010.1, read on the forward strand.
GCCATGGCAATGTCTATGTGGCCGATTCCGAAAATCATGTTGTTCGCAAAGTCGATCGTGCGACCGGTATCATCTTCACGGTAGCCGGCATGTGCGGTGCGGACCACATGTGTTCGGCTGTGGAACGGGATGCACCAGCCCGGCCTAGGGATGAAGACCCTTTGGCCGATGGTGCCGGCGAAACCGGCTCGGCGGAATTTACTCAGCAAGCTGATTTGAGCGGAACCGTCCGGTATTGGACGAATCAACAAGCCACGTCTACCAAGCGGTATGGCGGAGACGGTGGTGCCGCGGTGTGTGCGCAGCTCAACTTTCCTACGGCAGTCGCTGCGGACCGTGAGGGGAATTTATATATCGCTGATACCATGAACCATCGCGTGCGGATGGTCGATTCCGAAACGGGGATCATTTCGACGCTGGCCGGAACTGGCCAGGCTCGATTCTCCGGAGACGGCGGCCCTGCCAACAAGGCTACACTCAATGAACCGGCGGCGCTGGTCGTTGACGACGCGGGCCGACTCTATATCGCCGATCAAAGCAATCATCGTGTACGGGTGGTAGACCTTAAAACCGGTGCGATTCGGACAGTTGCGGGAACCGGGACTGCGACGTACGACGGAGATGGGAAGCTTGCTGTTGACACGGCCCTTGCCGGTCCCAGTGGATTGGCCTTGGCGGGTAACCGTTTGTATATTGCTGATACCTTCAACGGCCGAGTTCGATGCGTCGATCTTTCGTCAGGGTTGATGACCACGGTAGCCGGAGACGGTGGGGTTTATCGGTATGAGTCACCGTCGGATGCCCCCTCGTCTAGTCTGGCACGCCCGACGGGAATTGCATTAGACCAGGAGGGACATCTTTTTCTGACCGATTCAGACAATCACCTCATCCGGCTGTGGGATTGGGCATCCGGGGTGGCGTTCTGTGTGGCGGGGCAAGGAGTTCCATCCTATTCCGGCGATGACGGCGCCGCACGAGAAGCCAGTTTGTGTTACCCATTCGGTATCGTCGCCGATCGCGACGGAACGTTGCTGGTGGCCGACACCTTCAATCATCGCATTCGCGTATTGGCATTGGAGTAGGCGCATCATGATCAAGAGGAAACCAGGGTATACGGTGGCGGTCCTTGGCGCGACCGGTGCGGTGGGCAAGGAAACCCTTGAGATTTTGGAGGAGCGGAAATTTCCGCTGACGCGTCTCCGGCTCTTTGCGTCCAAACGATCGGCCGGTGAAGTGATGACATGCCAAGGCAAGGAGTGGAAGGTTGAAGAGTTGACGGAATCCTCATCGTTCGAGGGCGTCGATCTGGCGTTTATTTCGGCGACGGATACCATCAGCAAAGACTATGGTCAACGACTGGGAGCGGCCGGTATTGCCGTGATCGACGATAGTGCCGTGTTCCGCATGGACGACAAAGTTCCCTTGGTGGTTCCGGAGGTGAACGCTGCTGCCTTAGGTGACATGCCTAGGGGAATCGTTTCCATTCCCAACTGTACGACCACGCCGCTGGTCATGGCGCTCAAGCCGCTTCACGATGCGGTGGGGGTGAAGCGCGTGGTGGTGACGACCTTTCAATCGGTGTCGGGAACCGGAGCGGCGGCCATGGATGAGCTGATGGATCAAACGAAGGATTTGCTGGCGTTTCGCGACGTCACAACCAAGGTCTATCCCTACCAGATCGCCTTCAATCTGTTGCCGCACATTGGGTCGTTCAACGAGGGGGGCGACTGTTCGGAAGAAGTCAAGATCGCGAAAGAGACCAGGAAGATACTCGGTGCGCCGGGGATTCGGATGACTGCAACGACGGTACGAGTGCCCGTGTTGCGCTGTCATTCTGAGGCGATTAACGTCGAATTAGAACGTCCACTGAAGGCGAACGAGGCGCGTGCTGCGCTGGCAGCCATGCCCGGCGTGATTGTCTACGATGATCCCGTGAAGAAGCTGTATCCGATGCCGCTCGATGCGACAGGGAAAGATGAGGTCTACGTCGGCCGCGTGCGGGAGGATGAATCGATCGCGAACGGCCTCAACCTTTGGGTGGTCTCCGACAATCTTCGCAAAGGAGCAGCACTGAATGCCATTCAGATCGCGGAATGCCTAGTGAATGGCTAGCTCCGTGTGCTGTACACGGGACTGGTTGGGTACTCCGCTCATGGGATGAAAGTTGATGCCGGAATGGAATACGTTGGGCAAGATTCTGATCGGAATAGGGCTCGGCATTGTTGCCCTCGGGATCGTGTTGGTCGTCGTGGACCGGATTTCCGGATTAGGGAACGTCTTCAGTTGGCTCGGCAAGCTTCCGGGTGACATTTCCATCAAACGTGATAACTTCAGCTTCTATTTCCCCATTGCGACAAGTCTTGTCATCAGCGTCCTTTTCAGTCTGCTATTCTATCTCGTAGGATGGCTTTTTCGCCGATGATAGGCGCAAGGCTCTGGGCTGGCGCAGCGGGATTGGGGATCTGCCTCGGCTCGATCGTGATGCCTGAGGCGGAGGCGGCGCAATCGATTCGCGTGCTGTTGACTCCCGATGTCCAGCAGTTGGAAGTGCAGAGCGATCAGACCATTTGGGTAACCGACGAACATGATCAGGCGTGGTCCTATCGGCCTGCCCTGCGAATCAAGGTGCGTGGCCATGCGTTGATCCTCAACGGTAAACCGGTGGTAAGTGATCATCTGACATTGCGGGCGGGAAATCACGACCTCAAACTGTGGCTGAATGAGAACGGCAAGAAGACAGCACTTCACGCAAACGATGACAAAGGCGCGTTGCAAATCAGTGGGTTGATCCAGCTCGTTCGGCGAGGAAAGGGACTGCTCCTTGTCAATCATGTCGATTTGGAGGAGTATGTCAAAGGTGTTGTGCCGGCAGAAGTGAATCCGGCCTGGCATCCTGAGATGCTGAAGGTTCAGGCAGTCGCTACTCGAACATATGCGCTGTATCAGCACATGCTGAGCTCCACTCGGGACTATGATGTGGTCGCGGGGATTCAAGATCAGGTGTATCGCGGTCGCCAAGGTATCGATGCACGAGTGGTAGAGGCGGTGGAATCCACGAGGGGACTCGTGGTGACCTACCAAGGCGCTCCGATCTATGCCGCATTCTCTTCGACCGCTGCCGGGATCACGGAGGATGCCATGTTTGTGTGGTCGAAGGATCTTCCGTATTTGAAGGGTGTGGAATGCCCGTTTGACCTTGAGTCGCCGTATTATCAGTGGAAGGCTTCTCTAAAGATAGACACCTTGGAGAAGAATTTGCGGCAACAAGGATTTGCGGTTGGAACAATCGCGACCATCACTCCGCTTGCCTATAGCCGCGCCGGACGAGTGGCGACGCTGCGGATTGTGCACTCAAGCGGGGAGTTGATGCTACGGGCCGAAGACCTGCGTAAAGCGGTAGGGTATACCGTGGTACCCAGTACGCAATTTTCGGTTGAGTCGGTCGGGCAGGACGTCGTTTTTTCCGGCTACGGAGCCGGTCATGCGGTTGGTCTTTGCCAGTGGGGTGCGAAAGAGCTGGCTGAGTTAGGCTATTCCTTTTCGAGCATTCTTCGCTACTACTATCCTGGGACAGAGCTTCAGGATGCGTCATTGACGCAAGCACCTCCTGCTCCATCGGCACCTCCTTCCTGATGCAACTTTCCGAGTTCGACTTCCCCTTCGATCCTTCACTGGTCGCGTTGCAACCGGTTAGCCCTCGTGATCACGCTCGGTTGCTGCTCCTCGATCACCGAAGCGAGCGGCCTGTGCATCGCCGTGTCGCCGATCTTCCGTCTCTGCTCAATCCAGGGGATCTGCTGGTCGTGAATGACACGAAGGTCTTGGCGGCGCGAGTGTCGGGAATCAAAAAACCGACGGGAACACCGCTTGAGGTGCTGTTCGTGAGGGACCTCGGCGAAGGGCGGTGGGAGATCATGGTCAAAGGCGTGTTTCACGTCGGCCAGGTCATCGAATTTGATCAACAATCTCACGCGACGATCGTGAAGCGCGATTCCACGGGGACTGAGGTGGTGGTGGACAGCCCAGTGCCGGTCACACAGTTATTTAAAGCACGAGGGGTTATGCCGCTCCCTCCGTATATCAAGCGGGAGCCGACTCAGGAGGATCACCGCTGGTATCAGACGGTCTTTGCCAAACACGAGGGTGCGATTGCCGCCCCTACGGCTGGTCTTCACCTTACCGAAGAGCTGTGTAGGCGACTGAACGTGTCGGGGATCAAAATCGCGGCGGTGACCCTCCATGTCGGTCCCGGCACGTTCAAGCCGGTCACGACGGAGCGGATTGAAGATCATCAGATGGGGGCGGAAGCATTCACAGTCAGCGCACATGCCGTGAAAGCGATCCAGGAAACCAAACGTACCGGTAGGCGGGTAATCGCTGTGGGCACCACGGTCGTCCGTGCGCTTGAAACCGTTATGAAAGAAAAGGGGGAGATGGTCCCCATGTCCGGCGAAAGTCGGCTCTTTATGACGCCAGGGTTCCAGTTCAAGGTCGTCGATGCCCTCATGACGAACTTTCACCTACCGCGGACTACATTGTTGATGCTGGTGTCGGCTTTCGCTGGAATCGATCGGATTCGCAGAGCCTACGAAGAAGCAATCAAGGAGCGATATCGCTTTTACAGCTACGGGGACGCGATGCTGATCATCTAGCTGCTTGCTGATCCGGCATGGCTCGACAAGACGAGTTGAACTTTATAGCAATTCTCTGCGGATGGTGATCGGCAGCTTGGCCTTCATCGACTGCAGGAATGACACCAGGGCACGTTGTTGTTTCTGCAACAGCATGTCATCGAGCACCCGCTGCTTCGCTTCTGCCGCCTTAGCCGGGTCTGAATCTTGTGGCCTGGTCATGAGAGACTGTCCTTCGGCAATCTCCGCCGGGGTCAAGGCCACGGAGTCTCGTACGATCATCCGAGCCTTATTGGCTAGGACTTCCTGGTGCTGGATCGACTCAAACGACGCCGGGGTGAGATGATTGGCTGCTAGAATCCGCTTATAGAGTTCCGGGTCGAAGGTTCCGTTCTTTTGAAAGGCCGGAGTTTGCATGATCAGTTCGCGCAAATCGGCATCGGAAACCCGCACGCCCATTTCCTCAGCCGCGATAATCCAGATACGACTATCGACAAGTTGTCCGACGACGAATTCCTTGAACTCCTCCTCTTTGAAATCGGTCTTAACGTTTTCTTTATAGATGCGGCGCATATTTTCATGGGTACGCTTGAATTCATCGATGGTGACCGATTGGTCTCCGACCTTGGCGACGGGTCCGCCGGCCTGTTCCCCGAATCCCCACCACCCCATCGTAATTACGAAGGCTACAGCTAAGAGCCCCATGATGGATTTGAGCAACCAAGGGTAGTTGTGAGCTGCATTGCGCATTGTCTTGATCATGTCAATCCTCTTCTTCTGTGAGGCAGCAGTGTACTTGTGGACAGGACGGAAGGCAAGAGCGGGCAGGTTCAGTGCGGGCAGGTTCAGCCTTACGCGGAGTGTCTACAAGCCCCAGCTTCTGGGGACCTTCCTCCCTCGCATCTGCCTTCGGGAGACCAAAAGGCGGTTCGGCACGGTTCCGAAAAGAAAACAGAAAAAAGATCGGTCTTTGTTTGTGCAAGTTGATGCGTTTTGTTATACTTTGCCACTAATTAGAAGGAGATCCCTTGGCAGGGGAGGGGCCAACCTCGACGGCGCGGGAAGTAAGAGTCTATCCGAAGGCCCATGTCCTGAATCGGTTCATCGCGAAATTAATTGATCTGTTTATTGTCGTCGCTGCAGGTGAAATTGCTCCTCCGGTCGGCTTTCTTTCCGGCTTGGCCTACATCTTGATTGCCGATGGGTTTGCGGGTGGGAAAAGTATCGGCAAACGGTTGGTTGGTCTGCAGACCATGCGATTGGATGGCCGGGATACGGCAGGCTTCCGAGAGTCGATCATCCGGAATCTTCCGCTTGGTGGCGCACAGATCGCGTATGCCGTCCCATACATTGGATGGCTTGTATCGCTGGCCATTTTAGCGTTTGAAAGTTTTTTGATCATCGGGAATGAGCAGGGTCGTCGGCTTGGCGATGAAGTAGCAAGGACTCACGTGTTGGACGCCGGTCAACTTGCGGTCCCGGATTAGGTAAGTCGTACACGAAGCTCACACGCCGGGCGCCGGATCGCCAGGCCAAATATGAAGGGAGAGACGCCGTGGGGTTCCCAGGAGATATATTCGGTTGGTTCTCCGATGACCTGGCGATTGACTTAGGCACCGCAACCACTCTCGTGTATGTTCACGGGAAGGGGATCGTGCTGAATGAGCCCTCCGTCGTCGCAGTTGAAAAGAAAAGCGAAAAAGTGCTGGCCGTCGGAGCCGATGCGAAGAAAATGCTCGGCCGCACGCCCGGAAATATCGTCGCGGTTCGGCCGATGAAGGAAGGTGTGATTGCCGACTTCGAGATGGCCGAGCAAATGCTGAAACATTTCATTCGGAAGGCCCACAATCGCAGCGCGTTTGTGCGGCCGCGAATCATTATCGGTGTGCCCTCCCGTATCACACAGGTGGAGCAACGTGCCGTGCGCGATTCGGCCGAATTGGCCGGGGCGCGAGAAGTCTATCTGATCGAAGAGCCCGTCGCCGCGGCGATAGGGTCCGGGTTGCCGATCACGGAGCCGTCCGGGAACATGGTCGTCGATGTGGGAGGTGGCACGACGGACATTGCCGTTATCTCGCTGGGAGGCATCGTGTACAGCGAATCCGTCAAGGTCGCCGGCGACCGGATGGACGAAGCGATCATGAATTACATCAAGAAAAAGTACAATTTGCTCATCGGCGAACATATGGCGGAGCGGATCAAATTTGAAATTGGGTCCGCCTACCCGTTCGAGGAGCGGAAAACCATGATGATCAAGGGGCGGGATTTGATTTCCGGAATTCCGCGCACGCTGGTCATCGATGACGCCGAGATTCGTGAAGCGTTGCAAGAACCCATCGGAACGATCGTGAACGCAATCAAGATCGCATTGGAAAATACCCCGCCCGAGCTGGCGGGGGACATTATCGACCGCGGGATCGTGTTGACGGGAGGAGGTTCCCTCCTGAAAGGGATGGACACACGATTCCGCGAAGAAACGAACTTACCGATCATTACGGTGGACGATCCGCTGACCTCCGTGGTGTTGGGGGTCGGCAAGATTCTGGATGAGCTGGATCTCCTCCGAAAGGTATCGGTCATGTCTCAGGCGAACAACCTCCGGTAAGGTTCCATCCCTCATGCGGATGGTCAATTTACGCGCATCGTACAGCGCCAGGCGTGTCGCCCTCGTTCTTGCCGTCATTCTCGTGCTCGGGTTCCTTCTTCTACCCGGCCAACTCCAAAGCGTATTTCAGCAGGTGGGTAGTCCCTTCGGATGGATTATCAGTTGGCCTCTTCAGGCTGTGGCGGGGATCCATGGTCGGATCGCTGATATCTGGGGACGATACGTGGCCCTCCAAGGGGTTGAAGAAGAGAATCAACAGTTGAAGAGAGAGCTGGATCTTCTCAAAGAACAAAACGGGCAGTTGCGAGAAGCCTCGGTGGCGACGGAGCGGCTCTCCGCGTTGCTGGAGTTTAAGAAGCAAGTCCTTCCCACATCCGTGGCCGCCCAAGTGATCGGGCGCGATACCGGCAATTGGTACAAGACGATCATTCTGAACAAGGGTACGTCCGACGGGCTTCAATCGGACCAAGGAGTGATTACTCCGGCAGGTGTGGTCGGTCGCGTCGTCAAGACTACGGCCTCCACCGCCGTTGTCTTGCTCGTAACGGATCCCAATAATGCGATTGCCGGATTGATCCAGCGCACCAGAGATGAGGGAATAGTCGAAGGAACAACGCAGGGACAGGCACGACTCAAGTACATTCCGCTGTTGTCCAACGCGCGGCCGGGCGATCACGTCGTCACGTCAGGATTGGTAGGGGGGTTCCCCCGAGGTATACCGATCGGCACGATCACAAGAATCGATAAGGAAGAAGAGGCGCTGTTCCAATCTGCGGAACTTTCCCCGGAGGTCGATCCGAATCGGGTCGAAGAAGTGTTGGTCATTCGGTCTTCCTCTTTTCCGACCGAAGGGGAGCGTCTTGTTGTTCCGAAGCCCAAGCCATGAAAGCCCTCATCTATTTTGGTGTGATCGTTGGTCTGGTGCCGGTTCAGTCCGTTCTCCTGCCGCACATCAGCGTGTGGGGGGTGAAGCCGGATCTGGGTCTTGTGGCCGTGTGCTTGATCGGCCTCATAGCGGGAGAGCTTGATGGCTTGTTGGTCGGCCTTACGCTCGGATGGGCGATGAGTCTGTTCTCTGCGCAAGATCTGATTTCCGGTGCAGTCTTGAAGGGAACTGTGGGGTTCGTAGCGGGCCTAGTGGGCCGGCAGGTGGTGTACCTAAGTCCCATCGTCCTTGCGTTGGGACTGCTGGTCGTCTCCTGCTTGGCCGGGCTGGCCACTCCGTTCGCCATAAAGCTCAGTGTGCAACAGGATTGGTGGTGGGCCGTTTGGATCGTGGTGCTGCCGCAAGCCTGCCTTGATGCGATGATTGGAGGAGCGATCTACTGGCTCATGTGGACTCGTTTGAATATCGAGCAGCTGATGTCCGAGTCTCGAATGTAGACGTGCATTATGGTGACGACGCATTATTCGGAATCAGAATTCGGCGATCTTCATCGACGGCTCTTCATTCTCCGTGTAGGGCTCTTACTGGTGGTGGTGCTGCTTGGTTTGCGTCTCTGGCATCTTCAAATTTACGAGGGGCCGTATTATCGAGACTTGTCGGAAAACAATCGTACCAGATTGGTGTTGCTCGAACCGGCACGTGGCTTGATCTATGACCGGCACGGTGTTCTCTTGGCGAATAACGTACCGAGCTTCAGCCTCTACGTCACGCTGGAAGACGTGAAGGATCGCGAAGTCTTGATTCAGCAGCTGACCGACTTGCTCGGCCTCGACCCGACCCTCGTTCGGAAAAAGATGACGGCCAAAGGCAGCAAGCTGCTCCCGCGCAAGATCAAAGACCGCATGACCCTGCGCGATGCCACGCTCGTCGAATCCCACCGTCTCGACATGCCGGGGGTCATGATTCAGGTCGAGTCACAGCGCAATTACCCAGGCGGCGTGACGGCGGCCCATCTTCTGGGATATGTAGGAGAAATTTCAGCGGATCAACTGGAGAAGCCGGAGTTTCTCGATCTCCACCAAGGCAGCATCGTGGGGCAATACGGAGTGGAGAAGTCCTATGATCGGCACATGCGGGGAACGGCCGGTCAGAAGAGCGTGGAAGTCGATGCGCTCGGCCACGAGAAGAAAGCCTCGGTTGTCGAGAGGCCGCAAGCGGGAAACGACCTCTATCTCACCATCGATGTGCGGCTTCAAAAGGTCGCCGAAGATCTGCTGGGCGAAGAACAAGGTGCTATCGTCGCGCTCGATCCGAACAGCGGCGATATTCTGGCTATGGCCAGCCGACCCGGCTTCGACCCGAACGTGCTTTCGCGAGAACTGACCGCGAAGCAATGGGTAGAAATCGTGCAGGATGAAGGGCGTCCGTTGAACAATCGTGCCTCACAGGGGCAGTACCCCCCGGGCTCCACCTTCAAAATCCCCATGGCCGTTGCCGCGTTGGAGACAAGAACCGTATCGCCTTCCAGTACCGTGTTCTGTAATGGAGGGTACCAGTTCGGTAAGCGGCTTTATCATGACTGGAAAGCCAGCGGGCATGGGTACGTCGATCTGCACACTGCATTGGTCCATTCCTGTGACGTGTACTTTTATACGATCGGTCAACGGATGGGGATCGATGTGATGGCCGAGTTTGGGAAGGACTTCGGGCTTGGCAAGGCCACCGGAGTGGAATTACCGTCGGAACGATCCGGTATCATGCCCTCAACCGCATGGAAGCAAAAAGCCAAGAACGAGCAGTGGCTACCCGGGGAGACCATCTCGGCCGCCATCGGACAGGGTTATGTGACCGTGACGCCATTACAAATGGCGAGTCTCGTCGGCACGGTCGCCAACAACGGAGTCAGCTACCGTCCTCGTCTAGTGCAGGCGGTCATGGATCGAACGTCGGGAAACCTTCAAGAGTTGCCGGCCGTTCCGCGGGGAAAAATCAATGCGAAACCGGAAACATTCCGCATCATCAAGGACGCGCTCGCCGACGTGGTCACAAAGGGAACTGCGACGAAGGCGAAATCTTCCATGGTGACGATCGGTGGGAAGACAGGCACGGCTCAAGTGGCGGCGCTTCGAACCGGACCGGAAGAAAACATTCCCAAAAAGTTCCGAGACCATGCGTGGTTCGTCGCCTTTGCGCCGGTGGAATCGCCGAAGATCGCCGTCGCCGTGCTCGCTGAACATATGGGGCACGGTGGAGCCGCTGCGGCTCCTCTTGCAAAAGAAGTCATTGAAACGTATATGAAGCTCACCCCCCAGGTACCGGCCGTCACCTCGGATCTTTCCGGTGTGAATGAGCCGGGGCGCTCCTCGAAAGACTCATGATCGATCGATTGACCGAGAATCGGGGCCTCGATAGTTTCGATATACGCTATGTCGCCTTGATCCTTGCCATTCTGGGGATCGGAGTGTTGTCCATTTATAGCGTCACGCGTGGGCAGCAGAGTGGGGCGACGCCGTTTTATCTCAAGCAGTTGATATGGATCGGCCTAGGCGCGGCGGCCTTCCTCGTCATGTGGGCATCGGACTACCATCATCTTGCGCGGTTTGCCTATCCGGCCTACGCCTTTATCTTGCTGATGCTGGTCTTTGTGTTGTTTGAAGGGCGAACGAGCAAAGGGGCTCAGCGGTGGATCGCGTTGGGCCCGTTCAGCTTCCAACCGTCTGAATTCGCCAAGCTTATCCTCGTTTTGGTGTTGGCACACTATTACTCGAAAGCCCCTCGTGCGGGATGGTTACAGCGTGTCATCGTTCCGGGTCTCTTGGTGCTGCCCGGCCTTCTCCTCATCTTGAAGCAGCCCGATTTGGGGAGTGGGCTCAGCTTTGTCGCGGTGTATGCCGCCATGCTCCTCATGGTGGGCATTCGTTCGCAAGCCTTAGGGTTTATCCTGCTCTTCTCGATCATGCTGTTTCCGTTTGCCTGGGAGGGGATGTGGGGGTCCTTGCATGATTACCAGCGACAGCGCATTATGGCGTTCGTCGACCCCGATTACGACCCGGGTGGAAAGGGCTACCATGCCCTGCAATCGAAAATCGCGATCGGGTCAGGGGAACTGCTGGGTAAAGGGCTCTACGGCGGCACCCAAAGTCAGCTGAAGTTTTTGCCGGAGGGGCATACCGATTTTGTGTTCGCCGTCTTCGCGGAAGAATGGGGATTTCTCGGCGTGGTCGTACTGTTGACGTTGTTTGTGGCGTTGATTTGGTTATCGCTGGAAATTGCGTCCAAGGCGAAGGATCAGCTTGGAGCGTTGCTCGCCGTGGGGATCGTGGCAATGTTATGTTTCTGTGTCGTGGTCAATATCGGTATGACGGCAGGGATGTTTCCGATCGTCGGCATTCCCTTGCCTCTGGTGAGCTACGGCGGAAGCGCCACGATTATGACCATGGCGTCGTTAGGCTTGCTGTTGAACGTCAAGCGGAAGCGGTTAAGCCTGTTTTATTGAGCGATGACCGAACAGGCGGAATGCTCGGGTTCCGTCGTTCGGAAAAGATAATATGGAAGGCCGGTGGAGCCGGTGCTCGGAGTGAGTGACGGACTTGGGCTTGGGCCCGCGTCCATCGCTCTCAGCCGGTTTACCTGACTTGCAGACCAAAGGAGTCAATATGGGAAGTGAAATTGCAATAACCGTTGCGCGGGAGGAAACCCGTGTGGCCGTGCTTGACGGCGGCGTCGTCACCGACTTGTTCGGCGACCGCACGAAGTACAAGGATTTTGTTGGAAATATCTATAAGGGCAAGGTTGCCAAGGTGTTGCCGGGCATGCAAGCCGCGTTTGTAGACATCGGTCTGGAAAAAGCGGCGTTTATGCACGTCTCCGATCTGTCGGTGGATGCGGAGCCGGGAGATATGTTGGTTGAAGCCGAGGAAGACGAAAAAGATTCGGACATGCTCCGGCCAAAGCGCCAGAGTGCGAAACCGATCGAACAGCTGCTGACTGAGGGTCAGGAGCTGATGGTCCAGATTTCAAAGGGCCCGATCGGCACCAAGGGGTCGCGAGTGACAACGTACGTCTCACTTCCGGGGCGATATCTGGTCTTTATGCCCAACGTCGACCATATCGGCGTGTCTCGGCGGATTCCGCGGGATGAAGAACGGGCGAGACTGAAGGAGATCATGCGTCGGGTCAGGCGCTCCGGCTTCGGTTATATTGTGCGAACGGTCAGTGAAGGCGTCAAGGAAGATGAATTGAAATCCGACGTCGACTTTCTGCACGTCCTCTGGCAGGACATTTTGACGAAGCGGGAACAAATGCCCGCTCCCGCCTTGCTGCATTCTGATTTGAGCTTGAGCTTCCGTGTCGTGAGAGATCTGTTCGGCAAAAAGGTGGATCGACTATGGATCGATTCGCGGGAGGAATACGAAGCCATTCGGGACTTCGTGCAGCGATTTTCTCCTGAACAGACCTCGCGGATTCACTTCTACGATAAGGATGAGTCCTTGTTCGATCATCTGGGGGTGGAGCAGGAAATCGCGCGCGCTATGAGCCGGAAGGTATGGCTCAAGTCGGGAGGCTATCTCGTGATCGATCATACCGAAGCGATGACGGTGATCGACGTCAATACGGGACGCTTCGTGGGGAAACGGGATCAGGAAGAGACCATCTTACGCAACAACCTCGAGGCGGCAAAAGAGGTCGCCTATCAACTGAAGCTCCGGGGAATCGGCGGCATCATCATTGTCGATTTCATCGATATGGAGCGGGAGAAGAATCGAGATAAGGTCTACCATGCGTTGGTGGACGCCATGGCGTCGGACAAGGCGAGAACGAGGATATCCAGGATTTCGGATCTGGGTTTGATCGAAATCTCCCGCGAACGGGTGCGGGAGGATCTGTTACGCTCGCTGTCGGAGCCGTGCCGCTACTGCGACGGCCGTGGATATACGAAGTCTCCAACGACCGTGGTGTACGAAATTTTCCGCGAGATCCGGCAGATTGAACCGTCTGCCGATCAGCAACGGATTATCGTGGGAGCCCATCCAACGGTAGCTGAATTGCTGCAAGACGAAGAGCGCTACGGAGTGGAAGTATTGGAGCGAGACTGTTCTGCCAAAATTATCGTCACACCGGACAGTCAATTGCATCTTGAGCAGTACGATTTGGTCGTGCTCTAGCCGAGTGTCACCACAGCCGTCGCTCGTTGTCGGGGAGATGTTTTTCCTGCCGAAACTTCCTGCTGTTGAAACGAATTCCCCACCGATGATCGGGAGCGATCATGGATGAAGCCTCCTTGACTTCCTGGCTCATGCTCCAAGCCATTGACGGAGTGGGCGATCGCACCCTTCTCAAGTTGATTCACGCCCTTGGAGATCCCAAAGCGGTGCTCGGTGCAACGACGGACGACTTGATCAGCGCTGGTTGCAGTTCTGAACTGGCAGCATCCGTGCGGCGAGGGCCTGAGCCGAGCATTCGGCGACAGATCGATCGCCAAGTGAAGGTGATTGAACGCCTCAAAATCCAAACGTTGACCGTATTTGATCGATCCTATCCAGCCAGGCTCAAAGCCATTCCCGATCCGCCGCCGTTGTTATATGTGAGCGGGAACTTATCGCCCAAGGACGAGGTCGCGGTGGCGATTGTGGGTGGACGACGGGCGACTCAATTCGGAAGACTTATCACGGAGGAGATTGCGAAGGACCTGGCTGGATGCGGGGTAACGATCGTGAGCGGTCTGGCTCGGGGAATCGATGCGGCGGCGCACCGAGGAGCGCTGACGGGGAAGGGGCGGACGATCGCGGTCGTTGGATGTGGCATCGATCGGACGTATCCTTCGGAGCATCACATGCTGCGGCGGAACATCGAATCGCACGGCGCCGTGATCTCGGAACTGCCGATCGGCGCTGCGCCACAAAGTCATCACTTCCCCCGAAGGAATCGGATCATCAGCGGACTTTCGTTGGGCGTGCTGGTCGGCGAAGCCGCGACCGGCAGCGGCTCGCTGATCACCGCGAAACTGGCGTTGGAGCAAGGTCGAGAGGTGTTTGCCGTACCTGGTTCCGTCAAGGAAGAAGCCTGTCGCGGATCGAATCGCCTGATCAAGGAGGGGGCGAAGCTGATCGAAGGAGCCCAAGACATTCTCGATGAGATTCTTCCGCAAGTCGATGCCCGGCAACGGGCCACGCTGCATCTCGACCGCACGTTGATGGAAGTGCGTGTGCCGCTAAGGAAGGAAGAGGCATTGGTGTATGAAGCGCTGTCCTTTGAAGCCCGATCCATTGATACGGTGATCGAGCACACGGGGATGAGCGCTGCGGAGGTGTCGGCGGCGTTGCTTTCACTGGAATTGAACGGCCGGATTCGCCAACTGCCGGGGCAGCAATATATCCGTCTCTAG
>JARFPM010000129.1 GCA_030444405.1 Nitrospira sp.
AGGCGACAGTCATGAGCGCCTCCAGGTCATTGAGCCCGAACGAGGTGCCGTTATGCCATGCACCAGATTGATCCTTAAACGGCCGGGAGAAGGTCGTCGAGAAGAATGGGCCTTTCATGTTCACATTCTGCCAGATCGTCGCTTTGATGTTGCCGCATCGCAGTGGGGATGGCGGGGTTACTGGCTTGGATGTCACGGGATCTTCACTCAAGATTGAATGGTGATATTCCGAAAAGGTGTCGGCACTACAAGCTCCTGAATACATCGAGGTTTTTCGCGGCGGTGATACCTTTGCTCCTTGGCCTACACGAAGCACGCGATTTTCCGGATACCTTTTCACGAAGGAGGCCTTATGACATCGCGAGTGCGTCTGGTGCTCGTCACCTTGGCTCTCTCAGGAGGCTTATTGTCCCATGCTGCGGCCGCCAACGCGCAGGGACGAAGCGACGAGGCCCTGTCGGCGCTGAGTCGGACACCACATGTTCCGAATCAGGTGCTGGTGCAATTTCGATCTGCGGTTGCGGAAGAACCCAAGGAATCCGTCCGGAGTCAACTGGAGGCGCAAGTCGAAGAAGTTGTCGTCCCACAAGAGCGGCGATCTGACCTGAAAGGCGACCTGGAATTGTGGAATCTGCCCCCCGGCTTGGAGATCGCCCGCGCCGTTCGGGACCTTCGCAAGACCCCGCTATTGAATTCGCTGAGCCCAATTGGATTTACCAACACCAGGCCACTTCGAACGATCCCTATTATAGCGGTGGCTCGCTCTGGGGAATGTACGGCGACGGCACCAGCCCGGCCAATCAATTTGGCAGTCAGGCCGCCGAAGCGTGGGTGAACCGGGCGGATTGTTCCAGCGTCTACGTCGGCATCATCGACGAAGGCATCATGTATTCCCATAGCGATCTTGCCGGCAATGTCTGGACCAATCCCCACGACCCCGTGGACGGGATCGATAACGACGGGAACGGGTATATCGATGACATCCGCGGCTGGGATTTCGCCGGCAATGACAACTCGGTGTACGACGGCACGGGAGATGATCACGGCACCCATGTGTCGGGGACCGTGGCAGCGAAAGGAGGAAACGGAATCGGGGTCGCCGGTGTGTGCTGGACTGCGCAGCTGATCTCGGCCAAGTTTCTCGGCGCCAACGGCGGCACGACGGCCAATGCGATCAAAGCCGTGGACTACTTCACCGATCTCAAGACCAGACATGGCCTCAATGTCGTGGCGACCAATAACTCATGGGGCGGGGGCGGATATTCAAGCGGGTTGTTCGATGCGATTCAACGCGCCAATACCAACAATATTCTCTTCATCGCGGCAGCAGGCAATTCCGGCCTGAATCTCGACGTCTCGCCCAGTTATCCCGCGAGCTATACCAACAGCAATCTCATCGCAGTGGCCGCCATCGACAGTAAGGGCAACCTGGCAAGCTGGTCGAATTACGGCAGTACCTCGGTAGATCTCGGGGCCCCCGGTGTGGGCATCTTGTCCACCATACCGAGAAAGAACAACCAGTCTGCATATGGCTCGTACAGCGGGACGTCCATGGCGACCCCCCATGTCACGGGAGCGGCCGCCCTCTATGCAGCAGCCCATCCCGGAAGCTCGGCAGCGGACATCAAGAAAGCGCTTCTGTCCGGAGGCGTCCAAACCGGCTCGCTCACTGGGAAGACTGTGACCGGGAGGCGGCTCAATATCTGTTCTTCTTCATGCCCGTGAAAGAGATGGTCGTGAGAAGGTCATCAAGAAGAACAAGCCCTTCTCTCTGACATCAGCCGGACCGTAACCATGAGGTTCCCGTATCCGAGCGTGGCTCGTCAGTTGTTTGGATGACTTGATCATCTCCCACGGAAGGAAGAGAGTCACGCACAGTTCACGGAGGAAACGCGAGGCAGAGTCCCGAACCGGCGGACCGGAGAGGACTATGGAGCGGGAGTGACAGAATCACTACCGCGAGTGGTGCGCCTCGCAGGTGTGAGCCGGTCGGCTGCTGTCGGTGGCGACAAGAAATATGCGACGACAGTGTGATGCAGGACAGGTGGATGTGGCCGGAAAAGACTCCCGGTACTTTTTCACTTCTCAGCACCTTTTACGGTGCTGCGTCTATTGACTCCCTTGAAGATGACCTATGAAGCCGCTAGGAAGCGAGCAGAAGCCTATAACACGATCGTAGGCGAGTTACCGGAGATGCGCCGTGACGCGGTAGATCTGGTGAAGAAAGCGATGGAGGAGAAGCAGCGAGCCTATGTGCTCGTCAACAATCGCTCAGAAGGGAATGGGCCGTTAACGATTCGGGCTTTGACGAAGGCGCTGCAGGGGCGATGAGCAGTGACTACTCGTCAACCTTGAGCGTACCTCTGTCCCTCTGCAGAACGCTACGAAGGATTTTTCTCTTCGACGGTGATGTCTCCCAACTTCGAAATCTGAATTCGCTTACCGGGATTCTTGAGGACCTTGGGGATCACCTTGGTTTCTACGAACTGCTGCAACTCCTCCCGAGAAGTGTGGTCAGCTAGAAACTGTTCATTAAAGATCACGTGCCAAGACTGCTTCTCGACGCCGTGGTGAAAGCTAAACGTCGGTCTGATATTCTGACTGAACTTGATGTCTACAAATTGCTTTTCTAGACATTCCCGTATGGTCCGAATTGTATTTGGATCAATGCCACCTTTACCACTGTCCATAGATTTCTCCATAACTGAGTGTAGCAGGAAAGTTTACATACATATCTTTCGCACTTCTGGCGGCCTTGGAGGATTCTGCCAAGATTCGTGAGGACCGCGTGCTGACTGTTCGGATGGTTAGTGGTGTGAACCAACCGATGCACCGGGAATGTGGCCATCCACGATCTGCTGGCCATAGGCAATGCACTGGGCGGTGGCTTCCTCGGAGGTCGCATACCGACCGGTCTTCACGAAATGACGGCTGTCCTCCTCGTCCTCCGTGGCCCAGGAAATGAAGACGTTCAATTCCCACTGGCCGGTATCCACGAGCTGCCGAGGGGCAGGTTGTATGGTGAAGCCTTTGTAGGTGACGGCTTGGGTCATCGCTGTGGCTCCCTTTGCATTCTAGCTGATTCATTATTCTTTATCATCTGCAAAGGCAGCATGCGCGGAGCTCGTGGCTCGTCATAGGACTCCGTCCTCGCCCAAGCAGTTCCGAAAAACGCTGATGATCGTCTTGATTGGTCGGTGCGAATAGAGCGATGGACGATGTAGTCGCGTCCACCATAATTCCTGATCCATTCCGACGCACCGTCGGTATCGCGGACCAAGCCGCTGACGCGAAACCATGCCTCTTTTCCATCTTGGCTTACGGTCATAAGAATCGTTGCTGGCCGTAACGGGGCTATCGGGGTATTTGGGGGTTGTATATTCGTGCACTGGATTCTATAGGCGAGTGACTCGCCGGCTTGTGTAAAGCGGCTACGGTCGGAGAGGCTTTCTGTTGTGCACTCGAATCTGCCTTTATTGATAGCCTGCCGTGCAAGAGCTCCAGCAATTCAATTGAGATCGTGGCGCGTCATCTCCTGTGCCCAATGGATGGGAAGCCCTAGCAGGGGATGCCTCGCCCGATGAAAGAAAAAGCCGTGCTCTTTTTGCAGGGGTAACAGGGTGCAATAGACGAGCGTCACGACTGGAAGCCAAAGCCACCGGAGCGTGCGCCCACTATTCGTGAGGACTGCGAAACTGCCAATTATTCCAATGAGACCCATGCCATCCATGGTATGGCATCGGACAGATATGGGTGGTCGACGGCATACTGGCCGGGTTGCCTGGCGGTCGACCATATGGCGAGGCGGGCACCGCCAGTAAGAAGCGCACATCCAGAGGGCACACTCAGCAGCAGGGCCAATCCGATGGTACTCAGCCGCTTGACCCATCGCATGGCCATTGGCCGAAAGTATCACAGGGTGACCCGCTGTCAAGCAATGGTAGCGAGGACTCCCTTTGTGAGTCGGCTGGGACTCGAAACCAGGGCCCTCGCCTTCAAAGGTCAACTCCGTGGTTCTCAGAAAAGCTCGCTATGGCAACGGTTTCCCCAACTTTAGCTGCATTACCGAAATGTTAGGGTATTCCATTGTTTCTGTGCTGTGCCATCCCATCCTTTCCGTTCCATTCCTGCAGAGTTTTGTCACAAAATTCACCAAAGTGGTAGCACGCACAAAGTTGAGGGAGTCGGTTCCTGTTTGTATGTCCCCCAACATGATTGGCCGGGCTTTTGTAGCGTTGTCGACTGGGCTAACCGCTTTCAGGGAATTCTGGAGGCTGCTGAGTTAGGTTCGGTTTTCGGCAGAATTCCAGCCCGCGGCGACCGGAGCTATTTTCCAAAGTGCCCTTGTCGGTTTCCCCATTCTTCTTGGACGGTGCCCACACCAGTCCAAAGCGGGCCTGTCTACGAAGGCGAGGTTGCCTCGAATCTTGACAGGATCGAGCGAACACTCTACGCTCGACATCAGAGGCAGGAGGGCAGCCATGACACCCATTCTGGAACAACCGATCCTCCAAGAATTCAAGCGGAGAGTCGAACAACGATTCCCCGGAGAGCTGGTCCGCGTGGTTCTGTTCGGGTCGAAAGCACGCGGAGACGCGTCGGTCGAATCGGACATTGACGTCCTGACAGTGGTCCGCTCCGAGGATTGGAAACTGGGTGATGAAGTTCGGGACATTGGGTACGAGTTAGAGATTGCCCATGGGGTGGTCCTCTCCATTCAAGTGATGGGTCAGCGCCAGTATCAGGAACTCAAAGCTCGTGGCTCAACGTTTCTGGAACAGGTGGAGCAAGAAGGCTTAGCGGTATGACGGAACCCTCCCGCGCTGAGGAGGTGCACGCCGAACTGCTTCGTGCCGAGACATCCCTTGATGCGGCCCGATCGCTGCTGAAGGATAATTTCCTCGAAGATGCCCTCTCTCGCGCCTACTACTCGATCCTCCATGCCGCCCGTGCCGTGCTGCTTGCCGAAGGAGTCAGCGTTTCCTCTCACCGCGCTGTACGACGGTTATTCGGAAGCCACCTGATCAAGCCTGGCAAACTTGCAGTTCGGTTGGCCAAGATTCTTGCCGAAGAACAAGACGACCGGTTTCTTGCCGATTACGACGCCTGGTTCCACGCAGAACGTGAGCGGGCTGAGAAGCGCGTGAGCGAAGCCGCAGAGTTTCTGACCGCCATCGACCTCTTCCTGAAAAGCCAAAGCAAGCGTCATTAAAAGCGCGAGCCTCTCGACGCAAGACCACGATAGAGATGAATGAACGGTAAAGGAATCCCCTGGAGGACCGGAGGCTTCCTAATGAAGCACCTCAGCGCTTCAGCGTGTGAGCGGTCATCCACTCCTTTGCCTCAAAGGCGACATTCATGAGCGCCTCAAGGTCACTGAGACCGAACGAGGTGCCGTTGCGCCAGGCCGCCAGGCGCCGGACTGATCCTTGAACGGTCGGGAGAAGGTCGTTGCGAAGAACGGCCTTTTCTCGCTCACATTCTGCCAGATCGTTGCTTTGATGTTGCCACATCGCCGCGTCGTCGCCGGTCGTTTGGATGAGTTGTTGGTCGTCATCTTTTTCCTCCTTGCTTGAAATGAAGTTAACTCTCTCACAGGAGGATGGGAGGCATCGCACAGGTCACGGAAGAAACAGGAGGCAGGGGCCGGAACCGCGGGCCAAAGAGGGAAACGCAGCGAGAGTGACAGAACTGCTGGCGCGAGCGGTGCGCCTCGCAAGTGCTAGCCGTCCGGCCACAGCCGCGGCGACACAAGCTCAAGTTGCGGTTACTTACGACGTGTGGCTCAAGATGTTTCACCTGCTGGTGTTTCAATCCTTGCCAGTCCGTTTGGCGGATGTGTAATTGCAAGGGCTGACCCCAATAGCAAGCGATGGTCGGCTTGTGCTTCATCGACTTCGTCAACTGGGCGAAGTGACGGCGAGACTTCGGTGGAATCGCGCAGCGCAGTCGTCTGGCGCGTCGACGGCTCAGTCCTTCAACGAGAACGGCGTGAAGTCCGTATGCCTGTCGTACCAGTCCTCATTCTCCTGGCGCTTCAGCCAGCCCACGATCGCATAGGTCACCGGCGTGAAGACGATCTCGACGGAGACCTTGAACGCCCAGTTGAAGGCGATGACCTTCATCATCGTCCCGGGCTGCCAGGTCCCGAGGAAGGCAATCGGATAGAAGATGGCGCTGTCGACGAGCTGGCCGGCCGCGGTCGAGCCGATCGTGCGGGTCCAGAGATGACGCCCCTCGGTCCAGACCTTCATCTTCGCCATGACATAGCTGTTCATGAAGTCGCCGCACCAGAAGGCGACGATCGACGCGACGACGATCCGCCCCGTGCTCCCGAAGACAACCTCCAGGGCAGGCTGGATCACGGCATTGAAGGGCTCCTCCGGATCCGCCGGCATGTGGATCACGAAGAGCCCCATGATGGTCGCAAAGATCATCGAGATGAAGCCCGCCCAGATGACTTTGCGCGTGCGCGCGTAGCCATAGACCTCGGTCAGCACGTCGCCGAAGATGTAGGAGATCGGGAAGAAGAGGTTCCCGGCGCCGAAGGTCAGGCCGAAGAGGATGCACGTCTTGCCCGGCCCGATCAGGTTCGCGCAGAGCAGTACCGTCACGAAGCCCGCCATGACGAGGTCGTAGTAGCGGTAGTGGCGGGGGTTCGAGACGAGTTCATGCTCGGGCGGTTCGGCGTGGGCGATCATCTGCGGGCCAGGTTCCTCTCGGTCTGTGGTTCTCTTTGCCCCGTACAGGCGTCGCCCGTTCGCGATCCAGCTCGGGATCCCGCCCCGGCCCGAGACTCGCCGGCAGCGGCAGGATCTCCCGCTTCGCGAGCGCGATCCGGATCTCTGCCCAGACCGGCGCGGCCTTCGGATAGCCGGCATAGCTCGTGAAGTGGATCAGCCACTCAGGAAGGAATAGGAAATTAAACGGCCTTTTGGCTTGGCCAGGAACGTACCAAAGACCTCGTTAAGGATCAATCCCCAGGCTCTGCCACTTTTGCTGTAAAGAGAACACGCCGGGAACAAGTAGGGTTATTATCTAGATACTGGGCTTTCTCACCTCAATACTATCGTGCCTTGAAGGGAAGCCCCCGGAGGGCCGGAGGCTTCTCAATGAAGCACCTCAGCGCTTCAGGGCGTGAGCGGTCATCCACTCCTTCGCCTCAAAGGCGACATTCATGAGGGCCTCGAGGTCACTGAGACCGAACGAGGTGCCGTTGCGCCATGCACCAGACTGATCCTTGAATGGTCTGGAGAAGGTCGTTGCGAAGAACAGTCCCTTCTTGCTGACGTCCTGCCAGATCGTCGCCTTGATGTTCCCACATCGCAGCGTCGTAGCTGGTCGTTTGATTGAATTGTTGGTCGCCATGGTGTTTCCTCCTTGTGTGACCTCACAATAAATCTCTCACGGGAGGACGAGAGGCACCGTACAGTTCACGGAGGAAACAGGAGGCAGGGGCCGGAACCGGCGGGCCGAAGAGGGAAACGCAGCGAGAGTGACAGAACTACTGGCGCGAACGGTGCTCTTCGCAGGTGCTTACTGGTCGGCTCCTGAACAACCCTGTATCGTTTCGCAAGAACAGACTCGCGATGCAGTGTCTTCTTCCAGACTTCGTACGGGGAGCATGATCATGAATCCCCAGGATGCCGGGAATGTACAGAGTTTGACCTCCCCGTCTTGAATTCCCCATCCGCTGCCACAATAAGCCAAGAGTGGTGCCCGATCCCGCATCCTGATGTGAGAATTCGCTCCTCGCACGGTTTACCGTATTGTTATGTCACGGGCCCCAAATGGTCGAGCCATTGGTTAGCAAGGAGTGCGCCGGCGGCGGAGAGGCGTCGCGCCTCCCCGGCAGACAGGGGTTGAAACCGTCTGGCACGACCGAGATTCTCTTCGAGCTCTTGAGGGGTAGCCATACCGATTACCGCGCAGCAGACGTGCGGCTGGCTCAAAGCATAGCGGAAGGCCACCTCATGATACTCAACGGGCATCCGAGCATGGCTTAAGGTAAATGGTGGCGGATCCTGCGCCCCACCGAAGACCTTCATCGCAATGAGTCCGATGTTCGCTTGAGCGGCGGCCGGCCAAACCTGTTCCTCAAAATTGTAGGTATGGCGGTCGACGAAGTTCACCGCGTTCAACAAGACATCTATCTCGAAGTAGCGCAGGGCCTGCACGAAGCGAGACGGACGGCTATGCCCGGACAGGCCGACGAACCGGGTCAGCCCAAGCGACTTGGCTTTCATCAGCGCAGCATAGGTTCCCTGCTTGCTGAAGACGATCCTCGGGTCCATCTTATCCGCGCCGACACTATGCACAAAGACCAAATCGGCATAGGTGGTTCCGAGTTCCCTCAGGCTGCTCTCGAGCAGTCTCAACGCGCGGTCCCCGTCCGGTTCATAACACTTGGTCACCAGAAAAATCTCGCGCCGCACCTGCTTCAGCAGATAACTCAACTGGGTTTGCGCTTTCCCGTACCCGGCGAATTCAGGTGCCGTATCAAAATAAGTAATGCCTTCGCGAAAAGCCGACTCGTAGAGCCGCATCGCGTCTCCGGTATTGAGCCGACGGCCAGCGGCGGCGGTCCCAAATCCCAGGATGGGGAGTGACACACCGGTCTTACCCAGTGAACGCACCTGGATGGGCACGGCGCTGTGTTGGACGAAACGGAGCACGCGCTTCCACTCCATCATTCTGAGTAGCGGACCAGACGGAGGGCGTTGCACGGACAGGCGAATCGCGTGCCGTGGCTCTTCCAGGCAGACGCAGCGGTTCCCGGCTTGCCACCCAGACAATTCGGGGGCGAGACGATCGTAAGCGTCTGCGGCTCGACCTCATACCATTCCCCATGCTTCAAGAACACCCCACGGACTTTGTCGCAGTTGATAACTTCATCCATCGCCCACCTCCTCTGGAGCAAGACAGCCGGCCTCACCCCTTCTTGATCGTCACATGTCGGAGGTCATTATCCCCTCTAGGGACGATGGGTCACTGGCGGCTCAAGCACTAAGCTGTGCGGACATGCCATAGGCCGGTGCTCAAAGCGCGTGATTGAGTCCATCCGTTTTCACTGGCGCCACGTGCTTCGATCGACAAATGTATTATGCCCATTCTAGCCGGTCAGCTACAGGCCTTCTGCCTATACCGACCTACCGATTGTGACAGAAAGATGAAGACTAAGATATTGGGGTGGATGACGGGTTTCGAATTGAACCGGACTCATCGCCACATCAACAATATCAACAAGATAGATCGGCAAATCACGGCAAAACCGGGCAAGAAATACGCAAATCTGCAACCGGTTGCAACCAGGAATCGGACCCTCAAGACTCGCCTCCATCCAAGGGGGATGAGTCATGAGCACTTGTCTCGCCCTTCCCTGTCGTCGCTCTTTTGCCTGTCTGGTTGGCGCTTGACGCCTGGGCCGGTCACCGCTCATAGGGCCATAGTCCTCTTTAGGATATCGTCACTAAGATGGGCTTGCGCCTTCCCACCTCCTCTCTAACCCTCATTGACCTTATGGCGGTTTATCGCGCCGTCCGTCCCATTGCCCCTCCCGCACTCCTTGCGTCATCTTTCAAGTATGATAAAGTATGATGTGATATGATTTAGAATCATGAATGCAGGGAGAATGACATGTCAAACATCGAGCGACTGACGATTACTCTTCCGACCGATATGGCGGCGGTGGTGAAGGCGGCGGTTGACGAAGGAGACTATGCCTCGAGCAGCGAGGTGGTGCGTGAAGCCTTGCGTGAATGGAAGCTCCGACGCGTGGTACAAGCGCAGGAATTAGCGGCTCTGAAGGCGGACATCGATAAAGGACTCGCCGATGTGGCTGCTGGTCGGGTGCGAAAGTTTGATACGGCTAAGATCGTTGAGCGCGGGAGGAAATTATTAGCCAAACACTGACCCTTCATCTCACCGACACCGCAGAAGCCGATCTCGCCGAAATCTGGGCATACATTGCGACGGAAGCCAGTGAAGTGGTCGCAACTAGTTTTCTGGAGGCTCTCGGGAAAACGATCACTGTATTGCAGCACTCACCTCTCATCGGTACTACGCGAGAACAGCTGGCTATTGGATTGCGGGTAACCTTTCACCACCCCTACGCCATCTATTACCAAGTGACTGAACACGAACTCATTATCATTCGGGTTCTGTATGGTGCCCGTGATACCGCTGCTATCGCCGAGCAAGGAGGCTTTCTGTAGTGATACCGGTAGATCCCTCCTCCCCGTCCCGTCCCCTCCCCGTCTCAACTGACCGCCGCCCTTGCCACTGTTTCCACTGAACATGAATG
>JARFPM010000056.1 GCA_030444405.1 Nitrospira sp.
CGGTCGGGCCAGCGCTCGGGCTGAAGGATGCAGCCGGAGCATTGGGAGCCAGGAGACTCACGAGTAAAATGGTCAAGGAACTGGGATTGGCGGAATTGTCCCAGTCTGTCTCCGAGTTGATGGCAGCGCTGGCGACATGGCAGTTTGCCGACTCGATCAGCCATCCCGACGCCCGTTCCTCTACAGGCATTTCGCTTCCCGCTGCTGCACGACAAGATTGGTTACGAGGCCGCAGCCGGACCGGATCGCTTCCCGACCTGTTTCGTCTCTTGCAAGAAAACCTGACAGCGGGAACATCTCAAGCGACGGCCCAGCCCCAGAATACAGAACTACTTCTAACTGCCAACCGTACTGCGTTTGAAGCAAGTCAACAATCCACCGCTGCCTGGTGGGAAATCTATGGTTGGAAAGAACGTATCCGACAAGCCAAAGGTCAAGCTCGGCTCTGTGGGACTTGGCAATGGATCATTCATAACCACCAAAAACATGAAGAGCAGAAGGCCACCATTATTTTCTCTCCGGCCGGACAAACATCGGCTCATGCCGCCACACCAGCGGAAATCGTCATCCTGGGAGATGCCATATACCTGCGATGGGAGCAAGACGGCCACATCCAAGAAGACAGCCTGCTGTTCCTCAAGGACGATGCGAAGCTCGAAGGGTCGTTCGCAAACAACACAGGAGGATGGGGGCCGATTACCGCCAAACGTATCGCCCCCTGTCAGCCTTAGCAAGCTGCCGAGAAACTCCTACGGCCTCAGGTTGTGCCAGCACATCCTGCCCAACGCCACGCGCGCCAAGCCAACATTCCCCACCCCAGGATGAACAGCGCTCCTCCGACCGGCGTCACCGCTCCGAGCCAGCGCACCCCCAACAACGACACTCCATACAGACTACCGGAGAATAACAGTATCCCCGCCAAAAACATCCACCCGGCTTTGGCCGCTCCGGCATCGCGGCCAATACGCACCGCAAACCCACTCAAAACCATGCCGAAGGCGTGATACATCTGATAGCGGGTCGCCGTATCGTAGACGGCCAACAGAGGCTGATCCAGCAGGCCTTTGAGCAGATGGGCCCCGAAAGCGCCGGCTGCCACGCCGAGTCCGGCACAGATACACCCAACAAACACCAACCATCGAGATGATGCATCGATATCCATCGCGTCTGGCTCCCTGATGTGCCGGTTGCAGGACCGCCGGATCATACGCGATCCCCACTGAATACTCCAAGAGTAGTTTTCCTCTTTATCAAAGCCGCATCCCAAAAATCAGTCTTTGATTCTTTCTCCCGACTCCTGTATGGTAGACCTCTATTTTTTTTGAAACCACTCTGAAAGAGGATCATCATGTGGGACAAAAAACGAGAACTAGAGGCCGAGAATGGAAATTTTACGGTTTTGGGGAAGGACGTCACGTTCAAAGGCATCGTCCACTTTCACAGTACCGTTCAACTGGATAGTGCCTTTGAAGGAGAAATCCACGCCAAGGGAATGTTGGTCATCGGCGAAAACGCCACCATCCGGGGATCAATCATCGCCGAGACCATCGTGAGCAGAGGAAAGATTCAAGGAAACGTGAGTGCCAGCGGCAAGGTCCAACTGCTCAAGCCGGCCGTTCTGCTGGGCGATGTGTCCTCTCCTTCATTTTCAATGGAGGAGGGCGCGTTCTTCAAGGGCTCGATCGACATGGGTTCTCATCCGGTGGTCGATGAACTCCAACAATCAACCATGGTCCTATCCGATTTTTCGCCGCGGCTCAGTTCATCGCGGCCTGTTTTGATTGAAAGTGAACGAGGGAGCTGACGCTCCCTCGTGCCGATTTTTTCCGACCGGTTCCCTCACGGTCGTCGATGTATGAAACGCCGCCTCAATCCATCCCAATTACTCTCTCAATGACGCAATCTGAGCAGAATGTCCGGCTTCTTTCTTTCACTCCCCATCCACAACCAAGGGGCGCCTATTATCACATCTCCGGTTATCGTCGACCTCCATTCATCTAGCCAGCCGTTCTCGTTTGGGGATGGTGGATGGTGAAGGGCATTGTCAACCACAAGCCAGGTCCGGCCAAGCCTTCACCGCATAAAGAAAACCACTCCTCTTCCTTGAGACACCTCGGCAAACTACTTTCCCATCGATGGAACATGGTTAACGTTGCTCTTATCCAACCTCTTTCCGCTTCATTCACCATTCTGTAAAATACCGCCCCTGACCGTTCCCCAACCGGGAGGCGCGCCGATGGCTCGAACCGCTTCATTCCGTTCATTCGTCCGTTTGATGAGAGCCGCGTTGCTGGCCGAACGCCGAAGCTGTTCAGCTATGGAATCCGTTGAAATACTGCAAGAACAGACTCTGGCTCAGACCACTCCGGCGATTTCTCGCCGCCGGTTCTTGCTCAGTACCGGTGCAACGCTCGCCCTCGGGACGATCACAGGCTTTCCGCTTCGCATCGCAGACGCCAAGCCACTTTCCTCTTCACTTTCAGTGGGTATCGTCGGTGCTGGGCTTGCCGGACTGGCTTGCGCCGATACGCTTAAGACCCGTGGCATCCGAGCCTCTGTCTACGAAGCGACTGCTCGATCGGGCGGCCGCTGCTGGTCATTACGCGGTTTCTTCCCTGGTCAGGTCGCGGAACGAGGCGGCGAGCTCATCGACACTCTTCATAAGACCATCTTGGGCTACGCCAAGCGATTCCGCCTTGCGCTGGAAGATGACCATGATCAGCCTGGCGAGATTGTGTACCACTTCTTCGGACAACGGCATTCAGAAGCAGTCATCGTGGCCGAGTTCCGTGATTTCGTCTCGGTGATGCGGACCGATCTGAATCGCTTGTCGCGAGAAGTCACGGCCACCTCTCACACACCGGACGACGTGGCTTTAGACCGAACGAATTTACTGGCCTATCTGGAGGGACACAACGGGGCCGTGGTTTCGGCAGGACCACTCGCCAAGGCCGCCATCGTTTCAGCCTATGAGGCCGAATATGGGCTGGCCGCTGCCGAACAGAGTTGTCTCAATTTCCTCCTCTTCATTCATGCCGACCGCCGTTCGCAATTCACACCGTTCGGCGTCTTCAGCGACGAACGGTATCATCTGGAAGATGGAAATGACCGGATCGTCGAAGGACTGACGGGCGAACTTTCTGGACAAATTACCTATGACTCCAGACTCGTGCGGATCCGTCGCCTGAGCGATGGGCGCATCGAATTTACGTTCCAGACCGGTACCCGCACCGTCGTAAGAACGCACGACGTCGCCGTACTGGCCATTCCCTTCACCATCCTACGGGAAGTTGAACTTGATGCCAGCCTCACCATTCCCGCACACCAAGTGACCGCTATTCGAGAACTCGGATACGGCACCAACGCCAAGATGATGATTGGCTTCTCCAGCCGACCCTGGAGCGCACTGGGATCAAACGGGACCACGTATACGGATCTCGCAAACATCCAAACGACATGGGAAACAAACCCCACCTTGGGGTCAGAAAAGAGGGGAATTCTCACCGATTATTCCAACGGGCAGCGGGGCGCCCGCTTAGACCCCAAGGCAGTTCAGACAGAAGCCCAGCGATTCTTACAGGACTTGAACCTCGTCTATCCAGGAATACTCGGAACCGCTACCATGGTACGAGAACAGTATCTGGCGTACCTCCAACATTGGCCGTCCAATCCACTCACGAAGGGCAGCTATACCTGCTACCATCCCGGCCAATTCACGACGATGGCGGGCTTAGAAGGCGTCTCGGTAGGCAATCTGTTGTTCGCCGGTGAACATACCAACTCATTCTATGAATGGCAGGGCTTCATGGAAGGGGCGGCACTCTCCGGCATCGCCGCGGCACAATCCATCTTCTCCATGGCCAAGGCACGATAGGATTCGGCTCGCCGTGACCTTATGAACAGACATCAGCTTCGTACGCCAAAACCTCTGACGTTGGTATGCCGCCGCACGCAGTTAGGACTACCTCTTCCTCTTGCGACCCTTGGCAGGAATATACTAAAAGACAGTATCGTGAACCCTGAGCGATCTCCTCCCCGGACAGATCGACCTGTCCAGCACAGAGGCACTGATCAATCCCCTAGGCCCGACTGGAAGCTGAGATGCATCGTACAGTAAGAGTTCTGACCGCTGTCCAAGGAACAACACCACGTCCCCGCCGCGGCTTTCCCTTGATTCCCCAAAGGACACGACATGCTAAGAGATAGTCTCATCATCTGGGGACGGGCCTTATTAAGAAGATGGAACTATTTCATGCAAATGAAGCGCAATCGTCTCGTGAGCAAGTTTGCGAGCAGCGTGTTGATGAACCTGGATATTATCAACGCCGTTGAAGGGGCCAAGACGAGTGCACGGTTTGAAAAGGCCAACCTTCTGAAGGTGCCGTTCGTCAAGACGCCCGAGAAGCTGCTCCGTCTTGCTCTCTCGAAGGCGCCGAGCGACGGGCTTCTTCTTGAGTTCGGCACGTACAAGGGAAACTCGATCAATGCCCTGGCCAAACTACGCCCCACGTCCACGTTTTACGGATTTGATTCGTTCCAAGGGTTACCAGAAGGATGGACAGCGGGAACTCGAGAGGGTGGGCTCACCACGCACGGAAGAATTCCTCCTGTCCGCAAGAACGTCGAACTCATTGCCGGATTCTTTGCGGATACGCTCCCGAAGTTTCTGGAACGCCATCCCAATGCACCCGTTGCCTTTGTTCATGTTGATTGCGACCTCTATAGCTCAACGCTCACGGTGCTTGAGTCCTTGCGCCCACGATTGCGTGTCGGTTCTGTGCTCGTGTTCGACGAATTCTATAACTATGCCGACTGGATGGAAGGTGAGTACAAAGCATGGACGGAGTTTTGCGAAAAGTACAGCATCGGTTTTCGCTACATCGTGTATGTGCGGATTGATACGCAGGTTGGCGTAGAAGTGACCTCGTTGCCATAAAGGTGGCCGGGACGAGAATTTTTCCAGTGGCCGATTCGAAGCGGGTTACAGACAGCTGCTGAGATGCCTTGAGCGCGTTCGCTCATCGTGACGGTGATAATGCGGTGCCCAATCTATCAGAAGTTGGTCACTGACCGCCTCGCTCCTGACAATCCTATTTATCGACTTAGATCCTCATGGTTGTAACTGAAGCCAAGAGATAGGAGTGGGTTCTTGTTGTTCTCATGGACTCGACTCCTTAGAATGCCCACCTTCTATGAATGCTCATCATTGGAAGATGGATTTAAGGGTATTCACAGCAGCTCTGGTGCTAGTCGCCTCGCTGACCGGCTGCGCGACCGGACGCTATACACCGCTCGCCGAGGTGGGTACGACTGAAATCGAGCAGCTCAAGGAGAATGTGTATCGGGTGGAATATCGAACGAGTGCCTTCACCTCGCAGGAACAGCTGGACCGCTATCTGCGTCGACGCTGCGCAGAGCTGACGCTCCGCGAGGGGTATGACTTTTTTCACCTGGCTCAGCGGGTAGACGCCCTGGCACTCTCGCGTCGCACGGCCGTGACAGTGACGATGTACACAGGGCACAAACCCGCCGGAGCTGTGCACCTCTACGATGCCAAGAACGTGTTAGCCGAGACCGCGACCCTCCTGAATTCACCCTAAGCCGACACTCTAGAAGGCAGGTTCACTTCCATCCCACTGCTTCACATTCGATCACCCGCTCCGTCAGCTTCAAAACGCGACGCAATACCATCGTCAGCCAGGCGGGGCTCATGGAATCCGGCGTCGGCGGAATAGGAAGATCATCCGCAGTTTCTTCTGTCATCGAGGCGGAGCGTACCACATCGCCTCAGAAATAGACATGGAGCCAAACAGTGACTCGGGAACACTTCACAGTGGCTGGACAACCGCGCGCTACGCAGTTGACACCGTGTGTGCCCCTGCGTACCCTCCCCTCTCATGAGTCCTGCCCTGTATCTCCCAGCCGCTCTTGCGCGTCGGCTCGGCGCCTGGCTCCTGATCAGCTCGGTAACCCTACTGCTTGGCTGCGAGTATGTCCGCCCGACCATGAATGCGCCGTTGGCCCGATGGGACGCCGGTTACGGCTATCGCTCCACCAATCTCCCTCCTTCCAAGACCGACAGCTCGGACAGTCTCTTCATCATCGCGTCATTTTCAGGTGGCGGCGCGCGTGCGTCAGCCCTCGCCTACGGGGTGTTGCAAGAGATGGCGCGGACGCCGATTGTCTGGGAAGGACGAAAAAAACGGCTGATTGACGAGCTGAATATCATCAATGCCGTCTCTGGGGGCAGTTTTACCGCCACCTACTATGCCCTGTATGGAGACCGTATCTTTCAAGATTTCGAGGCTCGTTTTCTGCGCAAAAACTGGGAGAGCGAGCTCCGCTCACGAATATTCCGATCGCCCTCTAATTGGCTCCGACTCTGGTCTCCCTATTTTGGTCGCGCCCATATCTTCTCTGAGTTGTTGGATGAAGCGCTGTTCGACGGCCATACGTTCGGTGATCTGGTGGCCCGCAGCCAGCGCCCGATGATCTTTCTCCATGCCTCCGACATGGCCACCCTCTCACGGTTCGAGTTCAACCAGCGACAATTCGACTTGATCTGCTCCGACCTGAACCAATTGCCTTTATCGGTTGCCGCAGCCTCGTCGAGCGCGCTCCCGCTGCTCCTGAGCCCGATTACGATGACCAACTATGCCGGCCAATGCGGCTTTCAACCTCCAGCTCGTTTAGTGGAACAACGGCCCACCGCATGGGGGCGGCAGCGCGCCAATGAACTTCGGTCCTATCTCGATGCAAAGAAGCGGCCTTACGTCCATTTGCTGGACGGCGGCCTTTCCGACAATGTTGGAATGCGCAGTGTCTTGGAGACGACGGCCCTCGTTGGAGATCTGGAATCGACGTTCCATCTCCTCGGAGCCAAGAACATCAGAAAACTGGTGTACCTGATGGTCAGTGCGGAAACCGCTCCGGACACCAATCAATACGAACTCGCTGATATTCCCGGTCTCACGCGCGTAAGTCGAGCGTTGATCGACATCCCCATCAATCGTTACTCCACCGACACGTTGCAACTCCTGGATCAAGCCATCCAGCGATGGCGTCTTCAGCTCCGTCAACGCCCGGAAGGGGTTCCCAGCGTCTTCACGCCGGATGCAGACATCTACTTTATCAACGCCAGTCTGACCGAATTGACCGATCCGGAGGAAGAGGCGCGCCTGATGAACATTGCCACTAACCTCGCGCTGACCAACGAGGAGGTGGATCATCTCCTTGTGACCGGATCTCGCCTGCTTCGGAACAGCCCTGAATTTCAGCGGTTGATCCGTGACCTGGAAAGGGATGCGGCATCAATTTCCGTGCCCTCTGTTCAATCCCAGAAACCGTAGCCGTCCGCACAACGGACTTGCGTGAGCGGAGACAAGCCGGAAATGAGCTGGAGCAAAGCCGGGAATCCCTTCTCATGGCGATTGTCTCTCAGAGTCTTGCGCAGGTTCGTGAACACTGGCAAGCTCCGGCTTGGTGTAAAGGACAGCATGCACGACAAGAGCCGCAACACCTTATTTCGAGGGGCTGCCATGGGAAGACTTCATCGCTCCCTCTTTCCTGCCATCGTGCCTGTCTTGCTCCTCATGTTAGCAGGCTGTGGGGCCGCACAACTTGGAATGTGCGCTCCGCACACTAAAGAAGAGGAAACCTCGGTGGGCACTTGGACCGAATGTTTCGAGCGGCCCTTGACGCACGAAAAGATGACCCATTCGGTGTTCTGCCTCAATGACGGCACTTCCAAGCCTCCGGTGCTCTTGCTCCACGAGCTGACCGGGCTGTCTCAGGGGACCCTGGCCTACGCGGAAGAGCTCTCGAAGGATTTCACCGTCTATGTGCCGCTGCTGTTCGGGGAGAAAGGCCGGCTCTCCTTGGTGAGCGGCTTGTGGGCTTATTGGTTTCGGGGCTGGGTTGAGTTTTTCCCTGGCAGCGAATGGGGAGTCCCTTCGCAGGGCAGCGCGCCCATCGTGAATTGGTTGCGAGGGGTAGTCCAGAAGATTGGAGAACGACATGCTGGGCAACGTATCGGCATCATCGGCAACTGCATGACCGGCCCGATTCCTCTCGCGCTGCTGGATCATCCACAAGTTGGTGCAGCCGTCGTGGCACAGCCAGCGCTCCCTATGCGCTTCTGGTGGTACACCGACGCAGACAGAGAGTCGCTCGGCCTGACACCTGATGACCTCCAGAGCGCGCGGGCGAGCAACGCGAGGATTTATGGGCTGAGGTTTGAAACCGACTGTATGTCGGATCCTGCCAAACAACAGACGCTGCGGAAAGAATTCGGCGATCGATATATTGCGATGGAAATACCGGCGGGCGAATATCAGAAGGATGGAAAGCGGGTCAACGCGCACAGCACGTTGATTGGCTCGTGGAGGAAGCAGAACGAGACCGGACAGCCTTCCCGAGACGCGCGTGCACAAGTACTGACTTTCCTTCTGCAGGAATTAAGCGAGATTCGCTTGGAAAGATGACCTGGTCGTCCAACCATTCCTGGCCATAGAAGCCGGCATCTGACACTTCACGACCCGCAGGCGATTTGCATGAGTGCCGCCGTTGCCGTCCCTGCCATAACCGTTGTCAGCTGTCCTGTGACTCCGCTGGTCCGTACTACTGTCCCTGCCCCCATCTGGCCGGTATGCCACGTCGTTGTTACTGGCTGGCTCTTTTGATTCTGACAGTCGTATTCGCGCGCGGTGATTTTCGACAGAGCCGACATTCCTCCTTCCGTCTGAGCCGTCCTATAGTCGAACAAATCCGACATGGTGACCGTCTCGTCGGCCTTCCGAATGCGACTGTGATCTGCATAATAGGTGTAGAATTCCGACTCACCGATCTTGGACCATGCGGCCACCGAGGGCATCGATGAACTAGAGGGCGCCTCGCTGCCGGTGCAGGCCGTCATCCATGTGCAACACAGGAGAGTCAGCGCGTATCGTTTTTTCATCTCATCCCCTCGTTCGCGGTGGGCCGGATCGTCCCACACTGGTTTGGACGTTCTCATGGCATCACCGATGCCGACGCAGTCCGACACGCGATCTTCATCTCCGCATCGTCATCACTGCCGGGAATGACACGCGACCACTGCCGCGTACCCGGCGCAGCATAGAACACTCGGCCCTGTCCCATCGCCTGCTGATAGTAGCGGATGTGGAGGGGGCGGCTCATCTTCTGATGGCAGTCATACTGACGCTTGGCCCTGACGGAGCGATACGGACCTCGAGGGATGGCTCGTTCCACGCGGAAGTCACGTAGGGTCCACAAGGTCGCTTTCTGCTCCCAGAGACCGATCGTGGTCATATCAACATACCGATCATACTTGTGCGTCCCTCCGACCCGCACCCACTCCGCCGCGCTCGTGCTGGTGGTCGTCACCAGACAGAACAGCAGACCACAGAGGCTGATGACGCAGCCATATCGACGTCGCCGCACCTGGTGCCACCGTATCGCCATACTGAAGTCACCCTCTGATTAAGGCCTTTTCGAGATCGGCGAGGATCTTCGGCGATAGTGGATCCATTCCGGGGTCATATTTACCGATCACATTGCCGGATCGATCCACTAGGTATTTCTGAAAGTTCCAGGTCACTCGACCGGGAAAGGCACTTTGTTGAGTGAGATAGCGGTAGAGAGGGTGCTGGTCCTTTCCCACGACGCTGATTTTGGCGAAGAGCGGGAAACTGATGCTGTATTTGGTGTAGCAGAATCCCTTGATCTCCTCATTGGTGCCGGGCTCCTGCTGTCCGAAGTCATTGGCCGGAAAGGCCAGCACCTCAAATCCGCGGTCCCGATACCGCTCATACATCTCCTGAAGGCCGGCGTACTGAGGCGTATTCCCGCACATACTGGCCGTGTTTACGATCATCAGCACCTTACCTTTGAACACCTTGAGATCAACAGGACGTCCATCAATATCCGGAAGACGGAAGCTGTAGATTGGTACCGGCGATTGACTCGGTGGTGACAGTGCGCTCACCTGTTTTTCACTGGCGAACACCTCTCCGGTTGACCCGTTGCTGAGAACAAATCCCATAAGCATCAAGCCGGAAACGATCCGAAAGAACCTTGGACATTTCTGCATGTTCATACCCCTTTCTACTTCATTGAAGCCCTTTAATAAGGTGAAGTCACAATAACATAAACATAATGTCTATTGTATGTCTATTATTTTGCTTTAATATATTTGACAAACATTGGACATCTTGATAAACATGAATCAGCCTTTTCCCGCGACCATCAGTATGTCACCAAGCCCTAGGACCTTACCTTTGGGCCGGAGGGCTGGAGGGAGGTAGCGATGCGGTATACCGGATTAAGAGGAATCTCTGAAAGCATTCACTTCGAGAAGAGAAGTGAACTTGATGTTATCGATAAAGACGAGGCCACATCTGGAGCACTCCTCAACCAGATCGCCCGGGGCCAAGAGCCCGACGGAGCTTCTAGTCCAGCTGTCTGGCCTGATACAGACGGTCTAAGCCGAGAGAATCCCTTTCTGCTCGAATCTCTCTATTTCCGTTCTTTCCGTGGTACAGCCCTACTGACCCGGAAGGAAGAACTCGACCTTGCCAAACGAATCGACGAAGGAACCCGCCGCATCAGGATGTCCCTGAAGAACGCTACGGCCATACTGACGACCGCTGCCTCCCCAAACTCCATCAAAGAGACGATCCAAGAGCTCAGTAACATCCGGCGACTGAGCGGTCTCTCTGCCATTGCGTTAGACCGAGCCGACACGCTTCTCAGTGATTGTGCCGGACCAGCCACAGAAGGCCACCTTGTGACACCGGAGGTCCGTCAACAACTCTTCGCCGTGCTGACAGAGATACGAGCGGCACGCCGTCAGCTGGAAGACGCGAAAGAGGAGCTTGTCCGGCGCAATTTGCGCCTAGTGGTTGATGTCGCGAAGCGTTACACCACACACAGCCTCACGCTGCTTGACCTGGTCCAGGAAGGGAACATCGGTTTAATGAAAGCGGCAGAGCGCTATCAATACCGCAAGGGGTTTCGGTTCAGCACCTACGCGACCTGGTGGGTTCGACAAAGTATTACACGCGCCCGGGCGGAACAGTCTCGGACGATTCGAGTGCCTGTTCATCAATCCGAAGCATCGAGCCGTATCGCGAGAGTTGGGAGACAATTGGCACAGCAGTTCGGGCGTCCTCCGAAGATGGAAGAAATCGCTCAGGCCTTACGCCTCCGTCCTGAACGTGTGCGTGACACCATGCAATCGTTTCAGGACACCGTCGCAATCGAGACACCCGTCGGTGACGGTGACACCATGCTGGGAACCCTCCTTCCCGATCACCAGACCGCTCCACCGGACGACTATGTCCATCAGCGGGAGCGCCGGCAACAACTCGACAGTCTCTTAGCCTCACTGACGTTACGAGAGGCGGCGGTGATCCGCATGCGATTCGGCATCGGTTATGATCAACCGATGACTCTGGAAGAAGCTGCTGCGCAATTGTACCTATCACGAGAACGTATCCGTCAGATCGAAAGCCTTGCGCTCAGAAAACTGAATACACCGGAAACGCGTGCCATTCTTGCCTCGATTCGATGAACGCGGCGAAATCGTGTTGGTTCCTCGCCCCCTGCCCCACAGGGAGTGCTTGCCGGGGGTCATCGCAGTCTTGATTGGCGAGCCTCCCTGCCTCTTTGAAGAAACTGTTC
Source organism: Nitrospira sp. (assembly GCA_030444405.1). GTDB lineage: Bacteria > Nitrospirota > Nitrospiria > Nitrospirales > Nitrospiraceae > Nitrospira_D. The sequence goes on from JARFPM010000056.1 coordinate 11,683, forward strand.
TCCCTCTTCATGATCCAGGAACCATCGCTCGACCTTGACTTTCCCAATCGAAGCCGATAAGCACATCTCCTCAGACGCCGCCCGACACCGGCCACTGCATCTCACGTTCGTGACAGTAAGGAGCCATAACCATGACTGAGTTACAACTCTTTTACGCGACCAACCGTAACCATCTCGGCAACGATCGCTGGCACCCGGATGGCTATGGGAAAAAATTCAGCGACGACGGCGTCGAGAATCTTCGTTTCGGCCGAGTCGTCGTCAAGGTCGATGAATCCAAGATGGACAAATTTCTCGAGAAGGACTGTGGAAGCATGGGACAGGGCGACGGCGAGGGGCTCATCAAGTACCTGGCCAAATGCGCCGAGTCCGCCGACATCGTGGCCTATCGGGAAAAGATCAACCGGTCGGTTGCCGAAGACCAACAAGAGAACGTCAAGCTGGGGTCGCAGGCTGCGTTTTCAGATCTGCAAACCATCATGCGCCAGAATTCGGATGTTCTGCTGTTTATCCATGGCTACAACGTCTCCTGGGCCGACGCAGTCGGCACGGCTCTGTCCCTGCAGACCATGCTGAATTCCAGTCCAGAGAGGGACCCCGAGCAGCACGTGCAGGTCGTGCTCTTTACCTGGCCCTCCGACGGCATGGCACTCCCCTTCGTCTCCTATAAATCGGACCGGTCGGAAGCGGCCGGGTCGGGCAACGCCGTCGGCCGCGGCATTCTGAAAGTGCGGGACTTTCTCGCCAGCCTGCGCCGCTCAGAAGAAGAACTCTGCAAACAGGATCTTCACCTCTTGTGCCATTCGATGGGCAACTACCTGTTACAGAACGCACTCGAACGGTGCGATGCCTTCACGCCTGGCAACGCATTGCCTCGCATCTTCGAACATATTTTCCTGTGCTCACCCGACGTGGACGATACCGCATTGGAAGAGGGGCACCCGTTGGGACGAGCGCATGAATTGGCCAGGAGCGTCAGTGTCTACCACAATCGTGGCGATGCCGCCCTCGTCATTTCTGATTTCACGAAAGGCAATCCGGATCGCCTGGGGTCAAACGGCCCGGCGCGACCAGCTCACGTGCATAATAAGGTACACCAGGTCGACTGCACCCCTCTCGTCAAGGGGCTAGTGGAACACAGTTACTATCTGGTGGGGCACGTCAATGCCGACATCCGCATGAGTATCGATGGGGTTTCACAGGACGACCCGAGCCGGCACCGCAACCGGCTAGGCGTGATGGGCAATCAGTGGGAAATGCGATCGACGTAGCGCTAGGACGATCAATCAGCATTGCCGACCATCAAACTGGCATTGATTCCACCGCCACGCCGGGAGAAATCTCGGCCTGCGAATACCAGCTGAACGGGGAAAGTGGTCTTCTACCAATTGCGCCTCCCATTTGACTGCTCGCTTGTTTTGGCCGAGCGAAAGTGCCTAAGATTTCTTCAATCCGACGCTCTCTGTGCGTCGACCCACCAAGGAGGTCTGTCATGCCAACCTACGTCAGCCTAATCAAGTTCACGCAACATGGTCTTCAAACCATGAAAGACAAAGGGATCGAGCGTGCCGAGATGGTCAAGAAGAATGCCCAGACGCTCGGCGGTAAGCTGGTCCAGGCCTATTATTGCCTAGGCGAATACGACGTCGTTGCCATCTGGGACTTCCCAGATAACAAGACGGCCATGAAAGCAGCGGTCATGAATGCCTCCATGGGGCATATTCAGATTACGACGATGCCGGCCGTCAACCGGGACGAATGGAAGATCCTCTTGCAAGAAACCATGGGCAAGAAAAAGTAGAGCAGCTGGCTAGCACATGAGCTCAATCCGCCGACAGAATGACAGGGCAGGCCTCATTGCTCTTTTGAGCCTCGGCCTGCCGTGGGTCCATCTTGTGCCGGCCAAACATGGGCATCACCAAGCGAGTGCTTTCGCCTGGTACGCTTCTAGCTCATTTGGTTAACTGAAACCAGCTTTGCTCAGATGTGGAGGTGAACCATGCCAACATTCAGTTTCAAGAAACGCCGAGCACAGTCAACGTGGCGAATCCTACAAGCCGGCTGTCTCATGCTCTGGATGTTCTCGATGAGCGCTTGTTCACATTGGCACCCCGCCTTGGTTGCGGAGCGTGAAATTTCTTTCAACAGTTTCATAGGCTCTACCAAAAGCGCGAGCATGAAAGATTTCTCAAACGTTCGAGGAGTGCGTGTTGAAAATGAGAGCGCCTTGGCAGAGATGAAAAACCACATTTTATTACTCTATCAAGGGATTACGCCAACGCATACATTCCTGGGACGGGATAATCAGTTTGTAGATTGCGTACCGATCGAACAGCAACCCGGTCTTCGAAACCCAGATTTTCGTCCCATCTCTCTCGTGCGGGAAGCTCCCATCGTCTCTGTTGAGCCTTTGTCTGAAAAGGCTGAGAAGGCCGACTTGCTTTCAAAAGAACGGAGGCCGGCAGATATTACCCTCAAGCCTGGTATCAAGGATCGATTCGAAAAAGAAATGTATTGTGAGACCAATACAATCCCATTGCGTCGCATTACCTTAGAGGAAATGACGCGCTTTAGAACCCTGGAGGACTTCCTCGGGAAAAGAGATCGGATCGACCAACGTGAAACGAGAGGCGATATGGGCGGGACCGATCTCGTGCCGGGAGATCCAAGCCATTACTATGCGGTTGGTTCCCAAGCGGTTTCGAATTTCGGAGGTGATTCGTGGTTAAACGTATGGAGCCCAAGAGTATCCACTCATCAGATGTCCTTATCGCAGATGTGGGTACGCGGCAATCCGGATGACAGCAAACAAACCATTGAAGCCGGTTGGCAGGTATTCCCTGATAAATGGAGCAGCACTCAAGCGGCTCTCTTCATCTACTACACAACAAACGGGTATAAAAAAGGGAGTGGCTGCTACAATCTGGACTGTTCCGGGTTCGTGCAAATTGCGAACAATGTCTACTTGGGTGCGGGTTTTGACCACTATAGTGAGCGAGGTGGAGGTCAATGGGGCTTTAACCTACAGATCAAGCGTCACACCGATGGAAATTGGTGGCTCTTCTATCGCGGGGCCGGAAACTATATAGCTGTGGGTTATTATCCAGGCGCTTTATATGGCAATGGAGAGCTCGCACGTCAAGCCAGTATCATCCGATGGGGTGGTGAAGATACTGGAGACCCAACTGCTTGCCAAATGGGCAGTGGAGCGTTTCCAAGTGAAGGGTGGGGACGAGCTGCATACCATGATGTGGTCTTCTACATTGACCCCAATACTGTGAGCCAATGGGCGAATCTATCAAAAGTAGAAACTCCTCCCGATTGTTATCTTATAGACATTCACAATGCATCAAGTAACGGCCAAAAGACTTTCTTTTATTTTGGCGGGCCAAAATGCAAGTAATGTGCTGATGGGCGGGAACGTGTCGAGGTCAGAATGCAATTTTGAGATAACGGCTCGCATGCTTGCGGCGACCGTGAACACAATAACACTCTGACCCCGATTTGCGACCTCTTGCACCAAGTTATCGAGGCATTGGCTTGATAAGAGGCCCGGATATTCGTGCCATTTCATATCGGCCCGCATCCAATACAGTTGCCATTTTCCTGCCGACCGAATGAACTTGAGCTTGGCCACCGGCGTTTCGGTCCATTCGGTCTGGTTATCCCACCGAGGCCGCCGCTTGGCAACGACAACTTCATGGCCTTTCACCACATACACGAGGCGCAGTTTGTCTTTGAGCTGTACCGGGCTGCGTTTGCCACAGAAGACACCGAGGGCTGCTCGATCCGCTTGAGATCCACTTCGTTAAAGACCATTGCAATTACGACTAGCACCCGGGAAGGACGAATCCGGAAGGCCCGCTTGTTCAATGGCCGCAACCGTGGCTTCCCGATTCTTCTCCCGCAGGGACGCTTCCGCGAATGCCCGCACGGTGTCGGAAATCGTTTCAACGACCTGGCCCGCAGCTTTAGGCCGCCTGCGAAGCAGCCTTCTCCAATAACTCATGAATCAACGTCTGGTACGGCTTTCCGCGCTTCGCAGCCATCTGTCTCAAAGCAGTCAGGAGACGCGGGGACAGGCGGATCGCAATCAATTGCTTCGCCATCCCCGTGGCCGGTCGCCCGATCCGACGCATTCGCGTCAGTTGTTCATCCGACAGCTCAGGGATATCTGAAAAATCAATTTCTGAGTCCGGAATATGCCTTCCGCTCCTTACGGCTCGCTTGCCGCGCACTGATGATACGGATGGTTTCCTTTTTCTCATGATCCGTCCTCCTCAGGGTGTAGACGACAAAGAGAATACGCCTTGCTATGGACAGCGCGATGCGTTGGCGGCGCTGTTCGTGTTGTGAATGGTCGCTATCCTCACCATCCAAACCATCTGGATCGGCGAATATAGTGGCGCCTTCTTCAAATGAGACCTTGTGCTTCTCATAATTCGCAATGGCCTTCTGGACGTCCCACTCAAACACATAATCGTATATACGCTAACTCTGCCTCTCGCCGCAAGCGGAGGATCACTCATCACTATTCATCCCAATCAATCCAAAATTGCTCATGTCGCTGACTCCTTATAGATTTACTATTTCTCATGAACGGACGAACCCCTTTGACCTTCTGCTTGGACGCTGTACTTCGCCACAAAATAAAAAAGCCTGCTGGCTTTCACCAACAGGTTTTCTGTTTGTAACCCGGCAGAGGTCCATACCCTGCTTGCCCCGACCCGGAGTCCTAACGATTGTTCTTGGCGACGGGATAAGAAGCCACCAGTAAATCTTCTCTTTGCGCGTCCAGGCCACTATTCATCGCTTTATCGTAATTACGGTGGCCGGATAAACCCCTTCGACTTTCTTCGTGGAAAGTAGGTCTCGCTGCCGTGGGACAAAAAGAGAAGAGCCGGTTGACCCGAAGATCAACCGGCTCTTTCTGTAACCCGGCAGAGGTCCATACCACACTTCGTGTGTACCGCTGACACTTTATCGATTTATCGTATTTACTGTCAGCGGATAAACCCTACCCATTTTTCCAGCGACGCTGCCTCGAGCAGCATAGATAGGGACTTCCTGTGGTGTTGAAATATCCGGCACAGTTGATCGAAGTGCCGGCACGAACAAGTTCGGTTTGGCCGGGAGGGCTTACCTTCCGTGTTCGGTATGGGAACAGATTTAACTTCCTCTTCACGCCGCCCGCTTGGTCAGCCGCTTAGCTCACTACCGCCACGCCATTTTCCTTGATCTCCCGATACATGGCATCCGGTGCTAGATCGATCTGGCCTGGCCAGGCAACAGCACCGTGGTCTAGATACACTTGTTCGAAGAAAGCTGGGTCGTTCAATGGTGTAAACACACCGGTCAGATGCTCTGAAGTAAAACGGACTTCACCTGCCAGCCCATCGGCAAATCGCACAAACAGGCCCAGGTCCTCCAATGCTTTTACTTCCACGACATCCCAATACATCACGGCCTCCTCACAACAGTAGAGCAATCGGCTTTGGGGGCTCCTTGGCCCTGTACAGATTCCCGTTTTCCGGTAGCTCAGCCCGATGCAACTCGGCCCAATCCAGCACAGGATCCAGGTGCCTGGCGGAGGCAACTCGCCTTCGAAGACCCGCAACTGACGAATATCGATCGCGGCTTTGAACTCGGCATACTCGGCATGGAAATGCGCTGGCGCATGGTCATTGAAGAACATCTTGATCAATATCCCATAGAGCGTGCTGATTGTAGGCATTGGAAGCATTCTATGCCACTGTTCCCTTCAAAGCAATTTGAACGTCCGAGTTCCTCCATTTTTGTCGCTCTAACAACCTTGTAACCCGACAGAGGTACATACCTCCTCACCCATCCGACCCCGAGCCTGCCGAAACAGGCTCTTAACCCGTGGCTCGCTCGTAACGCCGCATTCAATCAAATTGCGGAGGATGGGTACTTTGCCGCCGGCAGGTTGGAAAAACTAGCCTTCGCTGCCTGGGGAAAAAAGAAAAGGCCCGCTAGATTGCTCTAGCGGGCCTTCGTTGTAACCCGGCAGCGTCCTACTTTCCCACTGCCTCGCGGCAGCAGTAACATCGGCCTTGGAGGGCTTAACTTCCGTGTTCGGTATGGGAACGGGTGGGACCCCTCCGGTATGGCCACCGGGAACAGTCTACACCGAATAGCCTTGAGTGCTGTATGTTCAGTCCTAAGTGCGTATGAGTCAAATACTCAGCACTCAGAACTTTCGTCTCAGCACTCACAACGTGTTCTATGCGTTGTGATGAAGACCATGTCTATCAGGAGCAAAGGATGTTAAACCGCACGACCGATTAGTACTGGTTAGCTACAGCCCTTACGAGCCTTCCACACCCAGCCTATCAAACTCGTCGTCTACGAGTGGTCTTTAGGGGGCATACACCCCGGGAGAGCTTATCTTGAGGCACGCTTCTCGCTTAGATGCTTTCAGCGATTATCGCTACCGGACATAGCTACCCGGCACTGCCGCTGGCGCGACAACCGGCAAACCAGAGGTCCGTCCTTCACAGTCCTCTCGTACTAGTGAAAGCCCCTCTCAACTCTCCTCCGCCCACAACAGATAGGGACCGAACTGTCTCACGACGTTCTGAACCCAACTCTCGTACCGCTTTAATAGGCGAACAGCCTAACCCTTGGGA
>JARFPM010000130.1 GCA_030444405.1 Nitrospira sp.
GCCGTCGGCTGGCCGTTCACGGGGCTGCCTGAATTCTTCATGGGATAACCTTCATGTTTCGGCAGCAGCGCCGGGTTGGCCGACGCCACGGAGCACGCAAGCAGGATCGAGGAGACTGTCGCGACTGCACCGCTAAGAAATTTCATACCCATTCTCCCTTTGAGCTATGACGATGGATAAAAGTCATGGGTTCAGAGCATTCCATTCGGATGACCAATTTGAGGCCTGAATCATAGCGATGGAGGGCCATTCTGTCAAACGGGCAAGACATGTCAGGGGTTATCGATTGACTCCTCCCGTGTCGTGACCAGCGACAGACCATGCGAGCGGTGAGGACGGATAAAGACAGACCTGTCAGCTCGATCGCCGGGGGTGGCGCTGGCCACGTCCACGGTGTCGAAACGCCGGACCTCGACTCACACCAGGGAGACGAATGGTGACGGTGGTGCCCTCGCCTCCGGCGCTACCGATTGCAATGGCCCCACCGTGTTCTTCGATGATCTTCTTGACACTGGGGAGCCCCAGCCCGATGCCGGATTGTTTGGTCGTAAAAAATGGCTCGAAGACCTTGTCCACGATCTCAGCCGGAATGGGAACCCCGTCGTTCTTGATAAGAATTTGAACCTCAAGCCCTCGTCCAGCGCGATGTTGGGTGACCTGAATATGGAGATGGCCACCAGGAGACATCGCTTCGCAGGCATTTCGGAAAATGCTCAAGAACGTCTGTTGGAGTTTCGCTTCGTCACCGCGCACCGGCGCAATGACATTGGCGTAGTCTTTCGTGACCTGAATGCGGGTGGCCTCAAGGTCGGTACCCACCACGACGAGAGCGCTCTCGAGGACTTCCGGAATGCGGCAAAGATGGCGATTCAGTTCGAGCGGCTTGGCGAAGTCGAGGATCTCATTGAGGATCGCCTCGATCCGGATCAAGTCGCGCATGGCATTCTCAACCCGTGTCTGGGGGTCGAAGTCGAGGATTCCTTCACTGGTCACTTCTTCGAGTTGCGAGCGAATGGACGCGAGTGGCTCTCGAATCTCCGTCGCCAAGAACGCGCTGAACTCCCCGATTGCGGCTTGGCGTTCTTGCTTTCGAATAATGGGCTCAGACGGGGCGGCCACGGGCGGTCGGGGGCCCGGTGTTCCGTCGACGTCGGTCGCCGGAGAAGGAGCGGCAGCCTGCGGCGCCGGTGTCTGTAAGAGCTCCGCGAGTTTGAGAATGACGGGCTCCAGCGTACGGGCATCGGTGGTCTGATACCGTTGGGGATCTTTCGACCCCAGCGTAAACGTCCCTCCGACCTGGCCTTTGACGAAGAAGGGAATGACGAGCGACGACTGAAACCGGTCCTTGAAGAGATGCTTGTGATCGAGAAAGCGACCCTGGGTGGAAGCCAGATCATGATCCACGCGGGGTTTACGATGGCGGACCGCCCATCCCGCCGCCGAACTATCGAGCGTCAGGCGTTGACCGGGTTTTAAATCTTTCTTGGCGTCCTTTGGGTCGGTTTTCACGTCGCCGGCGATTCCCAATACCTCGACGTTTCCCGCCAGCGGATCGTAGTAGCAAGCCCAGGCTCGGTCATAGGTCACGTATTGGTGAGCGTCGGTCAAAACGGCCTCGATTTTTTCTTGGAGCTCGGGTGAAAAGTGCTTGATCATCGGCGGAAACAGGTCCGCTCCGGTTTGCTGAGGCGGGCCAGGCTCCTGGGTGACGTAGGAACGACGCAACACCACGTTGGTATTGAAGAGTCCTTCACGGTCCAGCGTCTTGGTCATGCCGTCGCACATCTGCTCCAGGTGGGCCTTATCCTTCTTGGAGAACGCGGCCCCCTCTTTCCGTCCGATGACCAGGCACCCGTAGACGTTATTGAGGTGGCGAAGCGGGACAACGAGCAGGGATTTCGCCCCGGGGGTGATCAACCGCAGGCGGATGGCACGCCCACCGTCCGGATCTTGGGCAGTCGGGACCAAGGCCGTGGCACGTTGCGTCGACAGGGTACGGATAATGGCTTGGACATCTCTCGGCGTGAACCCGCGCGACGCATGTTCGACGAGGGGACCATTCTCTTGATGGAAGACGGCCGCCAATGCGGCATCCGTGCCGATGTCGTTCAACGCGGCGTTCAACGTCCGTTGAAGATGCGTTTCCGGAGCCGGTTTGGTTTGAGCAGTTGCTGTGGTCATAGGTTCAAGCCCGAGCGGCCTCATTGTAGCCGGAACGTTGATGAATAGCTACTCTCTCTGAACGTGGGCAACCTGACGATCAATCGCGCGGCATTTTGTCGGGGTCGAGTTCAACCAGCCGTAATCGACCATTGCCAATGTGGTCGGTTTTATAGATCCGGTCGCCGATCTGGATGGTGCCGATCAGGAGATTCCCGGTGATCACAAAGGTGAAATCGCCCTGTGCAGGAGGCTTGAAGGTGCCGCGGATGACGGCGGTGTCGTTGATACGAGATACCGTGGAAGTGACATCCAACTCGGGGTTAGTATTGTCGAAGAGTTCAACGGTGATCTTGGGAAGGGGCCTGGCTCCGGCATTCTTCAATATTTGAAGGAGAGGAAGGTCGAGCGCGATCTCACGATCGCGGAGCATCCAGGGTTTTCGTGGTATCGGTGGCTGGCCGGAAGGGGGAGGAGTCAGGACGGTGTGCCACAAGCTCTTTGGTGCCGTCGGCTCATCGGCCCACACCATCTGGCTGACCAGGCCACCCAGCATTACAGCGAGAAAAATGTATTTGAATCGGTGGACCACAAATCGTCTCCTGAAACCATCTGTCCTGTTCATTTACTACATTATATAGAAGGCAACGTCTCAGCACGATCGTGACCGGAAGGGCGGGGTTCCGGTCCTTCCGGTGTCCTACTGCTCACGGGATTGGCGCACGAAACTTTCCCCGCAACTTCTCGTGAGAATCTGTGCGAGGCTTGTCACGAGAATCGCCATCCGACTCATCCTCCGAATCGTCGTCCGACTCATCGTCCACATCGTCGGGACCATCTGCCTGCGAGTTGGCCCGCGAATCTTTTGAGATAGTCGGAGAGGTGGTGGCGGAAGTCGAGGTTCCTGTGCGCCATGCAGCAATGACGTTACGGCCTTCATTCATGGATCGCGCATTATCGGCGGAGTTCGCCGGGTCGATCCTGTGATCGATCCCGGCCGGCCGGCCATTGATCAAGATCCTCGGGTTTGAGAAATATTTGACGCGCGGGCAGGATACATTGGGGCAGGGGTAGGCCATGATCGTCCGAAATTTTCCGATGGTGTCCCGATAGCCATACGAGTAGGGATAGGCACCGGTGCCGCCGGTCGCACGATCGTGCGCATCACCCATATTGTGCCCCAGTTCGTGGGTGAGCGTGTTGTTTGCCACGCAATCACGATCCGTCACGCTGAATGCGTAACTGGCAAAGCTGGCCCGTGGGCCGTTCGCCATGACATAGGCGATGCCGCAATAGGCCCCGCCGTTGTCCACGATCAATGCGACCAGATCGGCCTTATATTGGTTGCGCAGCTGATGAACGGAATCCATGAACCCATCGGTCGTGTTGCGGAGTCTGGTCAGATCGGTGCTGATGTTGCCAGTTTCCGAATAGGCGACCTCGGCAGCGCGGACCAGCCGGAGTTGCATCGCGATTTTGCTATTAGTGTAGGCTTGATTGGCCAAATCGACGCTCATCGCGATCAGCGCATTCATGGCGGCCTTGCCGCCCTGCTTCACGCGTGCTGTCTTGGTGTAGACGACTAACAGGTCGACGATCGTGTTGGTCGTCGCAGCAGCGGTGGCCACAGTGTCCGTCGCTGCAGCTGCACCGGGCTGCTGGAGATCAGGTTCTGGAGCAGGAGGGTCCGCGGGCGTTCCATCATCGGGCACCACGAGTGGATGGTGATCCGGCCGCATGGCGTCTTCGTCAATTTCAACGAGACGATGACGGTTGTCCTCGGCCGGTTCGATTTTGTAGAGACGTTGGTCTGAGAGAATCGTTCCAACCATCTTTGTGCCGCGTATCGCCAATGTGACGTCGCTTTCCTGTTCACCTCGTACCCGTCCGCGCCACACCCTTGCCTTGTTGCGATGGACTTCCGGCTCCTCGAGCTCCAGCGTACGAGTCCCGGCATCGAAGAGGTCCAACGTGATGTCGGGTTTCGTCTCTTTACGACCGCGTTTCATGGCCTCCAATGCAGCGGGATTGAGCCCCATGGTGCGATGCCGACGCACCCACCGTTTGGACATCTCAGGTGACGGAAAGGCTTGGGCGATGGCAGGGGGCACATCACTGGGGGCTTCCTCAAGGAGCGGGAGCTGCGATGGCGTCGATGCCCAGATTCCGGCAGTGGGTACACCGAGTGCTGCAACGCACAGGCACATGGCCATCGTGCGTGGATGGAAGAACGAGAGGCGATGTGTTGTGCGACCTTCCGGTGACTGTCGAATTGCCAAAGTCGGCTCCATGTAACCCTCCTCTGTCTAAGTGAGTGATAGTTCACCGACAGCAAGGGGCATACCTCCGCATTGGATAACACTTTCTCATGGCGAACTGTCGAGATTGGCTACGGTATCGCGCGATTTTGATGGTGACACAGACTGCTTACAGACGAGTCTGAAGGAAAACGAGTGTAAAAAGCGAAGGAGATGACCTACGTGGAAGACCATGTGGTCATTGGCTGACTGTTCTATGATGAAACAGTGCATTCATCATTGTGCAGTCTGGTGATGTTCAAGCGAGGAATCGGGGAGACTTATTCCTTTTGTGTGTTGTACCTATTGTTCTGCGATGGTTCCGTTCCATTAGCGCTGTACAAAGAGAAGCCACGTCTCTTCAAACGCGCGCTCCAGGGAATTGTCGGATGTTTCAATCCGGATTGATGATTTTGGGTGGCCGACGGGGTTCCTCAGGAAAGTCAGGGGGCAGGCGGCGGTCAACGGTCCAGCTGTTGAGAATGGTCGTGACCAGGCTGATGACCAGCGCGCCACCGACGGCGGGCCAAAATCCCGAGACGGTGAATCCTTTCACCAGGAACGCCGTGAATTCCAACAGCAGCGCGTTCAGGACCACGAGGAAGAGTCCGAGCGTAAACACGATCAGCGGCAAGGTAAGCAGGAATAGGATAGGCCGAAGGATCACGTTCAAGAAGGTGAGCACCAGCACCGCTGCAATGCCGGCCGTCAGACTGTCGGCCTCCAAGCCGGGAACGATCGCGATCGCCAGGAATACCGCAATTCCCGTGATGAGGA